>JAUYFI010000192.1 GCA_030691075.1 Sulfurisoma sp. | reverse complement strand
GCGGGTGCTGCCTGCCGGAGTTTCGCCGCGAGGCTGTGCCGTCCTTCGCTCTTCGGGCGCTACGCGCCCTCATCGCTACGGCCGACACAGCCTCGCAAAACCAGCAGGTTACGAATTTACAGAACGGATGTTGCACTAACGCTCTGATCGGCATGGGCGGCTTCTCGCTGTGGCAGGCATCCCGCCTCAACGACCGGCTGGAAGAGTCAATCGCCAAGCATCGGCAACTGATCGCCGCGACCGGACATGCGCGCAGCGCCCAGGTGCATTTCAATATCCAGGTGCAGGAATGGAAAAACATCCTCCTGCAGTCGCGGTCGCAACCCGACCGATTACGACAAATACCTGGAGGGCTTCAACAAGGAAGCGAAGGCGGTCGTCGCCGAGCTTGCTTCCCTCGGGGAGGTCGCCCGGAATCTCGGCATTACGGAGCGCCTCAAGGTGGATGATGTGCTCGCGGAATTCGCCAAGCTCCCGCCCGCCTATCTGGAGGCGCTGAAATCCTACGGGCGCGCGTCCGCCGACGCGGCCGCGACGGTCGACAAGCGGGTCAAGGGCATCGACCGCGCGCCCACGGCGAGAATCGATGGCGTGGTGAAGGAAATCCAGCTCATCGCCGCCGAGCTGGGCAAGCAGGAAAGCGCGGCGGCCAAGGCGATCCATGACGCCGTGCGCGTCGGCCTGCTGCTCTTCGTCGGCGTCGCCACGCTGGCGCTGGGTTTCATTGCCTGGTTGATCGTCGCTTCCGTCACCCGGCCGCTGGCCACGCTCGAGCAGACCATGAACCACATTTCGACCTCCAACGACCTGACTCGCCGCGCCGACATCAAGTCCGACGATGAAATCGGCGGCATGGCCCAGGCCTTCGACATCAAGGACCCGACGCAGAACATCACCTGGGTAACGCCGCGGGGCGGCGAAGGGCCGATCTACATTATGGGGTGACTCGTGCAAAACCGACGATTGACTGCGGCACCCAGCATCAGAGATACTTCCAAATGTCGCGTTTAATTTCCTATCTTTCCAACGCAGAACATGACCTGGGTGACACCGGGCCGATCTATCAGGAGATGTAGTGCGGCCTCCGCTGGCCAAAGCGTCACATCCGCAAGTCGAAATAGCGGTACTGCGGCGAATCCCTGCTGGCTGCCGCGCGGTGCGCCTGCTAGACTTCACCCCCTCCCCGTCGGATCGGCACCTGTCGGCATCAAAGGGCGGCGTTTCCGCATGAATCTGCTGACGCCGGCGTGATGCCGGCAACGGAGAACACGATGATGAAAATCCTGACCACTATCATCGCCGCCGAAGATGGCGACATCAAAGCGATCGGTGAATCGCCGCACCCAATCGATGATTCGGTTTTCGATCAACTAATCCACAGCCAAGTAGGGACGTTCGTCACGCTTGCATGGATTTCTCATCGAGCGCTACAGAACGACTTGCGTACATAACGCGACCACACGATTGGCCGAAAGGCCGAAGAATCCGGCGGCACTGCCAGTGTTGCGCGGCCGAGGAAAACGAAGTGTTCCATTCCGCCCTCGTGGCGATCACAGGAGGCCTCTTGGTCAAGCCAAACTACCAGTTCGAAAAACGCCAGAGAGATCTGGCAAAGAAACGCAAGCAAGAAGAAAAGCGCCAACAAAAGCTCGCAGACAAGGTTGCCGCCGATGGCAGCGGCCACGATGTCGCGGCGGATCCGTCAAAGGCTACGCCGCCCGATGCCGGCAGCGCAGCCGTGGCGCCCCGGAATGGCGAGATCACACATGAGCCATGACGTCCCCGCACCCCATGGCAGAAAGAGTTATCGACCTGCCGGGCAATTGCCTTGACTGGTTTGCCCGGGAGGAATTTCCTCCGGGTAAAATTGGACGACTGCTGGCTCTCATGCAGGAAATCGATCACAACGGGCTGAAGGACATCCTGACGCCGCCGAACACAATCTGGCATCTCTACCTGATCGAATGCATCGACGGCTCCCTCTATACGGGGACTGCCACCGATGTCGAGCGCCGCTTTCAAGAACATCTTTCCGGCAAGGGCGCCCGCTATACCCGTTCCCACGCGCCCGTCCGCTTGGTAGCATCACGCCCCGTCGGCTCGCGCTCGGAGGCGCTGCGTGCCGAACTGGAGATCAAGCGTCTGCCCAAGGGGAAAAAACTGGCGGCGCTGCTCAGCATATCCAACACCGATCAAGACGCAATTGCCGCCACCACCGTGCCGCGCTTTACTGCCTGTGCCACCATCAAGACCGCCGTTGCCGGCAAGAAGGCGGCGAAGAAGAAGTAATCGCCTCAGGGGCTTTGGTCAAATCACTCGCAGCACCATCAGAACTGCCGCCAGTCGAATCCTTGTTGCTGGTCGGCGACCGCGACCTCCTGCTGTCGGCAACCCAGAACACCGGCCAATGTGGCCTGCGCCAGATCCGGCGTATTGTTCTGCTCGCTCAGATGGGCTGCCACAACGTGCTGCAGGCGGCGGCGATCAATCTGAACCAGCAGGTTAGCGGCCGCTGTGTTGTCCAGATGCCCGAGGCGCCCGCCGACGCGCTGCTTGAGTGGCCACGGATAGCTTCCGTTGCGGAGCATATCAGCGTCATGGTTGCATTCCAGCACCAGGCCGTCGCAGCCGTCGAGCATCTCGACCATGTGCGGCGTCACGCAGCCGGCATCGGTCAACACCCCAAGGCGCCACTGGCCATCGCTCACAGCGAACTGGGTCGGTTCGCGCGCATCGTGCGGAACCGGAAAGGGTTGAATCTGCAGATCGCCCACGGCAAAGACCGTGTGACTGTCGAACAGGCTCACCTCGATCTGCCCGGCCAGATCGGCCGCCGCGCAGGTGCCGTGGCTCATATGCACGGCGAGGGAAAAGCGCTTCGCGGCACGCGCCACGCCGCCGACGTGATCGCCGTGTTCGTGGGTAACGAGGATCGCATCGAGATCCTCTGGCGTCAACCCGAGCCGTGCCAGGCGCGACGTCAACTCGCGCGGACCAAAACCACAGTCGATCAGAATCCGCGTGCGCCCACTCTCGACAACCAAGGCATTGCCCTTGCTGCCGCTGCCCAGCGAGGCGAAGCGCACGCTACTTCAGTTGTTCGTGGAGCAGGCCGAGAATCTTCTTGGACGTGTCGGACTTGTCCACGCCGCCCTCGCGCGTCAGCACTTGCACGGTGCTGGCACCCCCCGTGCCCTTGATGTAAACGCGGTAGCGTGCACCGGGATCGACCTTGGGCGCATCGCCCTTCCAGAACATCAGCTTGGAAGCGAAGCTTTTGTCGTCCTTCTTGGCTGTGGGTTCGGTATCGACGTAGCGAACGAAGTACAAGCCCTGCGAACGGTCGCGATCCTCGACGGTGAAGCCGACGCGATCGAGCGCGAGACCGACGCGCCGCCAGGCGCGGTCGAAACCTTCCTGCAACTCGAGCGTGCCGCTGCCATCGGTGGCGCGGGCCAGCTTGGCCTTTTCCTCGACCGCCGGCGCCTTGGCCACCTGGGTCTTGGCCTGGGCATCGGTGGCGCCGAGCCGCACCATCAGGCGCCGCAGCATCTCCGCCTCGATCTCGGGCTCCGGCGAACGCGGCTGCCATTTGGTCTGGTCGCGGCCTTCGGTCACGTATATCTCGTACATGCCGCGATGACTGATATAGATCTCGGTGGTGCCACCCTCACCCTTTTCCAGACGCGTGCGAAACTTGTCGCGCTCGGGCGTCGAGTAGACCGAGTCGAAGACCTTGCCGATCACGCTGCGAATGGCGTCGTTACCGAGCTTGGCGCGATTCTCGGCCCAGTCGGTTTCCATGACACCGGCCTCGGGCAGTTCGATATTGACGATGAAGCCGATTTCCTGCCAGAACTCCTTGACGGTCGGCCACAGCTTGTCGGGAGCGATGCCGCTCACCACCAGCCAGCGCTGGGTTCCCGAGCGCTCGATACGCATCCTGTCGACCTGCGGCAGGACTGCGGCCGTGCCGGCGGTGCTTGGCTTGCCGGCACGTTCGCCGGTGTAGGTCGAGAAGGTAGCGGAACCCCTGGAGCCTGTGTCGGGCACGGCGTAGCGATCATCGCGCGAAGGCTGTGTCAGATCGGGCGGCACTTCGAGCGGCGGCAGCTTGCCCGAGGACTTGTAGTCGATCTTCTTGGACTCGACGCCGCCGCAACCGGCGAGCACCGCGACAGAGCAAAGGGCGAGGAACCAGCGGAGTTTTTCTGACATATTTTCCATCACAGGTTGATGCCGGCCTCGCGCATGGCGGCGCGGACGCGGTCGTAGTATTCGAGAGAAAGCGGCGTCAGCGGCAGGCGCAGGCCGCCGCCGATCAGACCCATTTGCTGACAGGCCCACTTGACCGGGATCGGGTTGGCCTCGATGAACAGGTTCTTGTGCAAACCCAGCAGGCGGAAGTTGATCTCACGCGCGCGCGCCACGTCACCGGCGAGCGCGGCGGTCACCATCTCGTGCATCAGGCGCGGAGCAACGTTGGCGGTGACCGAAATCGTACCCTTGCCGCCAAGCAGAACCAGCAGCATCGCCGTGGCGTCGTCGCCGCTATAGACGGCGAAGCCGTTCGGCGCACGCTTGAGCAGGTCGGTGCCGCGTTCGAGATCGCCGGTCGCATCCTTGATGCCGACGACATTGGGAACCTGCGCCAGGCGCAGCGCCGTGTCGTTGGACAGGTCGGCCACCGTGCGCCCCGGCACGTTGTAAAGGATCAGCGGCAGGTCGACGGCCTCGGCGATGGCCTTGAAGTGCTGATAGAGCCCTTCCTGCGTCGGCTTGTTGTAGTAGGGAACGACGGAAAGGTGGGCGCTGGCGCCGACCTTCCTGGCGAACTGCCCCAGTTCGATGGCTTCCGCCGTGGCGTTGCCGCCGGTGCCGGCGATCACGGGAATACGCCCGGCGACATGCTGGACGGCCGTCTCGATCAGGCGGTGATGCTCGTCGAAATCCACGGTCGGCGACTCGCCGGTGGTACCGACGACGACGACGCCGTCCGAGCCTTCGGCGATGTGCCAGTCGAGCAAGCTTCTAAGGCGCGGCAGGTCGAGGCTGCCGTCATCCGCCATGGGCGTGACGATGGCGGGAATCGATCCTTGAATCATGGAATGCATCCGAATGGGAAAGCGGTGGATTTTACTGTCGAAATGGCCCGCCGGGCCGGCCGGGTTGTAACACCGTGTTAATGCAGGTCCGCCAGGACCTTGACGTGGGCGGCGACGCTGCGCGCCAGCGCCGACAGGGCGTAGCCGCCTTCGAGCATGGAAACGACGCGTCCTTTGGCCGACTCGCGCGCCACCGCCATCAACTGTTCGGTCACCCAGGCGTAGTCGGCCTCGAGCAGGCCGAGCGAGCCCATGTCGTCCTCGTAGTGGGCGTCGAAGCCGGCCGAGATGAACACCATCTCCGGGGCATAGTCGCGCAGGCGCGGCAGCCATACCTCGGTCACCACCTCGCGGAAGCCGTCGCCGCGCGTGCGCGCCGGCAACGGCACGTTGCACATGTTGGGTGCCTGGTTCTCGGCGCCGCAATAGGGATAGAACGGATGCTGGAAGGTGCTGACCATCAGCACGTTCTCGTGGTTGGCGAAAATCTCCTCCGTGCCGTTGCCGTGATGGACGTCGAAGTCGATCACCGCGACACGCCTGAGGCCCCACTGCTCGATGGCATGGGCCGCCGCCACCGCGATGTTGTTGAAAAAGCAGAAACCCATGGCCTTGGCCCGCTCGGCATGGTGTCCGGGCGGACGCACGGAACAGAAGGCATTCTCGGCCTTGCCCTGCATCACGAGATCCACAGCCAGCACGCCGGCACCGGCCGCGCGCAGCGCCGCCGTCCACGTTCCCGGGCTCATCGCCGTATCCGGATCGACGTGGAAAATTCCGCTGGTCGGCGCGCTCATTTCCAGCGTTTTGATGTAGCGCGGCGGATGCACGCGCGCCAGTTGCCCGGTGGTCGCGAGCGGCGCATCGTGGAACTGCAAATAGAGGTCGAGCTGCGCCGCGATCAGGCGATCCTGGATGGCCGAAAGACGGTCGGGACACTCGGGATGATGGCCGCCCATGTCGTGGGCAAAGCAGTCGCGGTGGGTGATGAAGGCAGTGGTGGTCATCGGAAACGAATGACATACAATGGCAGCGAAAGTTGCATTATCCACCGATTGCGGAGCTTCGAAACATGCTCTCCCCCAGTATCAGGAAGCCGTTGGAGCATGTCGTACGCGCCACCGGCACCGTCATCCTCGGCAAGGAAGGCCAGATCCGGCTGGCGCTGGCCTGCCTGCTCGCGCGCGGCCACCTGCTGATCGAGGATCTGCCGGGCGTCGGCAAGACCACTCTGGCCCACGCCCTGGCCCAGTTGCTCGGCCTCTCCTTCCAGCGCATCCAGTTCACCAGCGACATGCTGCCGGCCGACATCCTCGGCGTGTCGGTGTTCGACCGCGACAGCGGCGCCTTCCGCTTCCACCCCGGGCCGGTATTCACCCACGTGGTGCTGGCCGACGAGGTCAACCGCGCCACCCCCAAGACCCAGTCGGCGCTGCTGGAAGCGATGGAGGAGCGCCAGGTCACCGCCGAGGGCCTGACCCGTCCGCTGCCCGAGCCGTTTTTCGTCATCGCGACGCAAAATCCTTCGACCCAGATCGGCACCTATCCGCTGCCCGAGTCGCAGCTCGACCGTTTCCTGATGCGCATCGAGCTCGGCTATCCCGACCGTGCCGCCGAACGCGACCTGCTCGCCGGCGTCGACCGCCGCGAGATTCTCGCCGGCCTGCAACCCTGCCTCGCGCCGGAGGAACTGCTGGCCCACCAGAAGTCGGTGCGTGCCGTGCAAGTGTCGGAAGCGCTGATCGACTACATCCAGGCGTTGATCGCGCAGACCCGCGAAGCGCCCGACTGGCAGGCGGGGCTCTCCCCGCGCGCCGCGCTGGCCCTGCTCGCCGCCTCCCGCGCCTGGGCCTGGCTCGAAGGTCGCGACCACGTGTTGCCGGACGACGTACAGACGGTTCTGCCCGGCGTCGCCTGTCACCGCCTGCACCCGGCCGGTGAAAGCATCGCCCGCCTGAGCCCGGCCGAAGTCGCGGCGCGGCTGATCGAGGCGGTGCCGATTCCCTGAGAGATCCCGCATGAGGATCGCGGCGGCATTGCAGGACCGCTTCATTCGCTGGGCATTGCGCGTGCGACCGCCCGAACCCGCGCCCGTCATCCTCACCCAGCGCCGCGTCTATGTATTGCCGACGCGCGCCGGTATCGGCTACGCCGCATCGCTGCTGGTGATGCTGCTCGGCGCCATGAACTACAACCTCAGCCTCGGCTACGCGCTCACCTTCCTGCTGGCCGGTCTGGGCGTCATCGCCATCCTCCACACCTTCCGCAACCTCGCCCACCTGTCGCTTGCGCCGGGTCGCGTCGAGCCGGTGTTCGCCGGGGACAGCGCGCGCTTCACGCTGCTGTTGCACAACGCGCGCGCCGACGAGCGCCGCCAGGTCCAGCTACGCCTTGCCGGGGGCATGTCCGGGATTGTCGATGTTCCCGCCCATTCCAGCGCCGCGGCGCGACTGGCCGTTCCCGCCTTGGCCCGCGGCTGGCTGGCACTGCCGCGCGTGACGCTCGACACCGTCTGGCCCCTCGGCCTGATCCGCGCCTGGGCCTATGCCGTGCCCGACATGCGCTGCCTGGTCTACCCCAGGCCGACGGGAACCGCCGTGCCGCCACCGCCGACTTTTGGCGGTCGTGCCGGCAACGCGGCCCGCAACCCCCAGGGCAGCGAGGATTTCCTCGCCTTGCGCGGTCACCAGCTCGCCGATCCGCCGCGCCATGTCGCCTGGAAAACCGCGGCGCGGCTCGGCGCCGACGCGCCGCTGATGACAAAGCAATATGCCGATCCCGCCGCGCAGACCGTGTGGCTAGCCTGGGATGTCCTGCCCACCGCCATGCCGGTCGAGGAACGCCTGTCGTGGCTCACCCGCTGGGTGCTCGACGCCCACGCCGCCGGCCTGAGCTGGGGCCTGCGCCTGCCCGGATCGCAACTCGCCCCAGCCGGCGGCGAGGCCCACCTGCATGCCTGTCTGAGGCGATTGGCCCTCCATGGCAAAGAGTAAGTCGCAAGCCATAACGGCGATGCAGACCTGGTGGCTGCTCGCCGCCGCGCTGTCCGCCCTGCTGCCGCTGACGCCGCATGTGCCGCTCTGGCTCTCCGCGCTCGCGCTGACGCTGCTGGCCGGGCGCGCGCTGCTCAACTGGACGAACCGCAGGCTGCCCGCGCGCGGCTGGCTGATCCTGCTCACCTTCGCCGGCAGCGCCGGCGTCCTCGCCCAGTTCAAGACGCTGTTCGGGCAGAACCCCGGCGTGGCGCTGCTCGTCCTGTTTCTGGCCCTGAAGCCGCTGGAGGCGCGCACGCGCCGCGACGGCCTGGCCGTGATCTTCCTCTGCTACTTTCTCGTCCTGGCCCAGTTCTTCTTCGCCCAGAGCATGGCCACGGCCGGCCTCATGCTCGCCACCATCGTCGCCGTCACCGCCGCGCTCGGCAGCCTCGCCGACGCCCGCGCCCGCCCGGCCGACCTGCTGCGCCGCTCGAGTCTGATGCTGCTGCAGGCGGTACCCTTCATGCTGCTGCTGTTCGTGCTGTTCCCGCGCGTGCAGGGGCCATTGTGGGGTCTGCCGCGCGACGCCTTCTCGGCGCTGACGGGGCTGTCGGACTCGATGGCGCCCGGCAGCATCAGCAATCTCTCGCAATCCGACGCCATCGCCTTCCGTGCAAAATTCGGCGCCAAGGTCGGCGATACGCCGCCGCGCGACCAGCTTTACTGGCGCGGCCCGGTGCTCTCCGAGTTCGACGGCCGCACCTGGACTTCGGAACGACGTCTGCCGCTGCCGCGCCTGGCCTACGCGCCGCAAGGTCCGGCCATCGATTACGAGGTCACGCTCGAAGCCCACGCCAAGCCCTGGCTGTTCGCCCTGGAACTGCCGGGACAGCTGCCGCCGGACAGCCTGATGACGGGCGACTATCAGCTGCTGGCCAAGACGCCGGTCACGGCCCGCCTGCGCTACACGGTGGCTTCGCACACCGCCATGACCGCGGGCCTCGACGAATCCGCCGGCGTACTGCGACGCGCCCTCGCCCTGCCCGGCGACTTCAACCCGAGGACAAGCGAACTGGCCAACGGCTGGCGCGAGAAGCTGAAGACCGACGAGGCCGTGCTCGACGCCGCTACCCGCTTTTTCCTGACTCAGGGCCTGCGCTACAGCCTGACGCCGCCTTTGCTCGGCCAGCACAGCGTCGACGAGTTCCTGTTCGACAGCCGCGAAGGCTTCTGCGAGCACTTTGCCGGCGCCTTCGTCTTCGCCCTGCGTGCCGCCGGCCTGCCGGCGCGCGTGGTCACCGGCTATCAGGGCGGCGAGATCAACCCCTTCGACGGCTACTTCACCGTGCGGCAGTACGACGCCCACGCCTGGGCCGAAGTCTGGCTCAAGGACCGCGGCTGGACGCGCATCGACCCGACGGCACTCAGCGTGCCGTCGCGCATTTCGCAGAACCTCGCCGCCGCCGTGCCGGCGGGATCAAATGTACCGCTGATGGCGCGCCTCGATCTGACCCTGCTGCGCGAGCTGCGGCTGCGCTTCGACGCCGTGGCCAACACCTGGAACCAGTGGGTGATCGGCTATAACCCGGAGCGTCAGCGCGAATTCCTCAACCGCCTCGGCATGCGCACACCCGACTGGCGGCAGATGACGGCGACCCTGGCGGTGCTGGCCGGTCTCGTGCTGCTCGGGCTCACCGCCTGGGCTCTGCGGCAGCGACGGCGCACCGACGCGGCGCAGCGCGTCTGGCTCAAGCTCGGGCGCCGGCTCGGCCGCCGTGGCCTGCCACGCGCGTCCTGGGAAGGCCCGCTGGCCTACGCGGCGCGCATCGCCGCGCGCTTTCCCGAAAGCGCCACGGAAATCCGCGCCATTTCGGCGCTCTACGGCCGCCTGCGCTACGGTAGTCTCGATCCCGTGCTGCTCGACGAACTGAAAACCCGCGTCACCCGCTTCCAGCCGTGACATCGCTTGTGCGTCGCTGCCTGACGATCCTGTGCTGGGCCGCATGCTTCCTTGCCACGGCGGCATCGGCACGCAACTTCGCCGAGCGCGACGATGTGCGCGCCTTCGTCGCCGACATGGAAAGCCGCCACGGTTTCGACCGCGAGGCGCTGCTCGCCGTGTTCGGCCACATCCGCCCGCTGCCCGCGGTAATCAAGGCCATCATGCCGCCGCGTGACCCCGGCATCCGCTCGTGGCGCACCTACCGCGGTCGCTTCATCGAACCCAAACGCATCGCCGCCGGCTTGCGCTTCTGGCGCGAGCATCGCGCGGCATTGGCCGATGCCAACGCGCGCTACGGCGTGCCCGAGGAAATCGTCGTCGCCATCATCGGCATCGAGACCATTTACGGCCGCAACACCGGCCGCTTCGGCACGCTGGCCGCGCTCGCCACGCTGGCCTTCGACTATCCGCCGCGCGCCGAACTGTTTCGCCGCGAACTCGAAGCCATGCTCCTGCTGGCGCGCGAGCAGGGCCGCGATCCGCTGAGCTACCGCGGCTCCTACGCCGGCGCGCTGGGCCTGCCGCAGTTCCTGCCCAGCAGCGTGCGCCAGTGGGCCGTGGATTTCGACGACAGCGGCCGCATCGACCTGAACGCCAGCGCCACCGATGCCATCGGCAGCGTCGCCCATTTCCTGCAGGCCCACGGCTGGAAGCCGGGTGAGCCCGTGACGACGGCGGTCGAACTGGAACCCGACGGCAATCCGCAGCCGCTCATCGACGAGGGCATCCGCCCGCTGCGGCTGCCGGCGGAAATGGCAACGATGGGGTTACGCCCGGCAAGCCTGACGGCGGCGGCCGAGCAGCCCGCCGCGCTGATCGACCTCGTCACACCCGACGCGCCGACCGAATACTGGCTGGGCTATCAGAACTTCTTCGCCATCACGCGCTACAACCGGTCGAGTTTCTACGCCATGGCGGTCCATCAACTTGCCGAAACCTTGAAAGCCGCCCGCTAGCTTGCGTCGGAAAAAGTTGGCGCTGGCGGGACGGCGTTACAGCAGGTCGTCCCTGTCCAAACCATCGCGCAGCAGGCGACGGCGCAACTGGCCGAGGGCTTCCAGCTGGATCTGGCGCACACGCTCACGGGTCACGCCGAGTTCGCGGGCAAGATTCTCCAGCGTACACACCTCCTCGGCGCCGAGGCCGTAGCGGCGCTCGATGACGCGACGCTGCTTGTCCGAGAGCCGCGCCACCCACTCGCGCACATGGCGCACGATCTCGTCGTGCTCGACCTGAGTGTCCGGCGCGCCGTCGTCGTCGTCGGCGACCGAGTCGGCAACCGACAGATCGGGGTCGATGTCGAGCGGTGCATCGAGCGAGGTGACACGCTCGCCGCACTGGAGGATATGGCGGATCTCCTCCACCGGCTTGTCCAGCAGCCGCGCCACGGCCTGGATGCCGGCATGGCTCTCGGCGCGATGCTCGCCGCCGGCGCGCTCGTCGATCTGACGCAGCGCGCGCAGAATCAGGTTGAGTTCCTTCACCACATGCACCGGCAGGCGGATGGTGCGCGACTGGTTCATGATCGCCCGCTCGATGTTCTGGCGGATCCACCAGGTAGCGTAGGTCGAGAAGCGGAAGCCGCGCTCCGGGTCGAACTTTTCCAGCGCGTGGATGAGGCCGAGGTTGCCCTCCTCGATCAGGTCGTCGAGCGGCATGCCGCGGTGCTGGTAGTGCTTGGCGACACTCACCACCAAGCGCAGGTTGGCCTCGATCATGTGTTGCCGCGCCGCGAAGTCGCCGGCCCGGACGCGCCGCGCCAGGCTCAGTTCCTCCCGCGGCGTCAGCAGGTGGGTGGCGCCGATCTCGTTGAGATAGATCTGGGTGACGTCGTCGAGGAACTCGTCCTCGACGCGCGGCGCGCCGCCCTTCTCCGCGCCGGCGGCGTCGCCGTCGAAGTCGATTTCCTCGTCGGACCGGTTCTCGGGCGCGGACACGGGGGCTTCAGCGCGGCGGCAGATACTTGGCCGGATCGACCGGCTTGCCCTGGCGGCGGATCTCGAAATGCAGCCTGGGCTGGTCGGTGTCGGAGCTGCCGACCTCCGCGATCTTCTGACCCTTGGTCACCGTGGCCCCTTCCTTCACCAGGATCCGGCTGTTGTGGGCATAGGCCGAGAGGAAGGCCGCGCTGTGGCGCACGATGACCAGGTTGCCATAGCCGCGCAGGCTGCTGCCGACATAGACGATCTTGCCGGCCGCCGCCGCCAGCACCGGCTCGCCCGCCTTGCCGGCGATGTCCAGTCCCTTGTTGGGCGTCGTGCCGCTGTCGGTGAAGCCGGCCAGCAGCATGCCCGATGCCGGCCAGCCCCAGTCGATGCCGTCTTCGGTCGCCGGCGCGGCGGGCTTGGCCTCGGCTGCGGGCGCGACAGGGGCCGCGGTAGCGCCCTCGGCGGCGCGCAGGCCGGCCAGGTTCTCTTCCGAATACGGCAGCTTGCCGCCCTTGGGGTCACGCTTGAGCATCGCGGTGCTGGTGGAAGTCGGTGCTGGTGGGACGGTGATCACGGCAACCGGCTTCACTTCGACTGGCGCGCCGGCCGTCACCGGATTCGTCACCGCCACCGGCGCGCCCTCGGGCGGAACGACGCGCAGCTGCTGCCCGACCTCGATGCGATTTGGGTTTTCCAGATTGTTCCAGGCCACCACGTCCTTGTAATCCTGGCCGTGGTCAAGCGCAATGCGATAGAGGGTGTCGCCCTTCTTCACCGCGTAATGGCCGGGCCGGGTTTCGGTGGCGGCAGGCGCGGCGGCGCCCGCGCTCGAACGGTCGCTCACCGGCGCCGGCGACTGGCTGGCGCAACCGGCGAGAAAGGAAATCAGCAGAACTATCGGCAGGCGCGGCATCACTCGACTCCAGGCAGCAGGGGCACAAAACGCACGGCGTCGAAGCGCGACTCGACGAATCCCCGCGGGCTACGCTCGATCAGGCACAGCACCTGCGGGTCGGCGCCGAGCGGGATCATCAGCCGCCCGCCCGGAGCGAGCTGATCGAGCAGCGGCTGCGGAATGCCGACGGCGGCGGCGGCGACGATGATGGTGTCGAAGGGCGCCGCCTCGGGCAGCCCACCCATGCCGTCGGCGTGCTTGAGGCGAATCTGCGACAGCTTCAACTGGCGCAGATGGCCACGCGCCTTGGCCAGCAGCGGCGCCAGGCGCTCGACCGCGAACACTTCGCGCGTCAGCATCGCCAGCACGGCGGCCTGGTAGCCGCAGCCGGCGCCGATTTCCAGCGTCTTGCCCAGGCTGTCGCGACCGGCATGCAGCAACTCGATCATGCGCGCGACGACATAGGGCTGCGAGATGGTCTGGCCGAGGATCAGCGGCAGCGCGGTGTCCTCGTAGGCGCGGTGGGCCATCGCCTGCTCGACAAAAATATGGCGCGGGACCGCCGCGATGGCCGTCAGCACGCGCTCGTCGCGGATACCCTCGACGCGCAGGCGCTCGATCATGCGCGCGCGGGTGCGCTGCGAGGTCATGCCGATGCCGGCCAGCGTCCCGGTACCGTTCATCGCTGCAACCAGTCCGTCACGGCACCGACTTGCGCGGCGTGGGTCAAATCGATCTGCAGCGGCGTCACCGAGACGTAACCGTTGGCCACCGCATGAAAATCCGTGCCCTCGCCGGCATCGGCCGCCGCGCCGGCGGCGCCGACCCAATAGACGGTTTCGTTGCGCGGCGAGACCTGCTTCACCACCGGCTCGGCCTTGTGACGACGGCCCAGGCGGGTAACGCGGATGCCCTTGATCTCCTCCCACGGCACATCGGGCACGTTGATGTTGAGCAGCACCGGCGCGCCGAAGGCCTCGCGCTGGAAACGCTCGACCGTCTCGTGGGCAATGCGGGCGGCTGTGGCGAAATGCTTCCCCTCCCGGCTCGCCAGCGACACCGCGATGGCCGGCACGCCGAGCAGGTAGCCTTCCATCGCCGCCGCCACCGTGCCGGAGTAGATGGTGTCGTCGCCCATGTTGGCGCCGAGATTGATGCCGGAGACGACCATGTCGGGCTGCTGCTCGAGCATGCCGGTCACCGCCAGGTGCACGCAATCGGTGGGCGTGCCATTGACGAAGAAAAAGCCATTGGCGGAACGCCGCAGATGCAACGGCCGGTCGAGCGTCAGGGAATTCGAGGCGCCGCTGCGATCACGCTCGGGCGCCACCACGGTAATCTCGGCCAGGCCGGCGAGGGCGTCGGCGAGTGCCTCGATGCCCGGCGCGAAATAGCCGTCGTCGTTACTGAGGAGGATGCGCGTCTTGGGCATGGGTGCGGATTGTACCGCGCCCCTCATGCGAACGGCCTCAACCGGGCATCAAATGCTCCAGTCGCCGGCCACCGCCGCGGAACAGGACTCGCCTATCCGCGCCACCGCCATTTCGACTGGGCGAGGAAGGCTTCCAGTTCGGCCGCCGGCAACTGGCGCAGGCGCGAGAGCGACGAATGGCCAGTGCCGAAGTCGTCGATCGAGCACTCGATGCCGAAACTGCGCAACTGCGACAGGATGGCGTTCAGGCGGTCATAGTCGCCGAAGAAGACGTTCTCGGTGATTTCGGGGGTGATGCCGCCTCGGACGCCATGGCGATCGACCAGGCGGGTCAGCTCAGGCATGAACTGCGTATCCATGATGACGCTGATCGGCACGTTGACCTCGATCCGTAAATCGAAGCGGCGTTTCAGCCAGCCGATGCACTGGCGCATCGCGGTCTCCAGCGCCCACCAGGTGAAGGTCTGGATCAGGGCGAAGCGGCCGGGGCCGCCGGCATCGAGTTGCCCGTCGAAAAGATGGGCACCGCTCTTTTCGAGCTTGGCAGCCAGCATGGCGGCGTCGGCATGCTTGAACAGGGTCGAAATGTCGTTGCCATGCCGCGGGTAGAGCGCAATGCCGATGCCCGCCGTTACCAGCACCTCCTGCCCCGCCATCTGCAAGGTCTGATCGAGCGCGGCCAGCAACTCGTGGCCGCTTGTGCTTCCACACCAAGCCGCAGGCGCCGACTACTCCCACTCGATGGTTCCGGGCGGCTTGCCGGTGATGTCGTAAGTGACTCGATTGATGCCGCGCACTTCGTTAACGATGCGATTGGCGACGCGTCCCAGCAGCTCGTAGGGCAGTTGCGCCCAGCGCGCGGTCATGAAGTCCTGGGTTTCGACGGCGCGCAGCGCGACGACATAGTCGTAGGTGCGGCCGTCGCCCATCACACCGACGGACTTCACCGGCAGGAACACCGCGAAGGCCTGGCTGGTCTTCTCGTACCAGTCGGCCGCGCGCAGTTCGTCGATGAAAATCGCGTCGGCGCGGCGCAGCAGGTCGGCAAATTCCTGTTTCACCTCGCCGAGAATGCGCACGCCCAGGCCGGGGCCGGGGAAGGGATGGCGATAGACCATCTCGTGCGGCAGGCCGAGCGCGATGCCCAGTTCGCGTACCTCGTCCTTGAACAGTTCACGCAGCGGCTCGCACAGTTTGAGGTTGAGCGTTTCGGGCAGGCCGCCGACATTGTGGTGGCTCTTGATGGTGTGGGCCTTCTTGGTCTTGGCGCCGGCCGACTCGATCACGTCGGGGTAGATGGTGCCCTGCGCCAGCCAGCGCGCATTCGGTAGCTTCTGCGCCTCGGCCTGGAACACTTCGACGAATTCGCGGCCGATGATGCGCCGCTTCTGCTCGGGATCGGTGACGCCGGCCAGGTGGCCCATGAACTGGGCCGAGGCGTCGACATGGATGACCTTGACGCCAAGGTTGCGGCCGAAGGTCTGCATGACCTGTTCGGCCTCGTTGAGGCGCAGCAGGCCGTTGTCGACGAAGACGCAGGTGAGTTTGTCGCCGATGGCCTTGTGCAGCAGCGCCGCCACCACGGAGGAGTCGACGCCGCCGGAGAGGCCCAGGATCACCTCGTCCCCACCGACTTGTTCGCGCACCTTGGCGATGGCCTCGGTCACATAGTCAGGCATGTTCCAATCGCCGCTGCAGCCGCAGATGTCGCGCACGAAACGCACGAACAGGTCGCGGCCCTTGATGGTGTGGGTGACCTCCGGGTGGAACTGCACGCCATAGAAGCGGCGCGCATCGTCGCCCATGCCGGCGATCGGCGTCGAATCGTTTGAAGCAATGACCTTGAAGCCGGCCGGCAGTTCGGTCACCTTGTCGCCGTGCGACATCCAGACGTCGAGCAGGCCGTGGCCCTCCGCATTGACGCTGTCCTGGATGCCGTCGAGCAGCTTCGAATGGCCGCGCGCGCGCACCTCGGCGTAACCGAACTCGCGCTTGTGGGCATTTTCGACCTTGCCGCCGAGCTGCGCCGCCATGGTCTGCATGCCGTAGCAAATGCCGAGCACCGGCACGCCGAGATCGAACACCACCTGCGGCGCGCGCGGCGTCTCGTCCTCGTACACCGAGTTCGGCCCGCCCGAGAGGATGATGCCCCGCGGTGCGAATTCGCGGATGAAGTCGGCGGAGACGTCGTTGGGATGCAGCTCGCAATAGACCTGCTGCTCGCGCACGCGGCGGGCGATCAGCTGGGTGTACTGGGAACCGAAATCGAGGATGAGGATTTTCTGGTGGGACATGGCACGGCCTCCAAACAACAAAGGCGGCCGCAGCCGCCTTTGTTGAACAGTTTGATATCAATCAGCGTGGTAGTTCGGCGCTTCCTTGGTGATCTGCACGTCGTGCACATGCGACTCGCGGATGCCGGCCGAGGTGATTTCGACGAACTCGGCCTTCGCGCGCATTTCGTCGATGGTGGCGCAACCGACATAGCCCATCGAGGAACGCAGGCCGCCCATCAGCTGATGGATCACCGCGGTGACCGGCCCCTTGTAGGGAACGCGGCCCTCGATGCCCTCGGGCACCAGCTTCTCGACGTTGGCGTCGGAATCCTGAAAGTAGCGATCGGCCGCGCCGTCCTTCATCGCTCCGAGGCTGCCCATGCCGCGATAGGACTTGTAGGAGCGGCCCTGGTAGAGCACCGTCTCGCCGGGTGCTTCCTCGGTACCGGCAAAGAGACCGCCGAGCATCACGCAATTGGCGCCGGCCGCGATGGCCTTGGAGATATCGCCGGAGTAGCGGATGCCGCCATCGGCGATCAGCGGTACGCCGCTGTCAGCCAGCGCCTTGGCGACGTTGTCGACCGCGGTGATCTGCGGCACGCCGACGCCGGCGACGATGCGGGTGGTGCAGATCGAGCCGGGGCCGATGCCGACCTTGACCGCGTCGGCGCCGTGATCGACCAGCGCCCTGGCGGCGGAGCCGGTGGCGATGTTGCCGCCGATGACCTCGACCCGCGGAAAGTTCTTCTTGACCCACTGCACACGCTTGAGCACACCTTCGGAGTGACCGTGGGCGGTATCGACCACGATGACATCGACGCCAGCTTCGGCCAGCGCGGCCACGCGTTCCTCGGTGCCCTCGCCGGTGCCGACGGCGGCGCCGACCAGCAGGTGGCCGAGGCCATCCTTGGCGGCGAACGGATACTCGGTCGACTTGAGGATGTCCTTCACGGTCATCAGCCCGCGGAGTTCAAATGCATCGTTGATCACCAGCACGCGCTCGAGGCGGTGATGATGCATGAGAGCCTTGGCCTGCTCGGTGGTGGTGCCTTCCTTGACGGTGACGAGGCGCTCGCGTGGCGTCATGATGTTGCCGACGACCTCATCGAGACGCGTTTCGAAGCGCAGGTCGCGGTTGGTGACAATTCCAACCACGCGACCACCTTCCACCACCGGCAGGCCGGAGATGCGGTGGGCGCGCGTCAGCACCATCACCTCGCGCACCGTCATGGTCGGCGGGATGGTGATCGGGTCCTTGAGAACGCCGGACTCATAACGCTTGACCTTGGCCACCTCGGCAGCCTGCGCCTTGGGGTTGAGGTTCTTGTGAATGATGCCAATGCCGCCCTCCTGCGCCAAGGCGATGGCCAGGCGCGCCTCGGTCACCGTGTCCATGGCGGCGGAGACGAGCGGCAGATTCAGCGTAATCTTGCGGGTGAGGCGGGTCGCCAGGGTGACATCGCGCGGCAGAATCGCCGAATGCGCGGGAACCAGGAGGACGTCGTCGAACGTCAGCGCCTTCTGGATAAGTCTCATGCTTTTTTCCTCCGTGCAAAAAGTTATTATACGAGCGTCGCCCAAGCTCAGGCAAACCAAGGACAGCCTCCAATGCGCACGCCCGCCCTGATTTCCCTCGTTACCTTGTTCGCCCTGCCGCTCGTCGCCGTCGCGCAGATCTACAGCTGGAAAGACGCCAGCGGCATGGTGCATTACTCGGACAAGCCGCCGCTCGAAAAGAAGGTGCAGACGCGCGAGCTCAAGTCCGGCAAAACCACCGGCGGCGAACCTGCCGCGACCGCGACCAAGGAAAAGGCGGGTGAAGGCGCCGCGACCGCCAAATCGGAAGAGGCCGCCAATGGCGCAACGAAGGGCAAGAGCCCGGAGCAGGTCAAGGCAGAATCCGACGCACGCCAGAGTCTGTGCGACAACTCCCGCAAACGGCTAATCCAGCTCGAAGCGAAAAGTGACCAGATCATCGTCACCAGGAATGAGAAGGGCGAATCGGTGCCCCTCGTCGGCGACGCCAGGAAAGCCGAGACCGAGGCTGCCCGCAAGGACGTCGAGACCTGGTGTAAGTAGGCCTTACTCCTCGCCGGTTCCGCCGCCCTTCTTCATCACCTTGCCCTCGGCGGCTCGCTGCTTGCGCACTTCCTTGGGGTCGGCGATCAGCGGCCGGTAAATCTCGACGCGGTCGCGGTCGCGCAGCACCGTGTCGGGCCGGGCGAGCTTGCTGAAGACGCCGAACCTGCCCTTGGCGGGATCGATTTCCGGGTGTTTTCGCGGCAGCCCCGACGCTTCCAGCGCCTGCTGCAGCGTGGCGCCGGCCGGCAGGGTCAACTGGATCAGTTCCTGCCGTTCCGGCCTGGCATAGACGACCTCGACGTGGATGGATGGAGCGGAATCAGCCATGGATCTGGTTTGCCCGTTTGACGAAGGATTCGACGAAGGTATCGGCGATGCGGTGGAACACCGGCCCCAGCGCCTTTTCCAGCAGTTTGCTGGAAAACTCGTAATGCAGCCTGAACTCCACCTTGCAGGCCGTGTCGCCCAGCGGCGTGAATTTCCAGCCGCCGTCCATGTGCCTGAACGGCCCCTCGGTCAGGCGGATAGTCATCCGGCGCGGCGCTTCCTTGTCGTTGCTGGTGGCGAAATGGGCCTTGATGCCGTGGTAATTGATGTGGATGCGCGCCGCCGTGCGCTGCTCCGAGCGCTCGAGCAGTTCGGTACCGCCGCACCACGGCAGGAACCGCGGGTAGTCCTCGACCCGATCGACGAGTTCGAACATTTGCGCGGCGGTGCGCTCGATCAGCACGGATTTCTCGACAACGGCCATGGCGGGTGGCTGCGATAGAATTACGCGATTCTACCGCGCGGCGCCTCGGCAGTCCCTCCCCAGCACTTTCCATGAGCATCGTCGACAACAAGAAGGCCTTCCACGACTATTTCATCGAGGAACGCTTCGAGGCCGGCCTCGCCCTGCAGGGCTGGGAGGTCAAGGCGATCCGCGCCGGCCGCGTCCAGCTCAAGGAAGCCTACGTCATCCTGAAAAATGCCGAGGTGTACCTGATCGGCTGCCACATCAGCCCGCTGACGACGGCCTCCAGTCACGTCAGCCCCGATCCGGTCAGGACACGGAAACTGCTGCTGCACGCCGAGGAGATCCGCAAGCTCATCGGCAAGGTCGAGCGCGCGGGCTACGCCCTGGTGCCGCTGGACCTGCACTACACCAAGGGCCGCATCAAGCTTGCCATCGGCCTGGCCAAGGGCAAGAAGGAATACGACAAACGCGATACCGAGAAACAGCGCGACTGGGAAAAGGAAAAGGCCCAGCTCATGCGCAACAAGCGCGGCTGAGCACCGGGTCGTGTCGCCGACGGTCCTGCTCTGGCTGATCACCGGCTGCCTGATGCTGCAGCCGCTATCGACCGACCTCTACCTCGCCTCGCTGCCGCACCTGACGGGCTATTTCGACGCCTCCCCGGCGGCGGTGCAGCAGACGCTGTCGCTGTTCGTCATCGGCTTCGGCGGCGCCCAACTCGTCAGCGGGCCGCTCTCCGACCGCCATGGCCGCCGTCCGGTATTGCTCGGCGGGTTGGGCATCTACATGGCGGCCAGCATCGCCTGCGGCCTCGCGCCGACCCTGCCGGTGCTGATATTCGCGCGCTTCGTCCAGGCGGTGGGCTGCTGCACGGCCGTCGTGGTCGCCCGCGCCATCATCCGCGACGCCTACCCGCCGGCGGAGGGGGCGCGCATGATCGCCAAGGCCAGTTCGCTGCTGTCGTTCGCGCCCCTGCTCGGCCCCATCGTCGGCGGTTACCTGCAGGTCAGCTTCGGCTGGCGCGCAGCCTTTGCCGTGCTCACCGCCTTCGGCGCGCTGATGGCCGTCGCCAGCTCGCGCTGGCTGGAGGAGACCAACGAGAACAGGAACCCGGCCGCCATGCGCCTGCGTCCGCTGCTGCGGACCTACGGCCACATCGCCGCCTCCCCCACCTTCTGGGCCTACGCCCTGCCCGGCTCGCTTTCCTATGCCGGCATTTTCGTTTTCATCTCCGGGTCGAGCTTCGTGCTGATCCGGGTGCTCGGCGTGCCGACCGAATACTACGGCTACTGCTTCGCCTTCGGCGTCTCGGGCTACCTCGCCGGCACGCTGGTCTGCCGTCGGCTGCTCGTCCGCATCGGGCTGGAACGCACGCTGACGGTGGGCACCACGCTCGGCTTCGTCGCCGGCCTCGGCTTTCTCGCGGCGGTGCTGGCGGGGGCCCATCACTGGTCGGTGGTGCTCGCCGCCCAGTTCCTGGCCATGGGGGCCCATGGCATCAACTTTCCCTGCGCGCAGTCCGGGGCGGTTGGGCCATTCCCGCAACAGGCGGGGGCAGCGGCCGGTCTGCTGGGCTTTTTCACCATGGTCGCCGCCCTGCTCGCCGGCACCTGGGTGGGCATGAGCCACGACGGCACCCTGCTGCCGCTGGCCACGATTTCGGCCGCCAGCGGCATGCTGCTTCTGGCCAGTGCCGCCCTGCTGCGTCGTCACCGGAGCATTAGCCATTGATTATCATGGGTTTACATCGGCTGAAAAACCATTTATGCTCCGCAGCCATGTTTTACCCAAGTCCCTTTCGCGCCGTTTTTCTGATCGGCGCCCTGCTGTTTTCCGCCGCCGCCCAAGCTGATGAAAGCACCGGCAAGGCCATCGCGGTGCCCGAACAAACGGTCACGTTCATCGACCGCGCCTCCACCAACGTGCAGGATGCGCTGGAACAGGCGCTCGACCTCATCGGCATCCGCTACAAGCGCGGCGGCAGCAGCCCCGAAACCGGCTTCGACTGCTCCGGCTTCGTCAGCCACGTCTTCAAGGAAGGCCTCGGCCTCTACCTGCCGCGCAGCTCGCGCGAAATCAGCAAGGCCGGCGAAGTGGTCGACAAGACCGAACTACAGCCCGGAGACCTGGTGTTCTTCAACACCATGCGCCGCACCTTCTCCCATGTCGGCATCTACCTCGGCGACAACCTGTTCGTCCATGCGCCGCGCGCCGGCGCCAAGGTGCGCATCGAGGACATGCGCGCACGCTACTGGGCCACCCGCTACAACGGCGCCCGCCGCGTCGGCGAAGGCTAGAAAAGCTCCCGAACCCGGCCAGCGAGCCAGCCCTCCGAACGGAGCACTGGCTTTTTTATTGCCTTGAATCGAGCGCTTGCAGTTGAGAACTATTCGCAATAGAATTGCGAACAATTCTCAACACGGGAGCCTCCATGAAACGTCTGATCATTCCCCTCCTCGCCCCGCTGGCTCTGCTCGCCACGGCCGCAACATCCGTCTCGGCCGAGGAACTCAACCTCTACTCCGCCCGCCACTACCAGACCGACGAAGCGCTCTACGCCAACTTCACGAAGCAGACCGGCATCAGGATCAACCGCATCGAGGCCAAGGAGGACGAACTGCTCGAGCGCATCAGAAACGAAGGTGCCGCCAGCCCCGCCGACATCTTCATCACGGTGGACGCCGCGCGCCTGGCCAAGGCCGACGAACTCGGCCTGTTCGCGCCGGTGAAATCGAAGGTTCTCGAGTCGCGCATCCCGGCCAACCTGCGCAGCGCCGACTGGTTCGCCTTCTCCACCCGCGCCCGCGTCATCATCCACAACAAGGACGCGGTGAAGTCGGCCGACGTGCAGGACTACGAGGACCTCGCCAAGCCGGCGATGAAGGGCAAGGTCTGCATGCGCTCCGGCTCCCACCCCTACAACCTGTCGCTGATGTCGGCGCTGATCGCCCACCTCGGCGAGCAGAAGGCCGAGGAATGGGCGAAAGGCGTGGTCGCCAACTTCGCCCGCGCACCCAAGGGCGGCGACACCGACCAGATCAAGGCCGTGGCTGCCGGCGAATGCGGCGTCGCCGTCTCCAACACCTACTACCTGGCGCGGCTGATGCGCTCGGACAAGCCCGAGGACAGGAAGGTGATGGAGAAAATCGCCATCGTCTGGCCGAACCAGAAGAGCTTCGGCGCGCACATCAACATATCCGGCGGCGGCATGCTCAAGACCGCGCAACACAAGGAAGCCGCCGTGAAGTTCCTCGAATACCTTGCCTCCGATGAAGCCCAGGGCTACTTTGCCGACGGCAACAACGAATGGCCCGTCGTGAGTTCCGTCGCCGCGAAAAACCCTGCGCTCGAAGCCATGGGAAAGTTTAGGGCCGACGCGCTGCCGGTGGCGACGCTGGCGAAGAACACCGCGATTGCCCAGAAGGTCTACGACCGCGCCGGTTGGCGATAACCCCCCATGGCCTGAAGAGGGGAATCCATCCGGAACATCCAGCCGGCGCATGTCTTGTCACCGCTACCGCGGCTAACGCCAGCTTATTACATCGACTTACCCGTTACTGGGTTTAGGATACGCCAAATGACCGACAAGTTTCTCGTGCAATTCAATGACTTGGTCGCCCGACTTTTCCGGGAGAATGCTCATGGCAACGACGAGGTACTCCATGCCGAGGCGAATCGCCGCCGACATCTGTTGCGCGCGCTCGCCGCCGCCGGCCTGCTCACCGCCGTCGAGCG
Organism: Sulfurisoma sp.; assembly: GCA_030691075.1. Taxonomy (GTDB): domain Bacteria; phylum Pseudomonadota; class Gammaproteobacteria; order Burkholderiales; family Rhodocyclaceae; genus Sulfurisoma. Next base: position 4,058 of record JAUYFI010000192.1, on the reverse strand, counting down.
TCTCGGCCTGATACGCGCCGCGCTCGCCGCCGGCGCCAACCCGGTGCCGCCGGGGCTGCACCGGATCAAGGGCGCCGTCACGGTGAACGGCCAGCCCGCGCGCGAGGGCCTGCTGCTCAAGCCCGGCGACACCGTCGCCACCGGCGCGGGCGCCGAGGCGCTCTACGTCATCGGCCAGGACGCCTTCCTCCAGCGCGAGTCGAGCACGATAAGCTTCGGCGCCGACATGACGAATTTCATGCGCGTCGTCAGCGGAAAAATCCTTTCGGTCTTCGGTAAGGGGAGCCGCAACCTCACCGTCGCCACCGCCACCATCGGCATCCGCGGCACCGCCTGCTACATCGAACAGCCCGACGCCGGCGAAAAAGTTGGCGCTGGCGGCACGGCGCCGACCTACTTCTGCCTCTGCTACGGCGAGGCCAGGGTGATCCCCCGGGCCGCGCCGCGGCTGTGGGAGACGGTGATCACCACCCACCACGACCACCCGCTGTGGATTCACGACGACATGAAGATGCCGACCATGATGGTGTCGGCCGATGTCATCAACCACACCGACGCCGAGCTGGTCATGCTGGAAAACCTGGTCGGCCGCTGGCCGCCGTTCCACGGCAAGGTTGGCACCGGCTACTAGTAGAGCGTTCCAACAAACCGATTACCGTTCGTGGTGAGCCGTGAGCCTGTCGAACGGTCGAACCGCGATCGTCGCTCCCAGGCAGGCCTTCGACACGCTCAGGCCGAACGGTTTTACTGGAAGCGCTTTGCCGAAACGCACTACCAGTGCCAGCCCTTGGGTTCATGGCACTAACTGCTGGGCGGCGGCGCGACCTTGAGAATTTCCTCGATGGTGGTGAGACCGGCGGCGACCTTGCGCGCGCCCGAGATGCGCAGCGGCTGCATGCCCTCGCGGGTGGCCTGCTCGCGCAGGCGCGCGATGTCGGTCTCGGCCGTGATCAGCTTCTTGATCTCCGGCGATATCGGCAGTATCTCGTAGAGACCAAGCCGGCCGGAATAGCCGGTCATGCGGCAATCGAGGCAGCCGACCGGACGATAGAGCGTGGTCGGCCGGTTCGACTTCCACGGCGCCACCAGCGCCTGCCATTGCTCCTCGTCCTCGGCGCGCAGGCCGGCCGCGGCCTTGCACTTGGGACAGAGCGTGCGCACCAGCCGCTGCGCCATCACGCCGAGCAGCGTCGCCTGCAGCAGGTAGGCGGGCACGCCGAGGTCGAGCAGGCGGGTGATGGCCGCGGCGGCATCGTTGGTGTGCAGCGTCGACAACACCAGGTGGCCGGTCAGCGCCGCCTGGATCGCCATGTCGGCGGTTTCGAGGTCGCGGATCTCGCCGACCATGATGATGTCCGGGTCCTGCCGCATCAGCGCGCGGATGCCCTCGGCGAAGCCCATGCCGATGTCCGGCTGCACCTGCACCTGGTTGAAGGCCGGCTCGATCATTTCGATCGGGTCCTCGAGGGTGCAAACATTGACCTCGGGCGTCGCCAGCGCCTTCAGCGTGGTGTAGAGGGTCGTGGTCTTGCCCGAGCCGGTCGGCCCGGTGACGAGGATGATGCCGTTGGGCCGGGCGCTCATCTCGCGCCAGCGCGCCGCCTCCTCGTCGCCGAAACCCAGTTCGGAAAAATCGCGCACCAGCACCTCGGGGTCGAAGATGCGCATCACCAGCTTCTCGCCGAAGGCCGTCGGCAGCGTCGACAGCCGCAGTTCGATCTCCATGCCGTCGGGCGTGCGCGTCTTGATGCGGCCGTCCTGCGGCCGGCGCTTTTCCACCACGTCCATGCGGCCGAGAATCTTGATGCGGCTGGTCATGGCCGTGAACACCGCCATCGGCAACTGATAGACCTGATGCAGCACGCCGTCCATGCGGAAGCGGACGATGCCGAGATCGCGGCGCGGCTCGATGTGGATGTCGGACGCGCGCTGCTCGAAGGCGTACTGCCACAGCCAGTCGACGATGCGCACGATGTGCTGGTCGTTGGCATCGAACTGCTTGTTGGTCCGGCCCAGCTCGACCAGTTGCTCGAAATTGGAAATGCCGACCGAGGTGTCGCCACGACCGAGCGCGCCCTTCACCGACTTCGCCAGGTTGTAGAACTCGACCTGGTAGCGGGCGATGTCGTCGGGGTTGGCCACGACGCGGCGGATGTCCTTGCGCAGGATCGGCGCCAGCTCCGTTTCCCACGCGCGCTGGAACGGCTCGGCCGTGGCGATCACCACCTCGTGCGGCTTCACCTCGACCGGCAGGATGCGAAAGCGCGTGGCGTAAGCAATGCTCATCACCTCGGTCACGGCCGCGAAATTGATCTTGAGCGGATCGATGTGCAGGTAGTCCAGCTCGCACCACTTGGCCAACCACTGCGTCAGCGCGTCGAGATCGAGCGTGCGGTGCGGCGGCGTCGGCGATTTCCAGCGCTGCTCGGCGATCACGATCAGCGGATGCACCTCGCCCTTGTAATAGCGCCGCTCCGTCTTGAACTTCTCCGCCTCCTCGCGCGGCGCGAGGCCGGCGGCGATCAGGGCATCGAGGGTCTCGGCCAGCGTCAGGCGGTGATCGGCCGCGGTAGCCGGATCATCGGGCTTCTTCATGGAGTGCGTCCGGAAGGAAGATGGCGGACAGTTTATTGCAAAGGGGCGCCGTGCAGGGGAGATGGTCTATGATGAAACGTCGTTCCACAACCCACGGGAACCGAACCATGAAACAGAGTTACGTCATCGCCGGCGGCTTTGCCGCCCTGCTGTTGTCGTTCTCCGCGCACGCCCAGCCGGGCCCCGGCGGTGGCATGGGCGGCATGGCGGGCACGGTGAAAGCCGTCGATTGCAGCAAGGCGCGCAACGCGCAGCGCTGCGAGGCGCGGCAGAAAGCGCGCGAAGCCTGCAAGGGCAAGTACGGCCCCGACCGTCGCGCCTGCCAGCGCGAACAGAACCCGCCCCCCGTCAAGCGCGCCCCGCGCCAGGGTGGCATGGGGGGAGGCATGGGTGGAGGCATGGGCGGCATGGCGCGATGACTCGTGCCCCATGAGCGAAAAAACGTGGTCTGTCCCTGGTTTTTCCTGGTTTTTCCGGTTTTTTGCGGCTGGCAACCGATTAAGCAAACATCTTGTCATGGGTGACAAGATTTAATATATTGTTCGCCTAATCAACAGGATATTCTTGTCATGGCGGATTTGATTGAAGTCATTGGTCAATTCCCGCAAGGGGTGTCGGCGACCGAGTTGGAGCACCGCTTCGAGTTCAGCCGGGCGACGCTGAATCGCCGCTTGCGGGAAGGTGTCGAGCGCGGGGCTCTCATTATCCAGGGCAAAGGGCCGGCGACACGCTATCTGAGCGCCGATCCACTGGCGGCGATTCGTGCCTACTTCGAACAACCGCATACTTCGCGGAAAATCGCCCGGTTCCGGGAAGAATTGCTTGAGCCTCAAGCCGGGTTGCGGGAGAGCGTCCTGTCGAGTTTGGGCAACATGCCGCGGTACGCTCACGACAAGCGCGAGCTATCCAGATTCCTGATCGATTTTTCCTGCGCGTCGTCCATTCTCGAAGGCGGCACCTACTCACTGCTCGATACTCAGGCACTGATCGAGTATGGCGAGAAATCGCCCGGCAAGCCTTTGGAGGACGCATTCCTGGTTCTGAATCACAAGGAGGCATTCGAAGCCCTGCATAACGATCTCAGGCTGGAATCGATCTTCAAGGTGCATGACTTGCTGACGAACGATCATGATCTTCCGGCGCTAAGCGATTCCAGGCACTTCTTGAGCAAGCCTTTTCGTGGCGTGCCACGAGAATACGAGGATGTCGATATTGCACTCTCCGCTTATCAGCCGCCATTCAGGCCGGGGACGGGGTATATCGCGAAGGCGCTTGACCGGGTGCTGGAGCGCGCATCGGCGCTCGATAATCCAGTGCAGGCCGCGTTCTACCTGCTGACCCGGATTCCCTATCTACAGCCCTTCAGAGACGGGAACAAACGCACGTCCCGGGCGATATGCAACGTTCCACTGCTCAATGCCCATCTGCCGCCAATCTCCTTCGTCGATTTCGGCAAGCGCGAT
>JAUYFI010000092.1 GCA_030691075.1 Sulfurisoma sp. | reverse complement strand
GTTGGTTGGCGCCAGTCCGGGCCACGGCAATGACGACGCGATCCGCGGCGTCCCGTCTCCCGCCTTTATCGCAAAGTCGCGGCTCATACCCTTTGCCTCCCGCTCAACCGGCAACCCGGCAGACCACAACTCCAGTTCGATAGCTTGGTTACCGCCTGAATGTTGCACATCGCGTTTATTCGGTGGTTTTCCAGACAATAGCCCTCACCCGCATATCCATGTCAGATACAACGAGTTCAAGGTGGTGTTGAAGATTCCAGGGGGTGAGGTGCGGAACGATGAAATCGATCTTTCACCCGATACACTCTACTTGCGCGGGCAAAAACAAGAAACAATAGGGGACGAACACATGGCGGCGCCAGCCGCCGGTTTTGAAACTCTCACATCGCGTCAATAAGGTCTTTCCGATGAAAATCGCCAACAACGTCACCGAACTTGTCGGCCGCACGCCGCTTGTGCGTCTCAACAAACTGTCGGCGGGAATCAGCGGCACCATCGCCTGCAAGCTCGAGTACATGAACCCGGCGCATTCGGTCAAGGACCGTATCGCCGTGGCCATGATCGACGCCGCCGAGAAGGCAGGCCGGATCAAGCCCGACACCCTGATCGTCGAGCCGACCTCGGGCAACACCGGCATCGGCCTGGCGATGGTGTGCGCGGCGCGCGGCTACAAGTGCGTGCTCGTCATGCCCGAGAGCATGAGCCGCGAGCGCCGGCTGCTGCTCAAGGCCTATGGCGCCGAGCTGGTGCTCACCCCCGCCGCCGGGGGCATGGCCGGCGCCATCGCCAAGGCCGCGGAAATGGCCGCGGCCGACCCGCGCGTATTCATCCCGCAGCAGTTCGAGAACCCCGCCAACCCCGAGATCCATCGCCGCACCACGGCCGAGGAGGTCTGGGCCGACACCGACGGCCGGGTCGATATTTTCGTTGCCGGCATCGGCACCGGCGGCACGATCACCGGCGTCGGCCAGGCGCTCAAGGCCAAACGTCCGCGGATGCAAGTCATCGCCGTCGAGCCGGCCGCCAGCGCCGTGCTCTCGGGCGGGCAGAAAGGGCCGCACGTCATCCAGGGCATCGGCGCCGGTTTCGTGCCGATCATCCTCGACACCACGGTGTATGACGAAGTGATTCGAGTGAGCAACGACGACGCGCTGGCCACGGCGCGGCGCATGGCGACCGAGGAAGGGCTGCTGGTCGGCATTTCCTCCGGCGCGGCGGTCTGGGCGACGCTGCAGGCGATGCAGCGGCCGGAGAATGCCGGCAAACTCGCGGTGGTCATCATCCCCTCGTTCGGCGAGCGCTATCTCTCCACCGTGCTGTACGAACACCTGGCGGTGTGAACGCCTTTGACTTCGACCGCGGCGTCGACCGGCGCGGTTCCGACTCGCTCAAGTGGAACAAGTACGCGGGGCGCGACATCCTGCCGCTGTGGGTGGCCGACATGGATTTCGCCGCGCCGCCGGCGGTGCGGGACGCCCTGCGCCGGCGCATCGACCACGGCGTGTTCGGCTACGCCCAGCCCTGGCCCTCGCTGGTCGAGGCGGTGCGGGACCATTGCGAGCGCGAATATGGCTGGGCCATCGCGGCCGAGTGGATCGTCTGGCTGCCGGGGCTGGTGACGGGCCTGCACGTCGCCAGCCGCGCGGTGGGGCAGGCGGGCGACGCCGTGTTCGCCGCCACGCCGGTCTATCCGCCCTTCCTTTCGGCGCCCGAATACGGTGGCCGGCGTCTGGTCACGGTGCCGCTCGTCCTGAGCGACGATCGCTGGGGCTGGGACTTCGCCGCCGTGGCCGGGGTGCTCAAGCGCGAGAAGCCGAAGCTGTGGCAGCTCTGCCACCCGCACAATCCCGTCGGCCGCGCCTGGCACGAGGAGGAGTTGCGGGAGATCCTGCGGCTGGCCGAGAAGCACGATGTCGTCGTCTGCTCCGACGAAATCCATTGCGACCTGATGCTGGAGCCGCGCCGGCACGTCCCCTTCGCCAGCCTCGGCGCGGCTGCCGCCCGGCGCAGCATCACCCTGATGGCGCCGTCGAAGACCTTCAACATTCCCGGCCTCGGCTGCGCCTTCGCCGTGATTTCAGACGCGCGGCTGCGGCGCGATTTCCGCGCCGCCATGCACGGCATCGTGCCGCATGTGAATACGCTGGGGCTCGTCGCCTGCGAGGCGGCTTATCGCGACTGCGGCGATTGGCGTGCCGCCAGCGCCGACTATTTGCGGGGAAATCGCGACCGCGTCGCGGCGGCCGTCGCGGCGATGCCCGGGCTGGCCATGGCGCCGGTCGAGGCTACCTACCTGGCGTGGATCGACGCGCGCGGTCTTGGCGTTGCCAGTCCCCAGCGCTTCTTCGAGCAGGCCGGGGTCGGCCTGGCGGACGGCGCCGATTTCGGCATGACCGGCGAAGGCGCGGGCTTCGTCCGCCTCAATTTCGGCTGCCCGCGCGCCACGCTGGACGCGGCGCTGGCGCGCATGGCGACGGCCGTTTCAGCGCTGTAAGCGCCGGTCTTCGCGGACCAGGGCCTCGAACTTTTCCGCCGGCAGCGGCGGCGAGAACAGATAACCCTGAATCTCGTCGCAGCCGTGGGCCGCGAGGAATTCCAGTTGCGCCCGCGTCTCGACGCCTTCGGCAATGACGCGGTGCTGCAGGCGCCTGGACATGCCGATGATGGCGCTGGCGATGGCGCCGGCATCGGCGTCGTCGGGCAGGTCGATGACGAAGGAGCGGTCGATCTTGAGCGCGTCGATGGGGAAGCGCCGCAGGTAGGACAGGCTCGAGTAACCGGTGCCGAAGTCGTCGAGCGAGAGCGACAGACCCATGGCGGCCAGTTCCCCCATCATCACGATCACCTGCTCGGTGCTGTTCATCAGCATGCCCTCGGTGATCTCGAGGTCGAGGCATTCCGGCCCGATACCGTGCCGGGCCAGCGCATCGCGGATGCGGCTCGGCAGCCTGGGGTTGAATTCGCGCGCCGAGAGGTTGATGGCGACCTTGAGCGGCGCCAGGCCGGCGTCCCGCCAGCGCCGACTTTGCGCGCAGGCGGCGTCGAGCACCCATTCGCTGATATGCAGGATCAGGCCGGTCTCCTCGGCCACCGGGATGAACTCGCCCGGCGACACCATGCCGCGCTCGGGGTGATTCCAGCGCACCAGCGCCTCGGCGCCGACGATGCGGCCATCGGCGATGGCGACCTTGGGCTGGTAGTGCAGCAGCAGCTCGTCGCGCTCGAGGGCGCGACGCAGGCCGGTCTCGATCTTCAGGCGCTCGGCGGCGCGCTCGTTCATGCTCGTGGAATAGAAGGCGTAGCCCTCGCCGCCCTCGCCGCTCTGGCCGTCATGCTTGGCGCGGTACATGGCGATGTCGGCGGCGGCGAGCAGCGCCTCGATGTCGGCGCCGTCCCGCGGGTAGAGGCTGATGCCGATGGCCGCGCCGATCCGCAGCTCGTGGTTGTCGATGAAGAACGGCTCGTCGATGGCGGCGAGGATCTTGCGCGCGACGATGCCGGCGTGATCGGAGCGCGCGATGTCGAACAGACCGACCACGAATTCGTCGCCGCCGATGCGCGCCGCCACGTCCTCGCCGCGCAGCGTCTGGCGCAGCCGCTCGCCGATTTCGACCAGCAGGCGGTCGCCGACCGTGTGGCCGAGCGTGTCGTTGATCGGCTTGAAACGATTGAGGTCGATGAACAGCAGCGCGCCGCCGATGCCGTTGCGTTTCGCCACGGCCAGGGCCTGATCGACCAGCTTGAACAGCAGCGTGCGGTTGGCCAGGCCGGTCAGGGGGTCGTGATAGGCCTGCGCGTGGATGCGCTCCTCGGTCTGCTTGCGCTCGGTGATGTCGCCGAGGTAACCGATCAGGCCGATCGAGTCGCCATCGTCGTCGCGCACCGCGGACAGGAGCAGGCTGGCCCAGAACACCTCGCCCGATTTCTTGCGCCGGCGCACCTCCATCTCGCGGCCGCCATGTTCGAGAAAGGCATCCTCGATCTCGGTGTTGTCGCGGTCGTCATCGTCATAGAGGAAGAGAATGTTGCGGCCGATAGCCTCGGTGGCGGTGTAGCCGAAGAGATGCTCGGCGCCCTTGTTCCAGCCGGTGATAAAGCCAACCAGGTCCATGGTGATTACCGACTCGCGGATGCGGTCGAGCACGGTGGCCTGGCGCTCGATGCGGCGGGCCAGCGCCTGGCTGTGTCGTACCAGTGCGCGCACGTCGTCGTCGTCGAGGCTGGCTGGCGCCTCGATCGCCTCGCGGTACAGCACGGTGGCCTCGTCCGGCGGCAGCTCGCCGTCGGGGTAGGGGTGGAGCGATTTGACCGCCATTCAGACGGACTCGCGGCTGACCTGGATCGCCCAGCGACAGGACTGGGCCAGCGTCTCGGCCCAGACCGCCGAATCGAGGCCGGCGCCGGCCAGCGCCGGGCCGAGCTCGGCCGGCGAGTGCTCGGCGGCCGTCACCACGTCGAGCAACTGGCCGAGCCACCCCTCGCGGGCGAGCAGCGCGGCCATCAGGTCGTCGGCAAGATTGAGCTGGCCGAGGGCCTCGGCCAGCGGCATGCCAAGCAAGGCGTCGAGCAGCGAAAACATGCCCGCCATGAAGGCGCGGTCGATCATCTCGCCGCTATCGCCCGTGGGACCGGCATGGCGCAGCAGCGCTTCCATCAGCGCGGCGCGCAACGCGGCGCGCGGCAGCAGCGGACTCGGGCGGCCCGCCACCGGGTTGGCGTAGAGCAGCAACTGCAACCAGCGCTGCAACTGGCGCCGCCCCAGCAGCTGCAGGGCCTGGCCGAAGGTGGTGATCTTCTGCGTCAGCGCGAAGCTCACCGAATTCACCAGCCGCAGCAACTGGTAGGAGAGATGGGGGTCCTGCTTGAGAATAGCCTCGATCTCGCGCGTCTCGGCGTCCTGGGCGACCAGCGTCAGCAGCTTGAGCAGCAGAGCCACCGAGGGTCCGCCCGGCGACTGTCCCGCCCCGGTCCCCGTGGCGGGGCGCAGCGGGTAGTTGCCGGCGAACCACTGGAAATTGGCGCCGCTGCAATGCGCCAGCGCATCGGTGCTGTCGACGCCAAGCGCCAGATGCAGGCCGGGCAGCCGCGGCAGCCATTCGCCGGCGCCGGCCGGCGGCGATCCGTCGTCGCAGGCCAGCGCGAGGCCGGTGATCGGGGGAGGCAGCCGCGTACCAACGGAAGGCAGGCCGTCGGCGATCAGACGGAAGCCGTCGCGTTGCAGCCGCAGCAGCGTGTCGGCGAAGTCCGCGTCGGCACAGCGCGCGGCCGGCAAGCGCAGGATGATGTCCCGCGCCGGGATGAATTCGCCCAGATCCGCTGGTGCATCGTCGAGCGCCACCACGCAGGGCAGACCGTCGAGCGAGTCGTAGAGCCCGAATTCGCAGAAAATCCGCCCGAGAGCGGCGGCATCGATGCCACCGCCAGTGTCGAGCGACAGCGCGACCCAGCCGTGGCGGGCATTGACGACGGGTTGCAGCGTGACCAGCGGGAACGTCATGTCGGCTGTGTTCATGCGGAATTTGCAAACATCATTGCGCTAAATCCCGTGCAATGCAACACCCCAGCTCGGTGATCACGAGGTCGAGCGGGATGTCGCGCGGCCCCGGTCGCGTATCGGAAACGCGCGCGAGTTCGAAGCCGACGCCGATCGACGTTGCGCAATGACCCGCGGCGGCCAGCGCCGCCAGCGTGCGGTCGAAGAATCCGCCGCCGTAGCCGATGCGGTAGTTGCGGGCGTCGACGGCGACCAGCGGGATCAGCAGCACGTCGGGCGTGACGAACTCGCCGGCGGAGGGCGTGGGGATGCCGTAGCGGTCGGGTGCCAGTGGCGTTTCCGGCGTCCATGGCCGAAAAGCCAGCGGCGCCGCCTCGGCCAGCACCACCGGCAGGCAGGCGTCCCAGCCGCGCGCCAGCAGGCGCTGGACGAGCGGGCGCGCGTCGAACTCGCCCTGGTGTGGCCAGCAGAACCCCAGGGTTGACCGAAAAGTCGGCGCTGGCGGGACGGCGCGCAGCTTGTCCAGCAGGGCTTCGAGAGTCGTTTCGATGCGCGCCGAATGGGCCGCGCGCACTTCCTGCGCCAGTGCGGCGCGCGCGGCGATTTTCTCCCGCCGCAGCGTGGCGCGAAGAACCGCCGTTTGCGTGGCGTTTTCGGGGGGAGGCGCAGCCGGTTCCATGTGCTAGATTGACAAGATGAACAATGGTTTTACCAGAATAGCCAATATAGCCGCTGCGCTGGGTTTGCTGTGGCTGGCGCCCCATGCCGCGGCGACTCCGGCGGAAGAGCGTTTTCTCCATGCGCGGGACGCCTACAAGGCCGGCGAGCGCGTGCGCCTGGCACGGCTGGCCGAGGCGCTGGGTGACCACGAGTTGCGACCGTGGGTCGATTACTGGCGGCTGCGCCTCAAGCTCGAGGACAGCGAGACCGAAGGCGTGGCCGATTTTCTCGAACGCGAGAAGGGCTCCTACCTGGCCGAAAAGCTGCGCGGCGACTGGCTGCGGCTGCTGGGCAAACGTGGCCAGTGGGAGACCTTCGAGAAAGAGTTGCCGGCGCTGGCCATGCCGGAGCCGGACATTGCCTGCCATGCGCTGCAGGCGCGCCTGGTGCGGGCCGATGCCGTCGCTCGCGAGGCCGTGCTGCTGGAGGCGCGGCCGCTGTGGTTCGCCGCCGTCGAGCTGCCCGAGGCCTGCGCGCCGCTGATGGACGCGCTGGTCGTCGACAAGCGCCTCGATGCCGATGACATTTGGGAACGCGTGCGGCGCCTGCTCGAAATGAAGAAGCTGCGCGAGGCGCGCGCCGCCGCGCGCTACCTGCCGGATACGCAGATCCCGGATGCGAGGACGCTCGAAGCCATCGCCGACAAGCCGGCGCGTCACTTCGCTCGGCTCGGCGGCAATTTCGCCGCGACGCGGCTCGGCCGCGAGATGGCGCTGTTCGCCATGCAGCGCATGGCGCGGCAGGACCCGCTGCCGGCGGCGACCCAATGGCGTGAAATCGAGAAGAAGTTTTCCGAGGCCGACCGCGGCTATGTCTGGGGTCATCTGGCGCAACAGGCGGCGATGCGCCACCTGCCCGAGGCGCTTGACTGGTTCGACCTGGCCGGCACCACGCCGCTGTTCGAGGACCAGCTGGCGTGGAAGACCCGCGCCGCGTTGCGCGCGCTGGACTGGGCGCGCGTGCGCCAGGCGGTGGAGCAGATGCCGCCGCGGATGGCCGCCGAGCCGGTCTGGAGCTACTGGCTTGGCCGCGCGCTGGCCGCGCAGGGAAGCCACGAGTCGGCTAATGCGCTATTCCAGAAGATCGCCGGCCAGCCCAATTTCTACGGCAACCTCGCCGACGAGGAACTCGGCCGCGTCATCGGCGTGCCACCGCGCGCGGTGCCGCCGAGCCGGGACGAACTCGCCGTCGCCGCCGCGCGCCCGGGTTTCCGCCGCGCCCTGGCGCTGATTCGCCTCGACATGCGCGTCGAGGGCGTGCGCGAATGGGTGTGGACCCTGCGCGGGCTGGACGATCGCCAGTTGCTCGCCGCCGCCGATTTTGCCCGCGGCGCCGAGGTCTGGGATCGCGCCATCAACACCGCCGATCGCACCACGCTCCAGCATGATTATTCGCTGCGCTACCTCGCCCCCTTCCGCGAGCGCGTCGAGCCCAAGACGCGCGAACTCGCGCTCGATCACGGCTGGGTCTATGGCCTGATGCGGCAGGAAAGCCGCTTTATCCAGCGGGCGAAATCCTCCGTCGGTGCCCAGGGCCTGATGCAGGTGATGCCCGCCACCGCCAAGTGGGTGGCGAAGAAGATCGGGCTGGCCGGCTACCATCCGGGCAAGGTCACCGAGATGGACACCAACGTCACCCTCGGCACCAACTATCTCAAGATGGTGCTGGCCAGCCTCGACAACCACCCGGTGCTGGCGTCGGCTGCCTACAACGCCGGCCCCGGCCGCGCCAGGCGCTGGCGCGCCGATCATCCCATCGAGGGCGCGATCTACGCCGAGACCATCCCGTTCTCCGAAACGCGCGACTACGTCAAGAAGGTGATGAGCAACGCCGTCTATTACACCGCGCTGTTCGAGGGCAAGCCGCAGTCGCTGAAGAGCCGCCTCGGCGTGGTGCAGCCCGCGCGCGGCGGCGACACGCGCGGCGAAGATTTACCCTGACCCGAATCACTTTTCCTTCCCCGTCACCATGACCATCGAGAATATCCTGCTGATCGGCGGCTCCGGCTATGTCGGCCGCCACCTGATGAACGCGCTGTCCCGTCGCAACGTGCGCATTACCGTGCCGACGCGTCGGCGCGAGCGCGCCAAGCACCTGCTGCCCTTCCCCATGGTCGATGTGGTCGAGGCCGATATCCATGACGACGCCACGCTGGCGCGGCTCGCCGCCGGCCAGGACGCCGTCATTAACCTCGTCGGCGTCCTCAAGGGCGGCGGCGGCAAGACCGACGGCCAGCCCTGGGGCAAGGGCTTCGACCGCGCCCACGTCGAGCTTGCCGGGCGCGTGGCCCGGGCCGCCAGGGCGGCGGGAGCGCAGCGGCTGCTGCACATGTCGGCGCTCAAGGCCGATGCGGAAGCGCCCTCGGCCTACCTGCGCTCCAAGGCCGCCGGCGAGGTCGCCGTGCGCGCGGCCTTTCCCGGCGCCACCTTCTTCCGCCCCTCGGTCATCTACGGCCAGGGCGACCGGTTCCTCACCGTCTTTGCCGGCCTCTGTGCCATGGCGCCGCTGCTGCCGCTGGCCTGTCCCGCCGCGCTGTTCCAGCCGGTGTGGGTCGAGGACGTCGCGGCGACCATGGCCGAGTGCCTGGATCACAGCGAGAGCGCGGGCCAGACCTTTGATCTGTGCGGGCCGAAGGTCTATACCCTGCTCGACCTCGTCGACTACGCCGGCCGCGCCGCCGGCAGCCCGGGCAACATCATGCCGCTGGGCGACATTCCGTCCTACCTGATGGCGTGGATGCTCGAACTCCTCGGCGGCCCGATGACCCGCGACAACTACCGGTCGATGCAGGTACCCAGCACCTGCGCACCCGGCGACTGCGGCGTCCTCCCCTTCGGCCGCCGCGCCACCGCGCTCGAAATCATCGGCCCCACCTACCTCTCCGACGGCCGCCGCCGCGCCGGCTATGACGATTTCCGCGAGGGGGCGAAGCGGTAGTGCAGGTTTTCTGCGTCGGCGGCGCGGTCCGCGATGAACTGCTCGGGCTGAGGGTCCAGGACCGCGACTGGGTCGTCGTCGGCGCCACGCCGGAGGACATGCTCGCCCGCGGCTTCGTGCCGGTGGGCAAGGATTTCCCGGTGTTCCTGCATCCGCGGACGCACGAGGAATATGCGCTGGCGCGCACCGAGCGCAAGACGGCGCCGGGTTACAAGGGCTTCGTCTTCCATGCCGATGCCGGCGTTACGCTGGAAGAGGATCTGGCGCGGCGCGATCTCACCATCAATGCCATCGCCAAAAGCGAGGATGGCGCGCTGATCGACCCTTATGGCGGGCAGCGCGATCTGCAAGCCAGGGTGCTGCGCCATGTCTCGCCGGCCTTCGCCGAGGATCCCGTGCGCATCCTGCGCGTGGCGCGCTTCGTCGCGCGCTTCGCGGATTTCACCGTGGCGCCCGAAACGCTCGATCTCATGCGCCTCATGGTGAACAACGGCGAGGTCGATGCGCTGGTGCCGGAGCGCGTCTGGCAGGAGCTGGCGCGCGGGCTGATGGAGGCGGCGCCCTCGCGCATGTTCGGGACGCTGCGGGCCTGCGGCGCGGCTTCGCGGATACTGCCCGAGCTGGATGCGCTGTGGGGCGTGCCGCAGCGCGCCGACTATCACCCCGAGATCGACACCGGTGTTCATGTGATGATGGTGATCGACATGGCGGCGCGGCTGAATCTACCGCTGCCGGCGCGCTTCGCCGCGCTGACGCACGACCTGGGCAAGGGCGGCACGCCGGCCTTTGTTCTGCCGCGCCACGGCGGCCACGAGGCGCGCGGCGTCGAGCTGCTCGGTCCGCTGTGCGAGCGGTTGCGCGTGCCGGTGGAATGCCGCGACGTGGCGCTGCTGACGGCGCGGTTCCACGGCGACATCCACAAGCCGGAGCAGCTGCGGCCGGCGACGATGGTGAAGCTGCTCGAGCGCTGCGACGTGCTGCGGCGACCGGAGCGCTTCGAGCTGGTGCTGGGTGCGTGCGAGGCGGACTTTCGCGGGCGGCTGGGTTTCGCCGAGCGCGACTATCCGCAGGCGGCGTTATGGCGGCAGGCGCTGGCCGCCGTGCGCGGCGTCGATGCCGGGGCCATCGCCAGGAGCTGCACCGATCCCGCCTTGATTCCGCAGCGCATCTTCGATGCGCGCGTCGCGGCGGTGAAGTCCCTCGGCCTACAGAAAACGCATCAGGACTAAGGCGAGCAGCGAGAGCAGGATCACCGAGGCGAAGGGAAACAGATACTCGCGACCGCGCAGGCGGAACCGCAGATCGCCGGGCAGGCGGCCCAATCGTAACCGTGGCAACCATGCTGCAAGTCGTGGCCGCGCCACGCCGAGCAGCAGCACGACAAGCAAGAGGGCGATCAGCCACTTCAGCATAGAATCGCATTATGAACGCTTCCCGCCTCGCCACGCTTGAAGTCCTGTCGCGAGTCCCCACCGCTGCGTCGCGCACCACCCCGCTGCTGTTCGTGCACGGCGCCTTCACCGGCGCCTGGTGCTGGGAGGAGCATTTTCTGCCCTTCTTCGCCGAGGCCGGCTATGCATCGCATGCACTGAGCCTGTCGGGGCATGGCCATTCGCGCGGGCGCGAGCATCTCGACAGCCTGTCGATCGCCGACTATGTCAATGACGTGTTCGAGGCGGTCGCCGGACTGCCGGCGCCACCGGTGCTGATCGGTCATTCGATGGGCGGCTTCGTGGTGCAGAAAGCGCTTGAGCAGCGCACGTTTCCGGGGGCCGTGCTGATGTGCGCGGTGCCACCGCAGGGCCTGATGGCGGCGGCCTTCGGCATGATGTTCTCGCACCCGGGGCTGATGACCGACCTCAACCAGCTGATGGGCGGCGGCGAGGTGGCGCTCGATACCCTGCGCGAGGCCCTGTTCGCCCAACCGGTGGCGGTTGACGATCTGGCGCGCTTCTACCGCTGGTCGCAGCCCGAGTCGCACCGCGCGATCTGGGACATGAGCCTGTTCAATCTGCCGCATCCGTCGAAGATCGACGCCTCGTCGCTGCTGATTCAGGGCGCCGAACGCGACCACCTGATCCCGGCCTCGCTGGTCGAGATGACGGCACGCACCTACGGTGTGCCGGCGACGGTTTTTCCCGGCATGGGCCACGGCATGATGCTGGAACGCGACTGGAAGAAACCGGCGCGGCATATTCTCGACTGGCTCCGCGAAAGGGATATCGCATGATCACGTTTCAATCGGACGCTTCGGGCGACGTGATGATGTTCGACGAGGTCGCCCACCGCATGATGGACCTCATGGGCAAGGAACACTCGCGGCGCGGCGTGATCACCGTCGAGCAAATGCCGGAGTGCATCGCCCGGCTGAAGGCCGTGATCGCCGAAGATCGGGCGCGCGCCAGGGCGCAGGCGAATCCGCGGGACGACGAAACGGAGGAGACCGGCGTCGCCGCGCGCGTCGGCCTGGCGCAGCGCGCGCTGCCGCTGGTCGAGCTGCTGGAGCGCTCGCTCGTGCGCGAAAAGCCCGTGCTTTGGGGGCTCTACTAGAACAGCTCGATGTCGCCGCCCCCGGCGGCAGCTTCCCCGCGCTTGGCCATGAACTGCTCGATGGCCTGGGCCACGGGCATGCCGGCGAGGACGGCGGCGAACATTTCGTGTTCCTCGGCCATGGTGTATTTCGACTGGATGCGCCCCTGCAGCCCGACCCATTCGCCCGGGTCGAAGAGCCGGTCCTTGTCGGACACCAGCCCGGACAGCCCGTCGAGGCAGTGGCAGACATGATCGAGCCGCTGCACCAGCTTGTCATAGAACTGGAAGGCGATGATGGCCTGATGCACCTTCTGCGCGACGACGCGGGTGTTGTCCTGGATCTCGGCCTTGACCATGCCGTTGCCGACGGTGTCGGGCAGGGTGGAGACGGCTACCTCGATGAGGTCCAGCGTTTTGGCCAGCGAGGTGAAGGTGTCGGTGAGCACCTCGACCGAGTTGTTGGAGTCCTTCATCGCGGCATCGACCTGGCCGGCGGCGAGTTCGAGCATCAGCACGGTTTCGCGCACCTGGCTCCAGCCGAGGTCGGGGGAGGCGGCTAGGGAACCGCGCGATAGGGAATCTTGGCTCATCGGGCACTCCTGTGTAATGACGAGGATTCTAGCATTGCCGCCGCCGTACTTGGCGACCGCGGCTCAGGGCTTGCCGTCGCGCCCGACAAAGGAGACGGGGAACACGGCATCGGGGCCGGAGCCCTTGTGGCCGGGGCGCTCCGGTAGTCGGGCATCTGGGCGTCGATGTTGGCGCCCTGCACCAGCTTCTGGATCAGGATCTGAATCTGGTCGGTGAACCAGTCGTCCTCGACGTGCGTCGGCATGAAGCGCAGGTCGCGCACGCTGCCCGGCACGTCCTCGGGCGCCAGCACCTCGTTGGCGGCGTAGGCGGCCGAGAAGAAGGGGCCGGCGATGAAGCGCATCTGCCAGTCGCCGCCATCCTCCTCCGGATCGGGTTCGATGATGAAGACCTTGGCGCCTTCGGCGGTCTGGTTCTCGTCGTCGCTGCGGTCGCCGAACACGGGCATGGCGGCGAAGACGGGCCGCTTGCGCTGCATGACATAGGCCACGGCTTCCATGAAGGAGAGGCGGCCGTCGTTCTCTGGGGTTTCGGTGGTCATTGCAATTCTTCTTGGGGAAGGATGGTCATAGTATGGCCCCCCACGCTCGCAAACCCGGCTCGCTGCCCCCCACAGGGGGGCGCATGCCCCTTTTGGGCGGCCCGGCGTGGGCATGGTTGATTTATAGCAGCGGCGCCAGCCAGCGCGACGCCGTGGATTTTCCCATATTGTTGCGCTCTGCCCAATCTTCAAGCTGGTCGTTGCCGATTTTGCTCACGGCGAAGTAGTGCGCCCGCGGGTGGGCGAGGAAGAAGCCCGAGACGGATGCGGCCGGCGTCATGGCGAAGTTCTCGGTCAGCTCCATGCCGGCATTGGCCGGGGCGTCGAGCAGGCGAAACAAGTCCTTCTTGACGGTGTGGTCGGGGCAGGCCGGGTAGCCGGGCGCGGGGCGGATGCCCGGGTATTTCTCGGCGATCAGTTCCTCGACCGACAGGCGCTCGTCGCGGGCATAGCCCCAGTCGTCGCGGCGCACGCGCTCGTGCAGCCACTCGGCGGTGGCTTCGGCCAGACGATCGGCCAGCGACTTGAGCATGATGGAACGGTAGTCGTCGTGCTGGGCCGCGAACTCGGCGAGCCTGGTCTCGATGCCGATGCCGGCGGTGACGGCGAAGGCGCCGATGTAGTCCGGAATCGCCGTTCCGCCAGTCCCACGGGGATTTCCTTCGGTCACGCCGACTTTTTTCGGCGCGACGAAATCGGCGAGGCACTCGTTGGGTTTTCCGTCCGGCCGCTCGTGCTGCTGGCGCAGGCCTTTCCATGTCATCAATACGGAGTCGCGCGTCTCATCCGAATATATCTCGATGTCGTCGCCGACCGAGTTGGCCGGGAACAGCCCGAACACGGCGTTGGCGACCAGCCACTTTTCGGCGACAAGCTGCGCCAGCATGGCCTGCGCGTCGTTGAATACATTGCGCGCCGTTTCGCCGACCTTGGGGTCGTCGAGGATCTTCGGGTAGGAACCGGCGAGGTCCCAGGTCTGGAAGAAGGGGCCCCAGTCGATGTATTCGGCCAGCTTGCCGAGATCGATGCGGCACAGGGTTCGCAGACCGGGTCGCCGTGGCGGGAACGGCGCGTAGTCGAGCTTGGCGGCATTGGCCCGCGCGGTTGCCAGCGTGACCAGCGCAACGCCCTTCTTCTGCGCGTGCTGGGCGCGCAGCTTGTCGTGGTCGGCCGCGATCTCGGCGACATAGGCGTCGCGCATGTCCTCCGATAGCAGTTTGGTCACCACGCCGACGGCGCGCGAGGCGTCCGGCACGTAGACCACCGAACCTGCATAGTGGGGCGCGATCTTGATCGCGGTGTGGGCGCGGCTGGTGGTGGCGCCGCCGATCAACAGCGGCTGGGTGAAGCCCTGCCGCTGCATCTCGCCGGCGAAGTGGCTCATCTCTTCCAGCGACGGGGTGATGAGTCCCGACAGGCCGATGGCCTGTGCGCCGTGCTCCTTGGCGGCGTTGAGAATCTTGTCCGCCGGCACCATGACGCCGAGATCGACGATCTCGTAGCCGTTGCAGCCGAGCACCACGCCGACGATGTTCTTGCCGATGTCATGGACGTCGCCCTTGACGGTAGCGATGACAATCTTGCCCTTGGAGGACGCGCCGGTGCGCTTCTTGTCCTCTTCGACGAAGGGCAGCAGGTGGGCGACCGCCTGCTTCATCACCCGCGCCGACTTCACCACCTGCGGCAGGAACAACTTGCCGGCGCCGAAGAGGTCGCCGACCACGTTCATGCCGTTCATCAGCGGGCCTTCGATCACCGCCAGCGGCGGGCGGCCGGCGGCTTCGAGCGCGGCGCGGCATTCTTCGGTGTCGGCCACAATGTACTCGGTGATGCCGCGCACCATTGCGTGCGCGAGGCGCTTCTCCACCGGCCACTCGCGCCAGGCCAGGTCTTGCACCTGCTCTTTCGCGCTGCCTTTGACCGATGTGGCGAACTCAACCAGCGTGTCGCCAGCGCCGACTTTTCTGTTCAGCACCACGTCCTCGACCTTCTCGCGCAGCGCCGGGTCGAGCTGGTCGTAGACGCCGAGCTGGCCGGCATTGACGATGCCCATGGTGAGCCCGGCCTGAATCGCGTGGTAGAGGAAGACGGTGTGGATCGCCTCGCGCACCACCTCGTTGCCGCGGAAGGAGAAGGAGACGTTGGAGATGCCGCCGGAGATGCCGGCATGCGGCAGGTTGGCCTTGATCCAGCGCGCGGCCTCGATGAAATCGACGGCGTAATTGTCGTGCTCGGGGATGCCGGTGGCGATGGCGAAGACGTTGGGGTCGAAGATGATGTCCTCGGCCGGGAAGCCGTCGGCCACCAGCACGTCATAGGCGCGCCGGCATATCCCCGTCTTGCGGGCAAAGGTGTCGGCCTGGCCGGTCTCGTCGAAGGCCATGACAATGACAGCCGCGCCGTAGCGGCGGGCGAGACGCGCCTGTTCGAGGAATTTCGCCTCGCCTTCCTTCATCGAGATCGAATTGACGACGCCCTTGCCCTGGATGCACTTCAAGCCGGCCTCGATCACTTCCCACTTCGAGGAATCGAGCATCAGCGGCACGCGCGAGATGTCCGGCTCGGAACCGACGAGATGGAGAAACTTCACCATCGCCGCCTTCGAGTCGAGCATGGCCTCGTCCATGTTGACGTCGACCACCTGGGCGCCGTTCTCGACCTGGCTTCGCGCCACGGCCAGCGCGTCGTCGAAGCGGCCTTCGAGGATCATCTTCGCGAAGGCGCGCGAGCCGGTGACGTTGGTGCGCTCGCCGATGTTCACGAACAGCGAATCGGCGCCGACGTTGAAGGGCTCCAGCCCGGAGAGACGCAGCTTCTCGTCGACGACGGGAATCGCGCGCGGGGCAACACCCGCCATCGCGGCGGCAATGGCTTTGATGTGATCGGGCGAGGTGCCGCAGCAGCCGCCGGCGATGTTGATGATGCCGCTTCTGGCCCACTGCGCCATTTCGTCGGCCAGCATTTGCGGCGTCTCGTCGTAGCCGCCGAAGGCGTTGGGCAGGCCGGCATTCGGATGCGCCGAGACGAAACAGTCGGCGACGCGCGAAATCTCCTCGACGTACTGGCGCAACTCGCCGGCGCCGAGCGCGCAGTTGAGGCCGAAGGACAGCGGCCGCGCATGACGCAGGGAGTTCCAGAAGGCCTCGGCCGTCTGGCCCGAGAGGGTGCGGCCCGAGGCGTCGGTGATGGTGCCGGAGATCATCACCGGCCACTGGCGGCCAGCGTCGAGGAAGAACTTCTCGATGGCGAACAGCGCGGCCTTGGCGTTGAGCGTGTCGAACACCGTCTCCACCAGCAGGATGTCGGCGCCGCCCTCGGTCAGCCCCTTCGTCGACTGGTAGTAATCGTCGACCAGCGCATCGAAGGTGACATTGCGGAAGCCCGGGTCATTCACGTCGGGCGAGAGCGAGCAGGTGCGCGAGGTGGGGCCGAGCACGCCGGCGACGAAGCGGGGCTTGTCCGGTGTCGAGTATTTGTCGGCGACTTCGCGCGCGAGCTTCGCGCCGGCGACGTTCAGCTCGAAGGCGAGGTCTGCGAGTCCGTATTCGGCCTGCGACACGCGCGTGGCGTTGAAGGTGTTGGTTTCGAGGATGTCGGCGCCGGCTTCGAGATAGGCCGCATGGATGCCACCGATCACGTCCGGCCGCGTCAGGCACAGCAGATCGTTATTGCCCTTGAGATCCGTGCCGTGCGCGGCGAAGCGTTCGCCGCGATAATCGGCCTCGACCAGATTGTGACGCTGCACCATGGTGCCCATGGCGCCGTCGAGAATGAGAATGCGCCGCGCGAGCAGGTCGCGCAGTTCGTCGCTGCGGTCGGGTTGCATAAGGGAGAATGCCGGAAGACGTTGAATCGACTGAAATTCTAGCATGCGATGTAAATTCACTTGATCTATGGCTGCATAAGGGATACTGTTCATTACCCCCCACGAGGAGAGCTTCATCATGGAACACCTGACTCCAAAAGAGACCGCCGAATTCCTGCACAACAATCCCAAGGCCCTCTTCGTCGACTGCCGCAGCGAGATGGAATTCCTCTTCGTCGGTCATCCCGAGGGCGCGCTGCATGTGTCGTGGAACGACGGCCCCGACTGGGAAGTCAATCCGCATTTCGTCGGCGAGGTGAAAAAGTTCGCCGGCCACGTCCATGACCGCCCCATCGTGCTGATCTGCCGCAGCGGCAACCGATCGGTCGACGCCGGCAGCGCGCTCGAGACGGCGGGCTTCACCCGCGTCTACAACGTGCTGCACGGCTTCGAGGGCGAGCTCGACGACAACCATCGTCGCGGCTCGGTCAATGGCTGGCGCTTCGAGGGGCTGGCGTGGGAGCAGTGCTGAACTGAATTGCGCAAAGAAAACGCCAGATATTGCGGAGGCGGCGTAAGCACCGTATTAGCGTGCCGCGTGCATCTTCCGCGCGGTCGGCCAGATCCCCGAAAATCGGCGCCGACGTCCATGTCGGGGCGGATGCGCCGGAAGGCGACAAGTCGGCGCTGGCGGCGGCCGAAGGAAGTGCAGAGCAAAGCGCGACGTAGCACCCATGTGCTACAGTGGCATGCGTTTCAACCTTTGGAGACAACCATGTCCACGACGACCATACGCCTGCCGGAAGACCTGAAAGCCCGCGTTGCAGCGGCGGCGAAGCGTTCCGGCACGACCGCGCACGGCTTCATTCTCGATGCCATTGCGGAAAAGGCGGCGCAGGAGGAACTGCGCGCCGATTTCGATGCGCTTGCCGAGGATCGCCATGCCCGCATCGTTGCTTCCGGCAAGACGATTTCGTGGCGGGAAATGCGCGGTTATCTGGAGGAGCGTCTTGCCGGCAAAGCGGCAAAGCGCCCGGTGGCGCGCAAACTGGCGCGCTGAAAATGTCACGTATCGAATTGGCGGCGGAGGTAGGCGATGATTTTGATCGCATCCTCGACCACCTTGCCCAATATCGGGTCGAGAACCCGGCATTGCGCATTCGGGAGATCATCGAGGCGCTCAACGTGCTGGAGTTCAACCCCATGATCGGTCGCCCCGCGAATAACGGCAAGCGGGAACTGGTGATCGGGCGTCGCTCGCACGGTTATGTGGCCTTGTACCGTTACGTCGCGGAAGTCGACACCGTTTTTGTTCTTGCCGTGCGCAGCCAGCGAGAGGCCGGCTATGCTCCGGCGCCGGTGGAATGGTGATACTCGCCTGCTGTCTCACGTAGAACGAAAACCCTTGCCTGCCAAAAAGGGCGGGTGTCGTGCGAGGCAATGGTTTCGCGCGCGGCGGCGCCAGAAAGTCGGCGCTGGCGGGACGGCGCATCGGCTAACATGCGCGAGATGTCGCGCCCACCCCTGTTTCCCCGACTCCTCTCCGCCCTTCGCGACCCCTCCCGCTGGAAGCGCTGGTCGCTCGAAGCCCTGCTCATCGTTGCCATCGTCGTCGCCGTGCAGTGGTGGCAGGCACGCGGTCTGCCCGAGGGGCCGGCGCCGCAGCTTGCCGGCACGCTGACCGACGGCCGCGCCACTTCGTTGGCCGATACGCTCAAGGCCGCCAACGGCCGGCCGGTGTTGGTGGTTTTCTGGTCGACGTGGTGCCCGGTGTGCAAGGCCGAGGAGGGCAACATCGCGGCGGTGGCGCGCGACTGGCCGACGCTTTCCGTCGCCATGCAGTCGGGCGACGCGGCGACGGTGGCCAAGCACTTGAATGAGCGGGGGCTGAATTTCACGGCGCTGGTCGATGGCGCCGGCTGGCTGGCCAAGGAGTGGAATGTGCGCGGTGTGCCCACCCACTTCATCGTTGATAGTCGCGGCATCGTGCGCTTTCAGGTGGTGGGCTATGCCACCGAACTCGGCCTGCGCGCGCGGCTGTGGTGGGCGTCGCGGTTTCCGGCGTGATTCATCCACCGGCCAGGCTTGCCTGGGCCATCTGGGGCCTCGGCTCGCTGCTCTATCTCGTCGCCTTCTTCCAGCGCGTCTCGCCCGCGGTGATGACCGAGCAACTGATGGCCGAGTTCGCCATCGGCGGCGCGGCGCTTGGCAATCTCTCGGCCTTCTATTTCTACGCCTATGTCGCGATGCAGATTCCGACGGGCCTGCTGGCCGATCGCTGGGGGCCGCGCAAGCTGCTGGCGAGCGGCGCGGCGGTGGCCGCGGTGGGCGGCCTGCTGTTCGCGCTGTCGCCGAGTCTGGCGTGGGCCAGCGCCGGGCGGCTGCTGGTCGGTGCCTCGGTCGCGGTCGGCTTCGTTTCCATGCTCAAGCTATCCTCGCACTGGATCGCGCCGCGCCAGTTCGCGCTGGTCTCGGGCCTGCTGCTGATGATGGGTCTGATCGGCGGCGTCGGCGCGGGGGTGCCGCTGCGGCTGCTGGTCGATGCCCACGGCTGGCGCCCGGTGATGGCTGCGTTCGCCGTGCTCACCGCGCTGCTGGCGGTGGCGATCTGGCTGTGGCTGCGCGACGACCCGTCGGAGCGCGGTTACGCCAGTCATTTTCACGGCGAGGGCAGTACGCCGCATGCGCACGCACCGGTGCTCGCCAGCCTGGCCGAGGTGCTGTCCTACCGCAACATCTGGCTGCTGGCGCTGGTGTCGCTGGGTTTCTCCGGCGCGGTGCTGACCTTCGCCGGTCTCTGGGGCGTGCCCTGGCTGCGGCAGGTGCATGGGCTGGATGCCACGACCGCCGCCGCGATCAACTCGGTGATGCTCGTTGCATGGGGCGGCGGCGGGCCGCTGCTCGGCGCGTGGTCGACGCGACTGGGCCGGCGCAAGCCGATCTACTTTGCCAGCGGCATCGTCGCGGCTCTCGGCTGGGCGATGGTGATCTATGCGGCGCTGCCCATGTGGGCCCTGGTGGTGGTGCTGGCGGTGACCGGCTTTGCGTCCGGCAACATCATCATCGGCTTCGCCTGGGCCAAGGAATCGGTGCCGCCGCGGCTGATGGGCACGGCCTCGGGCGTCGCCAACATGGGGCCGCTGATGGGCGGCATGCTCTTGCAGCCCGGGGTGGGCTGGATGCTCGACCGTTACTGGAGCGGCGCCATGGCCGGCGGCGCGCGCATCTACGATGCGGCCGCCTACCAGGCCGGCTTCTCGCTGCTGTTCGCCACCGTCGCCGCCGTGCTGCTGGCGTTGCTGTTCGCGCGGGAAACCGGCTGCAAGCAAACGGCCTAGCTTCTCGAGTTACCCCAAACCCCTGCGGTAGTGGATCGCCTCGGCGATGTGGGCGCCCTTGATGTTCTCCTCGCCGGCAAGATCGGCGATGGTGCGCGCCACTTTCAGCACGCGGTGGTAGCCGCGCGCCGACAGTTTCAGCTGCGCCATCGCCTGTTTCAGCAATTGCGCGCCGGCGCAGTCGGGCAGGCAGTAGCGGTCGATCTCGTCGGGCGTGAGCAGGGCGTTGGGCTTGTCCTGGCGAACGATCTGCCGCTCGCGCGCCGCGGCGACGCGCCCGCGCACGACGTTCGACGCTTCGCCGTCGCCGCGCGCGGATAGTTCCGCTTCGGCCACCGCCGGCACTTCGATCATCAGGTCGATGCGGTCGAGGAAGGGGCCGGAAAGCTTGCTCCGGTATTTCGCCACCTGATCCGGCGTGCAGCGACAGCGCGCCTCGCCGAGATGGCCGCAGGGGCAGGGGTTCATCGCCGCGACAAGCTGGAAGCGCGCCGGAAACTCGGCTCGGCGGGCGGCGCGGGCGACGTGGATGTGGCCGGTTTCGAGCGGCTCGCGCAACGCTTCGAGCACGCTGCGCGCGAACTCCGGCAGTTCGTCGAGAAAGAGCACCCCGTGATGCGCAAGGGATATCTCGCCGGGGCGCGGCACGCTGCCGCCACCGACGAGCGCCGGGGCGGAGGCCGAGTGATGCGGCGAACGGAAGGGCCGTCGCGCCCAGCGCTTCGTGTCGAAGATTCCGGCCAGCGACTGCACCGCCGCGCTGGCCAGCGCCTCGTCGCGCGTCATCGGCGGCAGGATGCCGGGCAGGCGGCTTGCCAGCATCGACTTGCCGCTGCCCGGCGGGCCGCTCATCAGCAGCGAATGGCCGCCGGCGGCGGCGACTTCGAGCGCACGCTTGGCCTGGGTCTGGCCTTTCACTTCGGCGAGGTCGGGATAGGTTGAAAAAGTTATGCGAGGCGGTATCCCTTGGGACGGCGCTGGCGGGACGGCGATTTCCTGCAGCGGCGCCTGCCCGCCCAGATGCGCGCAGACCTCGAGCAGCGAGCCGGCCGGCAGCACGGCGAGGTCATCGATCAGCGCGGCTTCGGCGGCGCTCTCCTTCGGCAGCACGAAGCTGCGGCCGCTGCCGGCGGCGGCGACGCACATGGCCAGCGCGCCGCGGATCGGCCGCAACTCGCCCGAGAGCGAGAGTTCGCCGGCGAATTCGTGACGGTCGAGCGCCGGAGCCTTGACCTGCCCCGAGGCGATCAGGATGCCCAGCGCGATCGGCAGATCGAAGCGGCCGGATTCCTTGGGCAGGTCGGCCGGCGCGAGATTGACGGTGATGCGCCGCGCCGGGAATTCGAAATGGGCGTTCTGGATGGCGGCGCGGACGCGCTCGCGCGCTTCCTTGACCTCGGTGTCGGGCAGGCCGACCAAAGTGAAGGAGGGGAGGCCGGCGGCGAGATGCACCTCGACCGTGACTTCCGGCGCCGCCATGCCTGCGAGCGCGCGGCTGCGCAGGACGGCCAGGGACATAACCTAGCCGCGCTGCCCGAGCTTGGCTTCGAGCTCGCCGACGCGCGCTTCGAGCGCGGACAGCTTGCGCCGCGTCTCGGCCAGCACCTCGCGCTGCACGTCGAATTCCTCGCGGGTCACCAGGTTAAGCCGGCCGAGGCCGCTGGCGAGGAAAGCCTTGACGTTCTTTTCGATGTCGCCCGCCGGCGTGGCTTTGATCAGGGCCGAAAACCGGGCGCTGAATTCTTCGAGGGTTTTGGGATCGAGCATGGCGTTTGGGTAGCGGTGAATTGGTCAAAGTCTAGCATGCGGGCTCGGCCTCCAAGACATCGCACCACGTTGGTGCAAATGGCCGCCGGGTAGGCGCAAATTAGTGCGCCGCCTCGCGGGCACGCCGCACAAGAAATCGCAACCGCATGGTTTTTCAGTGCTTTTCATGCTGGCACGCTCCGTGCGATAAGGATCGCGTAACGGAACGCCCAAGGGGCGCCCACTTGAATGACCCCAGCCAATAAGGAGCAGACATGAAACTGGTCACCGCCATCATCAAGCCGTTCAAGCTTGACGAGGTACGCGAAGCCCTCGCCGCCGTCGGCGTGCAGGGCATCACCGTCACCGAGGTCAAGGGTTTCGGCCGCCAGAAGGGCCACACCGAGCTGTATCGTGGGGCCGAGTACGTCGTCGATTTTCTGCCCAAGGTCAAGCTCGAGGCCGCCGTCAAGGACGAACTGCTCGAGGGCTGCATCGAAGCCATCGAGAAGTCGGCCAGCACCGGCAAGATCGGCGACGGCAAGATCTTCGTCTTCGACCTCGAACAATGCATCCGCATCCGCACCGGCGAGTCCGGCGACGAAGCGCTCTGATTTGAGACTGCCAGGAGAACCATTATGAAAAAATTGCTAGGAATCCTTCTTGCGGCAGCAAGCCTCGGCTTCGGCGGGGTGGCCAATGCCGAACCTGCCTCGCCCATGCTGATGGCGCAGGCTGTCGCGCCCGCCGGCATGAGCGGAATGGCCGGCATGGCCGCCGAGGCCAAGCCGGCCGTGGCGCCTGCGGCTACCAGTGCGCCGGCTCCAGCCGCCGCCGCTTCGGCGACCGCGACCCCCGTGCCCAACAGGGGCGACAACGCCTGGATCCTCGTCGCCACGGCCTTCGTCATACTGATGAGCATCCCCGGCCTCGCGCTGTTCTACGGCGGCCTGGTGCGCAGCAAGAACATGCTGTCGGTGCTGATGCAGGTGTTCGTCGTCTTCTCGGTGGTCAGTCTGCTGTGGGCCGTCTATGGCTACAGCGTCGCCTTCACCGAGGGCAACGCCTTCTTCGGCAGCCTCGACAAACTGTTCCTCAAGGGCATCACGCCGGACTCGGTCGCCGCCACCTTCTCCAAGGGCGTGGTGATCTCCGAGCTCATCTACGTCGCCTTCCAGGGCGCCTTCGCGGCCATCACCTGCGGCCTGATCGTCGGCGCCTTCGCCGAGCGCATCAAGTTCTCCGCAGTGCTGCTGTTCACCGTGCTGTGGTTCACCTTCAGCTATCTGCCGATGACGCACATGGTGTGGTACTGGGCCGGTCCGGACGGCTATGTGTCGGCCGAAGCGGCCGAGAAACTCGGCGCCACGGCGGGCTACCTGTTCCAGAAGGGCGCGCTCGACTTCGCCGGCGGCACGGTGGTGCACATCAACGCCGCGGTGGCGGGCCTGATCGGCGCCTTCATGGTAGGCAAACGCGTCGGCTACGGCAAGGACTCGATGGCGCCGCACAGCCTCACCTTCACCATGATCGGCGCCTCGCTGCTGTGGTTCGGCTGGTTCGGCTTTAACGCCGGCTCCGCCCTCGAAGCCAACGGCGTCGCGGCACTCGCCTTCGTCAACACCTGGCTGGCCACGGCCGCCGCGGCGATGTCCTGGATGGTGGCGGAATGGCTGATCAAGGGCAAGCCCTCGATGCTCGGCGCGGCTTCCGGTGCGGTCGCCGGTCTGGTTGCGATCACACCCGCTGCCGGTTTCGTCGGCGTGGTCGGCGCGCTGGTGATGGGCCTGCTTGCCGGCGTGATCTGCCTCTGGGGCGTCAATGGCCTCAAGAAGCTGCTCGGCGCCGATGACTCGCTCGATGTGTTCGGCGTGCATGGCGTCGGCGGCATCCTCGGCGCGTTGCTGACAGGCGTCTTCGCCGCACCGTCGCTCGGCGGCTCCGGCATCTACGACTACGTTGCCAACAAGGTCGCCGACAACTACGACATCATGGGCCAGGTCATGATCCAGGCCACGGCCGTGGGCGTGACCCTCGTCTGGTCCGGCGTCGTCGCCTTCGTCGCCTACAAGACCGTCGATATCTTCGTCGGCCTGCGCGTGGCGGAAGACGAGGAGCGCGAGGGGCTGGATATCGTGTCCCACGGCGAATCGGCCTACCATCATTGATCTCCTTGGCCCCGCCTGTCGGCGGGGGGGACGGTCAGCGGGCGCCTTCGGGCGCCCTTTTTTTTGGTGGATAGAATGGCGATTCGGCGAACGTGCCGCGTACCGTGTGCGCCTGCCAGCCTGTGGATTCCATGATCTGCTGAATCGTCGTGCCATCGGGGCGTTGCAGCATCTGGATGACTGCGGCCTGCTTGCTGTTCTCGCGGGTGCGGGGTTTGGTCACCTGACGTTTATCTTGCGCCCAACTGGCCTCTGCGGCCGACACGACGGCCTCGATCTCTGGGTCCGGGGTGACAGGCGCAGGCACTTTGCGTTTGCGTCCAAACGGCAGCGTAGGCGGCATCGGTCAAGTAGTACTCGACGTGGTCGGGGTGTTGAAACTTGGTGATCAGGTCGCGGGTAAGCAGCCCATCGATGACGGCGGTTTTGGCACCGCCGCGTAGGTTAACCGGCAGTGGTTCGATATTTCCATCCGGACGGGAGGAAGCTGCTTTGAGAACGGGGATTGACCCGGAAGACGCCAGGCGAGTAACGCTCACCCTTGAGCGGCCCCTTGCTGCCCCAGACGATGTACTCGGCCTGGCTGCGGAAGCCGCCCTTGTAGGGGCGGGCGCCGCCGGTCTTGTCCCAGACCGCGATGCCGCGCCAGGTAACGCCGGCGGCTTGCATGGCGTCGGTGGTAACGGGGATCTGGCGCCAGTCGCTGAACACGATCATCAGGCCGCCATCGTGTCAATGATCAATGGCGCGTCTGCTTTATCTGGAGCGCGACGGCCATGCCGAACGCGTATAGATTTGCGACGATCACTAAGGAACCGACATGAACAAACTGCCGAATATTCACCCGGGAGAAGTACTCAAGGAAGAGTTCCTTGAACCGCTGGGCATCAGCCAGTACAAACTGGCCAAGACGATCGGTGTGCAACCGATCCGCATCGGCGAGATTGCGCGGGATGTCGCTCGATCACCGCCGACACCGCCCTGAGGCTGTCGCGCGCACTCGGTACTACACCCGGCTTCTGGCTTGGTTTGCAGGCCGATTACGACACCGAAGAAGCTGAACCCATGCGGGTGATATGCTGAACAAAATTAGATGCTCGACGGCGGGCACCCGCCCGAAGACTGGGACATGTTGCTCAAGGAAGCCCATGCCTCGTCCAAGCGCATGGCCAGGCTCAAGTTATCCCGCTGATACCCCGACCACCCCTCGGCGGGAGAGACAGTCAGTTCGTGGCAATCACGGCGCGGGTGCGTTCGACGTAGCCGGCGCCGGCAACCATCGCATCGGTGGCCGGGCAGGCGGCGGCCGGGCAAGCGACTGCGCGAATGGTATAGACGCCGACGGTCTGCGGCGTACCCGGCACCGACTCGCCTTCGTTGTAGCGCCAGCAATCACCGGTCACGGTGACGCGAAATCCCGTCTCCGTCGTCAGGTCCAGCGTCTGCGATGCCTGCGTGCCGTGGCCGAGGGCGCCTCCCGCCGGGCAGGGGTCGCCGGCCGCGCCGACGTACCAGGTTCCGGTCGTCCGCAGCGCCTGGTACAGCCCCCACTCGTTGCCCGCCCGCGCCGCCTGCCAGGCCCGCGCCGACAGCACATCCTGTGCCGAAGTCATCTGCTGCGTGGAGCCGACGGAAACAATCGCCGCCGACAGCACCGCGAGGATGACCAGGACAACGATGGCGGCAATGGCGCCGAAGCCGTGCTGGCGGTTCATGGCACGTTATCCACATGCACGCCGTGGGCGAGTGCCGCGCTTTCGCCCGAGCGGCTCAGTTCGATGCGCATCCAGACGAAACCGCTTTGTTGGGTGGCTCCCTGGTTGGGGTCGTAGACGAAAGTGCAGTTCGCCACGTCGGTGGCGACCACCGCCCCATCGGAAGCACCCGTGCAGGCAGTGTCGTCCGCCAAGGCGAAAGTCGTTGTCACCTTGCGATACAGGGTGTTGCCGACGCAACTGTAGATCACCGTTTTCCCGGCTTCCGGCACCACCACGAAACGCCCGCCGTCGTAGCCGACCGGAAACTGCGTGCTGTCGATGGCAATCCTGTGCAGACCGTCGCTGCTCCGGGGAACCGTCGGAGCGGCACTGATCTTTCCCCTGTTGATTCCGGCATAGACATCATTCGGGTTCTGGTTGCCGATCACGACCCAATCGTTCTGCGCCGGCACGGTCGCCATGGGCGAAAGTACATCGAATACCGTTGTGGCCTGCGCCACGTCGAGTGGCGCGCTGCACGTCGCGGAGGGCGTGCAAGGCAGCGGTAAAGGGGTGTCGTTCACCGTGTCCGATGCCATGCGGTAACGGCCGCCGGCGATGGTGGGCACCAGTTGGAAGCAGGTGCCCGACACCGAGCGTACGGAATTGGGCACGGCGCCGCGGATGTCCTTGCCCATGCGACGCAAGGCCGTATCGGCCATGTCGGTCAGGTCGGCGCGGCGGCGGGTGTCGAAGTAGCTGTCGATGGCCGGCTTGAGAAAGACGGTGATCGTCGCCGCGAGAATGCCGGTGATCATGATGACCATGACCAGTTCGACGAGCGTGAAGCCGCGTGATTTCATGGTGCGGCGTAATTCGTGCGCCAGCCGACAAGGCTGAGCGTCTCGGTGCCGTAGGTCACCATCACCGTAACTTTTTTCACGTCACTGGCCAGACCACCAAGGCTGGCGGTGGGATCGATGGCCCCCTTCACGCCGTAACCGCCCAAGCCGGAAACAGCAGTGCCGTCGATATCGCAGATTCCCGTGGTCTCGTAGTTACTGTAATCGGAAACATCGTCGAAATCGGCACGTCTTGCTGCTGTTGCTGGCGCGCACGCTACGGGCCAAGTGGTGTTGGTCTGAGTAAATCCACCGGCAGGGGGTTCATAAGGCTTCAGCAAAATCTCCTCCATCATCTCTTCCGCCACCGCCAGCATCTGCTTGTGGATCAGCGGGTCGGCGCTCGACTTGACGGTGGTGTTGAAGGCCGTCAGCACGCCGGCCAGCCCGACGCCGATGATGACGATGGCGATGATCATCTCGATGAGCGTGAAGCCGCTTGAACCCCTGTTTATGCGCCTAGCGGACACTGCCGGTCGCTCCCGTCACGGTGATGGCTGGCTGTCCGGCAATTGTCAGCGTGCTGTCGGTACCTGTACCGGTAGTACCGTCAGGCTGAAAATTGAAGGCCGTGGGAACCGGATTGAACACGGCATTGGTCGTGTCGCCGCTTTGCACGACATTCGAATTGCCGCCGGGCAGGATCAGGTCAGCAACGCAAGCGCCTGGGTTAGCCTGGGCGATGGTCAGCGTCACTTTGTCGGCCGTGAAGGCCACGCAGACCAGCCGCCGATGGCTGGTCGCCGTCTTCTGCGCATAACGCAATGCCGCCACCGCCCTGTCATGAAACTCCATCGCCCGGTAGCCGCTCGTGTCCATGCGCGGGATCGCCACCGCGGCCAGAATGCCGAGGATGACGATCACCATCACCAATTCGACCATGGTGAATCCGGCGGAGCGATTCATGATCCGCATCCCGAATCAGAGCGCCAGCAGGTGCTGCTTTTTTGCGCCATGAACCGTACTCAGCGGAATCTTGTCATCGAACGTGACCAGCCGCCCACCGTGCTTGACGGCCAGCCCAAGAAGATACAGGTCGGTGATCTGGCGGTGTCCGTGAATATGGGCATGGTGAAATTGCCGGGGATCGAGCAGACTGGCATCGTCGGGCCAGAACTCATGACAAGAATCCGCGCAAGTGTGGGCCAGCAGCTTTATAACGGCGGGCGCGGCTTGCGGGTTCGGGTAGCCCGGCTGACAGATGACTCGCACACAACCGTTTTGGGTCAGCGGGCTGCTGGCCCAGCCCTGCTCTCGGTTCAGAACCCACCAAGTCTTGGCGACCGAATGAAAGACATGATCCGGATCGCTCAACGCTATCAGCACGTTGACGTCCAGCAACGACCGCATTTCAGATGCCTTCCCGTTCGCGCAACTGATTGATCAGTTCGTTGGTCACAATGCCGCCCCGCGACGGCAGGGTGCAAAAACCCATTTCCCGAAAACGGGTGTCAATCTCGTTGCTCGCCGGCGGGTTGGCGGAATCGCCCGTATGAGCCGCGGCAGGGCTGCTTAGCGCCCTGCGCATGAGCTCGCTCACCAATTGGCCGACCGTCTTCTTTTCGCGTCGTGCGACATCCTTGGCCGCAAACAGAACATCGTCCGCAATGTCCAGCGTGGTACGCATGGAAGCCCCTCCTCTTTTCATGATGAGTGATGATAGAACATCAAACATCAGGTCGCAAGCCGCGACAGCCGCTCAGTGCGAGTGTCAGCGGCCAATGTCACGCCTAGTTTGGCCTGACAGTAATTGACGGCGCGCCCCTGCATCCGCATCAAGGGCTCGACCAGACCCAACATCCGCCGCGTCAATGCGGACAACGCCCCGGCGTTATCCTCATACTCGTGATTGATGGCGTTCAGTTTCTTGTCGGCGATGCCCTCCGCGCGCATCCTGCCGTTCGAATAGATCAAGTAGCCGCGCATTTTTTCGATCTGCGCGATCTTCCCCGCGATCATTTCCTTTTGCCGGTACATCACGCCAGCCTCACGCCCTGGGCTTTCGCGACATCGAATATCGGTTCGGCGCGGGTATGGTTATTGACCACCAAGTCCACATGACGGCCCAGCACGTCGGCCAGTTCCCCCCGCGCGCGCCACGGACAGGGCTACATTCGCGGTTTCCGTTTCGACATACAGGTCGATGTCGCCACCTTTTTTCGCGTCATCCACGCGCGATCCAAAAAGCCAGACGGCCGCAGACGCGCCAAGATGCTTCCTGACGACATCAACGGCCATTTGCACTTCATTCCGTGGCATTCTCACAGATCCACCCGCTCGTACAGTTCACGCAGGGGCAAAGCGCATCCCACCGAAACCAGGCTCAGCGTCTCGTCCAACCCCGATAATTCGGTCAGCAACCAGTGATTTTCGGCCTGGCGAAGGTAATGTTCAACGCGGTATTCCGTTTGCGCGACCCGCACATATTCCCGCAACGAAGGCAGTTTGCGGTAATGAAGAAACTTGGCGCCGCGATCATAGGCTTCGGTGGATGCCGACAGCACTTCAACGATCAGCAGCGGATTAAGCAGGGTATCCACCTCGGCATCCTCGAATTGCGGTTCGCCGCACGCCGCCACGATGTTGGGATAAGTGTAGAGGCCGGTTGCGTTGACCTTGACGCGCATGTCATTGCTGTAAACCTCGCAGGGCATGTCGCGCATCCGGGCGTGCAAGTTGGCGGCGATATTACCGTTGATCAGATTATGTTTCCTGCTCGCGCCGGTCATGGCGTGGATTTCGCCATTGACATACTCGTGGCGGGTTTCTTGTCGCCGTTCCCAGGCCAGATAATCCCCCGGTGAAACGTTTGGCTGTGCGTGTGCGCTCATGGGTTGATCCTGTTCAAATCGCTTTCGCGCGGGCCAAGGTTCATGTCAGTCGCCCGGCCTGCGCGCGTAATCGACGCAACTCCGTCGCGCCGGCGCCCACCAGAGCGGCATAAATCCTGGCCAGCTCATCGGGAAGATATTCGTGCGCGATGCGATTTCGCACATCGCGCAACGTCAGCCAGTCGCCTGCCGCGGAGATGAGGCCAAGCTTTTCCATGCGCAGCAAGAGATCGCGAAAGCTTTCCGAGGGCGCGGCTTCCCGTACCTGCTCCCATGTCCGGAAGAAGCGCAGAGCCGATTCGAAGGCCCGCAGATAGCGATCGGACAGCGCATCCAGCGGCTCCCTTTCCTTGGGCGTGTAGCCGCGCTCCGGATCGAAGCCCGGGTAATCCGCCACCGAGGCCAGAAAAATATCGAGCGCGGCATCGAGTCGCTCGCGGGACGCGAAGAGCAGGGGTTCCATCTCAGGCCAGCCTCACCCGTTTAATGTGCTTCAAAAATTCCCGCTGCTCGACATTCAGACGGGCGGGGTCGAACACAATGACATCGATGCGCTCCTCGCAGCGGGAAAAGAAGCGGGTCGCCACGGTCTGCGAGGTTTCGAACGCGGGTTGATCGGTCAGCAGCAAGACATCGACGTCGCCACCGCGGCGCAGCGGCTCCACCCGCGAACCGAACAGCCAAGCCTCGCCGGGAATGCCTTGCAGCGCAGCCGCCAGGGCGGCGGCTTCTTCGGCATCGAGGCGGATCGCGCCGGTTTGACGCAGGACATCGAGAGCGTTCATGGCCCAGAACAACTCCCTCATGGGTTAGGGTTGCGCATTCGGGAATTAGCCGGAGATGCGGTAACGCCAGTAATCGGGGTGGCGGCTGTTATGTTTGAAAGCGAGGATACGAATGTGGTCCGAAAGAGCCCGATAGTAAATGGCGTATGGAAAGCGCGGCATGAGGTAACGCCTTATATCCGCTTCAATGATGCGCCATTGCTCGGGAGTATCTTGTATGACGTTGACGGCGGTGTCGGTTGCGTCGAGAAACTGGACGCCGAGAGTTGAACCCGCCGCTCGTAGAACTGCGCGGCCTCGATGAGTTCCACCTCGGCATCGGGGTGGTAAATCAGGTGCATCCGATAGCGCGTCGCGCAGCCTGCATGACTTCCTCGTGAGTGCGACCAGCGGCGGCACCGGAGGAGAGTTCCTGGTCGCGTCGAATCGCCTCGCACACAGCCTCATGCTCGCCAGCGTCGACCAAGCCGGCGTCAATGCTCTGCCACAGCACTTGGGCGAGCAAAACTCGCTCGGAAAGTGGAAGTGCCATCGCTTCGGTGGTGAGTAGTTGAGTGGACATGGCAAAAGGGTAACGATTCAAGCG
Source organism: Sulfurisoma sp. (assembly GCA_030691075.1). Lineage (GTDB taxonomy): Bacteria > Pseudomonadota > Gammaproteobacteria > Burkholderiales > Rhodocyclaceae > Sulfurisoma. Next base: position 7,557 of record JAUYFI010000092.1, on the reverse strand, counting down.
ACCTTGGTCAATAGTAGGCAGGCGGGGCAATGGCATCGACATCGCCACCGCAGTGCAGCGGCTCCACCCGCGAACCGAACGGCCAAGCCTCGCCGGGAATGCCTTGCGGCGCAGCCGCCAAGGCGGCGGATTCCTCGGCATCGAGGCGGACCGCACCGGCCTGGCGCAGGGAAGCGAGCGCGTTCATGCCTTCAGTATAACTCCCGGATGTGAATCGACTTTCTCGTCTCGGGCGAGTAGATGCCGAAGGTGGCGCGGGCGGAGGGGTCGCGGTCGTAGGTGATGGCGCAACTGCCGTTTTGCGAGCGCAGCCAGGGCAGGTTCGCCGCCGTACCTCCGCTGGCGATGACGCACGAAGCGAGCGAGGCTCCGGTCGCGCCAAGATTGAACGCCACATCCACATTGGCCGTCACGGCCGGATTGGGTTTCGACAGCGTCAGTGTGCCGTTGCCCGAAGCAATCGTCACCGGCGAGGAGACGATTGTTCCCGCCGGGGCGCCGGACAGGACGATGGCGCCGAGGGGAACAGAAGTACAACTGTCCGCGCTGTTGATTACCCAGGATTGCCCGCTCCAATACTGCGCTTGCACGGCCAGGGACAGGTTGGATTTCTCGGAGCCGAAGGCATTGGAAACGCGCAGGCGGCCGCTGCGCATTCCCGTACTACCCTCGGCGTGACCGTTGGAACTGACAGTATCGGTATCCGTGGCGCGCATCGCAAGGGTGTAGGGCGCAACGGCGGGGATCTTGCTGGTTATGCCGTAAGTCACGTCCAGGCGGCTCGCCTTTCCGAGGACGAAGTCGGTGGCGATGAATGTGTTGTTGGCGAGCGTGCCCGTACCGCTGTTGGCGTCGGACAAGGTCACGGCTTTCGCCCAGGTCGCGCCGGCGTAATTGGCCGTGTTGGTGCCGTCGGTCAAGTCGCCGCCGCTACGCTTTGCCTTGACCTCGACGGTAAACGGCTGGCCCGCAAGCGACGGCGTGCCCGTCAGGCCCGCATAGGTAAAGGCGCCGCTGCAGCCGTGGGTGACGATCGTGTCGAAATACGCGGGTTTGAAGCAGAGATTGGAACAGATGACGCCCGCCGTCGAGCCGGTAACGCTCAAGCCCGAACCCAGGTAGTTGCTCGTCGCGGCCGTCAGGTCGATGGTGCCGACCTCGTTCCACGTGGCATCGACACTTTTTTCGCCGCCGCTAAAGCCGGAAACCGTCTGGTTGATGGGGGTCGCGTTGCCCAGGCCGGGCACGGGGTTGGACGAAGTCAGCGTCGCCGAGGCCGCGGGTGTTTCCCGACCGAAGCTGAAGGTGGTGGCGCCGGTCGATGTGCGGGCGGTGACGGTGACGTTGAAGGGCAATCCCGCCGTCAGGGGGGCCACCGGAATGCCGGACAGCAAAAAGTTGGCCGGGGCGACGACGAAGGCGTTCGACGCTCCGGAGAGGGCAGTCAGCAGGCTGCCGCTCGCCGCTTTGCTGACGTGCAGCTTGACCTGGCCGGCATCGCTGTAGTTGAAGGTGAAGGGCGCATTGCCGTTGGCATCGAAGGTCATGGCGACCGGGGTATAGCTGGTCACGCTGCCGCTGTCGTTGCGCGCGATAGTGGTGTTGGTGCCGCCATTTACGTTCATCAAGTTACTCGTGTAGCAGGTGGTGGGGTTCGCGCACTCGTAAGCGAAATTCACCGTGTTCGCGCCAGTCAGCGCCGCCTCGCAGGCCTGGGTCGTCGTGCTGGTCTTCACCGCCCGCAGATAGTAGGTGCCGGAAGCCGTGCCCGCGGTCTGCGCGGGAAGGGTCGCCACCGCGCCACCGGCGGTGCTGGAGAAAATGAAGCCTGCATCGACAAAATTCATTGCGCAGGTTTCGCTGGCGCCATTGAAGCACCGCGTCGCGACGACCGGTGTCGGCGTGGTGCTTGCCGCACCCAGCGTAACGCTGCCCGCCGTGGTTCTCGATAGCGAGTAGATGGCATGACCGCCGCTGAAGGTCTTGGTGTCGCCGCCAACCCAGCCGGCCGGACTCAGGGTTGTGGTAACGCTGCCCGTGTATTCGCTGCTGCACAAATTGTCCGCACAGGCACGCACCGTCACCTGCTCGGCAAGACAGGTGAGGCCTTCACCGTCGTGTTCGATGCGGATATGGTTGACCGTGCTGGCCGTTGGATAGCGAATGATCACGATGCCGGAACCGCCCGTGCCACCGGAATAGGCACTGCCGCTGCTTGAACCGGTCGCCCCGCTGCCGCCGCCGCCGGTGTTGGCCGTGCCGGCAACGCCGGGGTTACGGCCGGTAGGCGCCGTCGCCCCGCCACCAACCCCGCCCGTCCCACCGGCGCCGCCAGCGTCGGCGCCGCCGCCGCCACCACCACCATAGGAAGTGCCCGTTCCGTTGATATCGTTGCTGATACCGGCGCCTCCATTTCCTCCCGTGGTATTAGTACCGTTCGCACCGGCTGAATTCGCGCCCCCCCCTCCGCCCCCGCCGTCGTTATTGTTGCCAGCACCTCCGTTATTGCCCTGACCGCTTGTTCCTGTTCCACCATTGTTGTTGTCACTACCGCCGCCGCCCGACCCGCCATTGTTGCCGCTGGTACCCGTATTATCTCCAGCGAATGCGCCACCACCACCACCAGTTGCTGTCAATGTTGAGAAAGTGGAATTAGATCCGTTGCCACCTCTGGTTGTGCCTGTACCACCTGCGCCTCCAGCACCGACCGTTACCGTATAGGTGCCGGCTGATACCGCAAAACTGTTTCCCTGTAGGAAACCGCCCGCGCCTCCACCACCCGCACCGTCGGCAGCATTCGCCGGAATACCGCCGCCGCCGCCGCCGCCGGCAACCACCAGGTAGCGCACGCTGGTGACGCCCGCCGGAATGGTGATCGAGCCGTTGCTGGCACAGGTAACGACCGTGTCGGCACCAACGGTGCTGGTCACGCAACCCTGCGGAATGATCGTATAAGAGTTCGTGGCCGTGTTGTTCGTGGTATTGCCGTCGTTGTTGGGGGCGCCGGCCACCGTGGCGGTGTTGGTCAGGGTGCCCGAGGCCGAGGCACCAACGTCCACGTTGAGTTGCAGCGTGGACGTTGCCCCACCCGGCAGATCGGTGTTGGTCGTGCAGGTGACCACCTGCCCGACAACGCTACAGGACCAGCCGGCGGTCGACCCGGTGTTGCTGGTGTAACTGACATTGGCCGGGAGCGTGTTGGTCACGGTGATGGTGCCGCCCTCCGTAGCCGTTCCCAGATTGGAGACGGTCAGCGTGTAGTAACTCGTGGTGACGCCGGGGTCCAGGTTGCCCGTGCGTGTCATGGCGAGCGCGAGATCGGGGCGTGGCGCGGCCAGGGCGAACATGTGGCCCATGCCGTAGTCGGCGGATGAGTCCGCCGTGGCGGATACCGAACCCGTGGCGCCGGCGGTGGCTTTCGGTACCGTGGCGACCAGCAGGGTGATGCCGATCGCGGCGTTCGCCACCGGCGCCGAAACCTCGGCGCGCTCGGTGATGCCGGTAATTCCCGAAGGCGCGCCGAAATTACCCGACGACAGGTAGGTGATGGAGGCCACCAGCAGGGTATTCGGCACCGTCGTGGTGGCGGACGGCGCACTGTGTGTCAGGCCATTCCCGGACAGGGCATCCACATAGACATCGATCGGATTGATCGTATCGACACCGCTGACGCGGGTGATGGTGCCGACAACACCGCCGCCACCGTTGGCGCCGGCGCCAATGGTGTTGGCCAGCGTCCAGGTGTAATTCGCCGGTTCCGACCCGCCCGCCATCTTGAAATAGGTCAATAGGGTCATGCCGCCCGGATCGGTGGAAACACCGCCGTTGAGTTGTTCGGTACGCTTGTAGAGTGCCCAGCCGGCCGGGGCCGTGATGGTCATCTGGCTCGGACGGGCGGATATCGTCGCCAGCATGACATCGCCACTGACCGTACCGGCCGGTTTGGTTATCGTGAGATTGCCGGCCGAGCCATTCGTCGGCAGCGCGTCGTTGAGCGCGGAGGCAATGCTCTGATAGGTCTGCCCGACCGCGGCAAGGGGGACGCACAGCAGCGTGGCGAGTAGAAAAACGGGGACAGACCACGATTTCCCGAACAGCGCGAAGAACGATTTCATGGCGTTCTGGTTCCAGCAGCAATAGTCGGTGTTGGCGGGTCGGCGAGAAGTTCTTTCACCCGCTGCCCGGCCTGCGCCGCCAGCGCCGGGTTTTGCTGCCACATTCGAATGAAGAATTCCCGCATCTGCTCCGATTGCGCCAGACGTGCGAGCATGACGTCTTGAGGAATCGAGCTATTGGAATGGATTCCCGTTTCAGACATTCGGGTCTTCTCCGCGCTTGATTTTTTCCAGTGCCGCGATGTCCAACTGATCCTTGGGACGGTTGGCTGCCCGCTTCATGGCGAGCAGATCGTCGATGGAAACAATCGACACGCGTCGACCGAACAGTTCGCCCGCGACGGCGTTCACCATCAGTTTATCGAACGTCACGTCGGGGCGGACCAGAACATCAATGATGCCACCCCCGACCTGCGGTTCCCGCAACGAAAAGGCCAGCATGCCTTTCTCTCGATGCCATTGGTCGATTTGTTCGGCATTCCTGAGGGATTCGATCGGCACCGGGATGCCTGGCTGCAAACCATAGTCTTTCGCGACATTGATAAAGCGCACCAGATTCTCGTCGTTCATCGCCAGCACCAGATCGATATCGAAAGTGGCACGCAAAAAACCATGCAACTGAACGGCCAAGCCACCGACCAGCACATATTGAACTTGTGCGTCCGCAAGCGACTGGAGCAGTTCGGCGATCTTCATGGCATGAAGCGCAAAACGCGCAAAACGGGGACAGACCACGATTTCCCGAACAGCGCGAAGAACGATTTCATGGCGTGATCCTTCGGTCGGTACGGCTCACGCATTCAAAAAGTCGGCGCTGGCGGCACGGCGATTAGTGTTGACGACCGGCATCGAATGCCGCTCCGGAACTCGTGGAATGGATACCTTGTTGCTGTCCGCCAAACAGCAGGCGATCTCTATTATTTCATTCACGGCACCGCCGCTGTCAGCACATTAATCGCCATTGATCCAGCCACTTTTCGCAGACGATCATCGTTGGTCCAAAACTCGGGGCAACCGTGGTGCATCGCTGCCGCAAGATGCAAAGCGTCCGGTGTTTTAATGCCGTGACGCGCGCGCAGTTCGGTTGCCATGCGAAAAATTTCGTCGTTCAGGGCAAGGCGACGGTTCAGGGCAAAGAACCCATGAAAACGTTTGACGAGTTCGGTACGTTGCTGGCGAATGGGAAGAACCAGGCACTCCAGTTCCACCAGCGGACTATAAGCGATGCCCGCGGCGCAACCGCGTAGCCGGGCTTCGACGATGGGCGCATAAACCGGGTGCTCTTCAACCAGGTAGATGGCGATGCACGCATCGAAGTAGATTGCCATCGGTTAGTCCCACGCCTGACGTTCAGCATCGATCTGTGCCTCGATTTCCCGTGCCGTCAGTCGCGCGGCTTCGGTCAGCCGGGTTTGCGCAAGAAACTTCAAGACGTCGCTCGCCGTATCCGCCGATGGCGCGACATGCGCGCATGGATTCTCCAACAAGGTGACAAAAGCGCGGCAAGGATGGTCAACCTGTAGTGCCTCCAGTAGTCGCACAGTTCCCGCAGGCTCTATGATCGCATCAACGGTCCGATACATAGGTTTTCCTTTTGAGTAAAACAGTGAGTAAAACCGGGGCGGACCACGTTTTTCCTGAACAGCGCGAAGAACGATTTCATCGAAAAACCAACTCCGGTTTGAAACCCCGCCCGAAAGGCGCGGTGGGAGACGACCCCTTTCTTACGGCCGGGGTTTCGGCGACCGTTTTGGGAGGGGATGCAAACCCCTTCCAAAACACGTTTGACCGACAGGCCTGAAGGCCTGTCGCTAATTTCTTGCTGCGCAAGAAGAAGGCGCTCATGGCGCGGCCCCTCCGCGGTGCGGCTCGGAAGCAGGGGTCGGCGACGAAAAAGCGGCGACAAGCGCCTGTCGGATGCGTTCATCCAGCCGCGCCAGCAGGGCGGGATTGCTCCGATAAGCCTGCAACAGGAAGCGGCGGTTCGCGTCGATTTCCTCCAGCAGCCGGAAGTTCTGTTCGGCGGTCATCATGTTTTTTGGGTCTGAATCTTCCGCAGTTCTTCAATGTCGATCCTATCCTTGCTGCGCCCGGTTCCCGTCTTCATGGCGATCAGGTGTTCGATGGAGGCAATGGGCACGGTGAGCATTCCCACGGGAACCATGACAGCGTCGCGTTTCAGTTCGTCGAATGGTATCGCCGGCCTGACCAGCACATCGATCACGCTGGCCAGCAGATCCGGGCCGCGCAAGGCGAAGGCCAGCATACCTTTCTCGCGATGCCATTGCTCGAGCAAATCAGGATCGGCCAGGGATTCGAGCGGCACCGGGATGATCGGCCGCAGATCCGCCGCCTTGGCGCTGTCGATGAAGCGGCCCAGATTGTCCGGCGTCATGGCCAGCACGACGTCCACATCCAGCGTCACGCGCTGATAACCGTGCAATGCCACCGCCAGCCCGCCGACCACGACGAAGCCGATTTCTGCATCGACCAGGCGCTTGATCAGATCGAACATGCTCACCGGCCTTCCTTCATCCGACACGGATCAAAGGCCAAAAACTCGTCCCCGGCGGGACGGCGTCAAGCTTATTTTCCTGCACATTTTCCATGCTCGTCCCAACAACAGGCTTACGAAAGGTTTTCGAGGTCATCGATATCGCGCGGTCGGCCGCTGGCGCGCTTGTTCGCTTTCAAGGCATCGATGCCAATGAACGGAATATCAAGTTCGTCAATTCTGCACTCGAAACGCGACGACCAAGCTGCGTCGAAGTCCACGCCATCGATGTCGGTCAGCAGATCAATGCGGAACGGCGGATACCCCAACTGGACAACCCGTTCCGGTATTTCGAAGTCGTCAACAGACAGGCCAAGGCCGCCGAAACCGAAGTCCTGCAATGCGACCGTCACCCGCAGCGCGTTGTCGTGGTCTCGCTTGAGCCGGATGTCAAGATCGCCGGTCTGCCATGGCCGTCCATGCACGGCCATGGCGTAGCCGCCGACAACGAGGTATCTAACCCCGTGCGCGTTTGGCAACGCGACAAACTCTTTGAAGTCCTTGGGTAGCATCCGGGTTCGTCGCCAGCCAGTTCTGACGCAATTGTTCGACCGCGGCCAATCTTTCCTCGACAGAACGCGAGAGCCAGTACTCGGGGTATCGCGCGGCCGCGCTTTCAGTAGGTGGCGGGAAATGACTTTTTCCATGATCGGTTCATTGTAGCCGCATCAAAGAAAGGAAAAACGGGGCGGACCACGGATTTCCGCGGAAGAGACTTTCCAGAAATATCAGCTGCTGGAAACCGCGGTTGCCCGCATGCAAAGTAGCCTGAAATGAGGCAGGCTGCGGGTTTCGAGTCGATTGAGGGAGCCACCCGATGGGTGAGTCGAAACTGAAGCTGGCGAAACGCGAAGAGATGCTGCTGTCGTGCGCTGGAGTGCAGACGAT
>JAUYFI010000191.1 GCA_030691075.1 Sulfurisoma sp. | reverse complement strand
GCCGCATGGCTTCCCGGTAACCGCTACTGGCCAGGTTCAGCGTGTAGGGCAGGGTGGCGTGGGAGAGCGCCTGGGTCGATGTTCGGGCGCAGGCGGCGGGCAAGTTGGTGACGCAGTAGTGCACCACGCCTGCCTCGACGTAGGTGGGCTGGGAATGGGTGGTCGCACGCGAGGTTTCGGCGCAGCCGCCCTGGTCGATGGCCACATCCACCAGTACCGATCCGGGTCGCATTCCGCCTACCAGTTCGCGGCTGATGAGCTTGGGCGCGCGCTTGCCGGGAATCAGCACCGAGCCGACCACCAGGTCGGCATCGGAGACCAATGCCTCGATGGCGCTGGCTTGCGAATACTGCGTCTTGATGCGGCCGCCGAATACGTCGTCAAGATAACGCAGCCGGTTCAGGTTCAAATCCACGACCGTTATGTCGGCACCCAATCCCATCGCCATTTTGGCGGCTTCGGTGCCAACCGTGCCGGCACCGAGAATCACCACCTTGCCCGGCGCAACGCCGGGTACGCCGCCCAGCAGCACGCCGCTACCGCCATGATTCATTTGCAGGGTCGTCGCGCCGGCCTGAATCGCAATCCTGCCCGCGACTTCGGACATGGGCGTGAGCAGGGGGAGGCGGCCCTGGGCATCGGTGACGGTTTCGTAGGCGATGCCGATGATCTTGCGTTCCACCAGTCGGCTTGTCAGCTCCGCATCGGCGGCGAGGTGCAGGTAGGTGAAGAGGATCTGGCCTTCCTGCAGTAGCGAAATTTCTGCCGCCTGGGGTTCCTTGATCTTGACGAGCATGGGGCAGGCGAAGGCTTCAACTGCTGATGCGACAATGCGCGCCCCGGCTGCGGCATAAAGCGCATCGTCATAGCCGATTGCCGCCCCCGCCTGGGCTTGCACGCGAACTTCATGTCCGGCGTCGACCAGCGCGCGCACTCCGGCTGGCGTGAGGCCGACGCGAAATTCGTGATCCTTGATTTCTTTCGGGACGCCGATGAGCATGGTCAAATCTCCTCGCACGCCTCTTTGATCAATGCCGGGCCGCGATAAATGAATCCGCTGTAAAACTGCACCAGGCTGGCGCCGGCGAGGATTTTCTCCTTCGCATCCAGGCCGTTCATGATGCCGCCCACGCCGATGATGGGAATTTTGTTGCCCAGCGCCAGGCTCAGTTGCTTCACCACGCTGGTGGATTTCGTGCGTAGCGGCGCGCCGCTCAGGCCGCCGGCTTCATCGCCGTGGGGCAATCCGGCCACGCCTTCGCGCGACAGCGTGGTGTTGGTGGCAATCACTCCCTCGATTTGATATTT
>JAUYFI010000190.1 GCA_030691075.1 Sulfurisoma sp. | reverse complement strand
GCGCGCCGCCGCCGCCCTCGGCCGAAACCTTCGTCTCGGCCATCCCCTCCCAGCTCGAACGCCCGCCCAGAGCCACGTCCGTCGTCTGAGCCGACGGAACGTCTTTAGGCCATTGCTTGCTGCCTGCGCGCATGCCCTTCGCGGCGTGCGCGCGTTCCGTCGGAATTCCAACGTGCCCGAACGAGGATTTCGATGCGACCGCGTGTCCCTTTTCACCATTGCCGCCGGCCGGGAGCCTTGCCCGCGGACGGGATCGACCTCGCCACCAGAAAGGAATGAACATGCAAGTCAAACTCAATCGCCGGTTTCAACTCACCCTGGCCCTGATCGCGTCGCTCGCCGTTTCCTCGCCCGCGGCCCTGGCGCAACAGGACGCCGAGGCGCTGGTCGCCAGCAAGCGACCGGCGGACATGAGCTACCGGGATCTGATGCAGATGCTCGGCCGCTCGCTGACGTGGCTTCAGGACGGCATCATCCTGGAGAACAAGCAACTCGTGCGGGAGGGGGTCAAGGTGATCGTCAATCATCCCGCGCCGCGCCACAAACCCTGGACGATCATGGACGCGGTCGATCAGGATGGCTTCAAGAAGTCGCTCATGACCTACGACAAGGTGCTTGACGCCAAGGCGGATTCGGTGGCGGCGGCGACGGAGAAGAACGACTGGTTACAGGCCTCGGCGTCGCTGGCCGAACTCCGGGCGGCGTGTATTTCCTGTCACGCCCAGTGGCGGCACAAGGCGCGACGTTAACCCTGCGCAACGCCGTTTTCCCCGATTTCTTCGAGCAGGCGCCGATCTCCGGCGAGATGCGCGTCATCCGGCCGAGCAAGGCGAATTCCCCGTCCCGCCAGCGCCGAATTTTCAGTTCGCCGGCAGGCTTAGCCACGCTTCCAGTCCCCCGCCGTCGCGATTGCGCAGTTCGACCCGCCAGCCGTTGGCGGCGGCCAGTTGCCGCACGATGGCCAGGCCCAGCCCGGCGCCGCCGGTGACGGGGCTGCGCGAGGCTTCGACGCGGTGGAAAGGCTGGAACACCGCTTCCATCTGGTCGGCGGGGATGCCGGGGCCGCGATCGAGCACGCCGATGCGAACCCCGCCGTCGCCAGGCTCGACGACGATTTCGACGGGTTGGCCGGCGCCGTAACGCAGCGCGTTGTCGAGCAGGTTGGTTAGTGCGCGGCGCAATGCCAGCGGCGGAGCGTTCAGGTGCGGGAGCGCGGCGGGCAGGGCGAGCCGCACCGCGCCTTCCGCCGCGCCGCCAGCCAAGTCGGACAACAGCGCCGCGAGGTCGATGGCCGCCGCCGGTTCGCGCTCGAGGCCGCGCGCGAGGTCGAGCACCTTGCCGATCAGGCTGTTCATCTCCTCGATGTCGTTTTCCATCCGCGCGATCAGGGCGGGCGTCGGTTTTTCCACCAGCAGCGCCAGCGCCAGGCGCATGCGCGCCAGCGGCGTGCGCAGGTCGTGCGAAACGCCGGCCAGCAGCGTGGTGCGCGCGGCGAGCAGTTCCCGCACCTGGCGCGCCATCCGGTTGAATCCGGCGGCAAGCGCGGCCAGCTCGCGCGGCCCGGTCTCCGGCAGCAGTTCCGGCACTTCGCCGCGGCCGACGTCGGCGACGGCCTGTTCGAGGCGGGCCAGCGGCCCCACGGTGCGCCGCGCCAGCCAGGTCGCGGCCAGCAGGGCCAGCAGCAGGCCGATGCCGGCGGAGATCAACAGAGTGCGAACCGGCTGCGCGCCCACCCGCTTCTCCGGGAAACCGACGGCGATGGTCTTGTTGCCGGAGGGCAGGGCGGCCCAGTACCAGGTTTCTCCGGCGACGATCTCGCGCGAAAGATGCCCGACGCGACCGGTTCTTTCGGCCAGCGCCGTTTCCAGTACGCGCAGATAGATGCCATGCAGTTCGTCGCCGCCGTCGCGCGGAGGCTCGGCGCGCAGGGCCAGCAGATGCGCACTCGCCAGTTCCTGCTCGAAATCCGGCCGGGTCTCCGGCGGCAGTTCGCTCCAGGTCTGGGCCGACAGCACCATCAATCCCGCGAGATCCTCGGCCGAGCGGCGCGCCATCGGCGCCATCAGGAACCAGACCACGGCGGCCGCCACCAGCACTTCGAAAACGATGAACACCAGCGCCAGCAGCGCGGCGTTGTGCCGCGCCAGGCTGGCGCCGACTGGCGCTTTCGCATTCATGTTTTTTCGCCCAGCGGATTGAAGAGATAACCCTCGCCGCGGACGGTGCGGACGTAGGTCGGCGCGGCGGGATCGGTTTCGATCTTGCGCCGCAGGCGGGTGACGCGGATGTCGATGCTGCGGTCGAAGGGATCGCGCTCGAAGCCCTTGAGCTGATCGACCAGGTTGTCGCGCGAGAGCACGCGGTTGGGACGTTCGGTGAATATGCGCAGCAGATCGAACTCGGCGCTGGTCAGGCGGACTTCGGCGCCGTCGCGCAGCAGGCGGTGCGCGGCCAGGTCGAGCACGAAGGGGCCGAAGCGGCGATGCGTCGCCGGCGCACCGACATTCGCCGCGGCGGAGTCGCCGCTGTCGGTACTGGGGCGGGCGCGGCGCAGCAACGCGCGCAGCCGCGCCAGCAGTTCGCGCGGGCTGAAGGGCTTGGCCAGGTAGTCGTCGGCGCCCACCTCGAGGCCGACCACGCGGTCGATCTCCTCGCCGCGCGCCGAGAGCATCAGGATCGGCACGTCCGCGTGGGTGGCATGCGACCGCAGCTCGCGGGCGAGACTCAGGCCGTCCTCGCCGGGCAGCATCAGGTCGAGCACGATGGCGCCGGGCAGGCCGCTCGCCAGCGCGCGCCGCATCGCCGCGCCGTCGCCGACCGTCTCCACCGCGAAGCCGTTGGCGCCCAGGTATTCGGCGAGGAGGTCGCGTAGCGCCGGATCGTCGTCGATGACCAGGATGCGCGGGTGTGTGGGGGAATCCATGGCCGCAGTGTAGCGCGTGGGTCGGCGCGCCGCCGTCCCTGAAACCCTCGGAAACAAACTGATACGCGGCGATGCGGGCGAGAAATGGCGGCGTTACCGGCCGTCGCCATGATGCGTCCATCGAAACTCCTTGCCGAGAAAGCACGCGATGAAATTGTTCCGAATGACAGCGACAAACCGGCCAGGGATGGACGCATGACCGCCGCCGCTTTGCCTCTTGGCGCGGGAGGGAGCTGTCAAGCGGCCACGGTGTCCGCGCTTGCCGAAGATGAACGGCAAATCGCCGGGCGGATGAAACGCCGTGACCGGAATGCCCTGCTGCTCTATGGAGTGTTCGGTTTCGTGGTCGTCGTGATCGAGGAGGTGGCCGTCTACGAATTTCACATGGTGGAGCGCTTCGGCATTGCGCCGCTTCTCGTCAGGGGCGTGGTCTTCCTGTTGCTCACCACGGCGCTCTGGGCGGCACTGCTGCGCGCCAACCGGCGCCTGGTGTGCAAACTGATGCACGACAAGCAGGCCAGCTACGAGTCGGTGCTGCTCGCCTACGACAACGCCCTGGGCCTGAAGGATGCCTATACCGGTGGGCATGGCCGGCGGGTGGCGTCCCATGCCCATGCGATCGCCTCCGCCCTGGGCCTGCCGCATGAGCAAGTCGATTCCGTCAGGGAAGCCGCGTCGCTCCACGATATCGGCAAGATCGGCATTCCCGATGCCATTCTCACCAAGCCCGGCAAGCTGACCGCGGACGAATTCGGCGTCATCAAGCAACATCCCGTCATGGGCGCCGCAATTGTCGAATCCATCCCGCTCCTCGCCCGTCACGCCCCCGCCGTGCGCCACCACCACGAACGCTTCGACGGCAGCGGCTATCCCGACGGACTGCGCGGCCACGACATTCCGCTGGCGGCGCGCATCATCGCGGTGGCCGATGTGCTGGATGCCCTCGGCAGCGACCGCAGCTATCGCGGGGCGATGCCCTTCGACGCCGTCGTCGCGGAAATCGGCAAGGCCGCCGGGACGCATTTCGACCCGAAGATTGTCGGTGTGATCAGCAAGCCATCCTTCCGGCATGCTCTGAAAAGCACGGCGCAAGACCATTCGGCGCACCCGCTCAAAAAGTCGGCGCCGGCGGAACGGCGAGGCAACGACGTTGATCGAGGCAACTCAACCGATCGGATTTTTCAAAGGGAGGCAATGCAATGACTGTTTCATCGAAGACGACGAGCAAGAGTCGCCGGCGCCCCGCGCCGTGGGCGTGGCTGATCGCGCTGGGCTGCGCCGGGATTCCCTTCGCCAGCCCGGCGGCGGAGCCGCTGGCCCTGCAGGGCATCATGAAGGACCTGGGCAAGAACATGCAGGCGGTCGTCGACGGCCTGTCGCGGGAGGACTACGCGACGGTCGAAAAGGCGGCGCTGGCGATCGCCGACCATCCGAAGGCGCCGCTCGGCGAAAAAATGCGCGTCATGGCCTACGTCGGCACCAACGCGCCGCGCTTCAAGACCCTCGACGGCGAGACCCACGAGCATGCGATGGCGCTGGCCAAGGCGTCGAAAGGCGGCAACGGCGAAGACGCCATCGCGGCCTTCGGCAAGCTCCAGTCGTCCTGTTTCGCCTGTCATCAGGCGTTCCGCAAGCCGTTCAAGGAACACTTTTACGGCAAGGCGGAGACCCGCTGACGCGCCACCTCTTTTCCACGCCACACGTTCGACAACCTTACCAGGAGAAACCATGAGCAACGCAATCGGCGGTATCGGAGGAAGTTCCCCCATGATGATGCAGGGCATGGGGCGGATGCAGCGTCCCGATCCATCGAAGATGGCCGAGGATCTGTTCTCGAAGCTCGACACCGGCGGCAAGGGCTATATCGAGAAAGCGGATCTTCAGACAGCCTTCCAGAGCATCCCCACGTCGAGCAGCACCAGCGCCGACGATGTCTTTGCGTCCCTCGACGGCGACGGCGACGGCAAGGTCACCCAGCAGGAGATGTCCGACAGCATCAAGAAGCTGTCGGATGCCCTGGACAGCCAGTTTCAGAGCATGCGCATGAGCGGCGGGATGGGCGGGATGGGCGGGATGGGTGGGATGGGTGGCGGCATGGGCATGCGGAAGGGCGGCGACGATGCCGGCTTTACCCAGGAGGAACTGAGCGGCAAGCTGGAGTCGATCGGCGGCACCTCCAGCATGCTCTCCGGCATCATCGACAATTTCGACACGGTCGACACCGATGGCGACGGCAAGGTCAGCGCCGAGGAGACCCGGGCCTACAAGCAGTCGACGCAAAGCGCCGCCGCGACCGCGAATGGCGGCGACGACGCCCAGGTGATGATGCAAATCATGGATCTGGCGCGGGCCTACGGCCTCGGCGGAAGCAATGCCACCGGCACCGCCCTGTCGCTGACGGCCTGATCGACGCCCGGAAATAAACGGAAACAGATCGATGCGCTGGCGACATGGCACGGTTACGCCGGGCCGCCATGATGCGCATATCGAAACCCGACGAACGAGGACACACACCATGAAATTTTCCCGAATGACGAGCACCGCCGCGGCGGGAATGACCTTGCTGCTGCTCGCCGCGGCTCCGGCGATCGCGGACGAGGAGATGCGTCCGGGCAAGGCCGAGGGCCTGCATGGCAGCCTCGGCCTCGGCGTGGGCAGCCGGCCCGCCTATGACGGCGCGAGCGACCGGCAAACGCGACTCATGCCGAACATCAATCTCTTTTACGGCGACACCCTGTTTCTCACCGGCATGACCGCGGGCGCCAATCTCTGGAAGCACACCACGGCGCAAGGCCTGAACATCAGTGCCGGGCCGCTGCTGGCCCTGCGCCGCGGCCGCGACGAGGGCGACAATGCCGCGCTCGCCGGACTGGGCGACATTGACCGTGCCCTCGATGCCGGCGCCTTCGTCCGCTTCCGCACGGGCGGCTGGCAGGCGCGCGCCGATGTCCGCAAGGATGTCACGAACGGCGACGGCGGCACGACGGTGAACTTTTCCGTCGGTCGTGGCATTCCGGTTTCCGAGAAGTGGCGCCTGCGCGCCAATCTCGATGCGAGCTGGGCCTCGGCCGCCTACATGGCCACCTTTTACGGCGTCGATGCGACGCAGTCGGCGAATTCTGGCATCGCCCAATACGAAGCCGGCGCGGGCATCCGGAGCGTCGGCGCCAGCCTCATGGCCGATTACGCCATCGACCGCGAATGGGGCGCCTACGCCTCGCTGCGTTACAAGCGGCTGGTGGGCGATGCGGCGGACAGCCCCATCGTCGCGAACCTCGGCAGCGAAAGCCAGGTCACGACCAGCATCGGCATCAAATACCGTTTCTGACAAGGACATGGCATGAACGACAAACTCTCCCGCTTTTCCCGGTATGCCGTCGCCGCCGTCGCCCTGGCCTTCGGCCTGGCCACCATCGTCTCCGGCGGCAAGGTGGTGTTCGGGGACGAGGCGGCGCGCGTGGCGGCGGGAAACTACCTGCCCTTCGTCGTCTGGTTCAACTTCCTCGCCGGTTTCGCCTACGTCGCGGCGGCTCTGGGTCTTGCGACCGGACAACCCTGGGCGGCGCGCCTGGCGCTGATCATCGCGGCGGCCACGGCCCTGGCGTTTCTCGTCTTCGGCGTGTTCGTTCTCGGCGGCGCGCCGTTCGAGTCGCGCACGGTCGGCGCCATGACGCTGCGCACGACGCTGTGGGCGGGCATCGCCTGGTTTGCCTGCCGCCAGCGCGGCGCGCGCTGTCTGGGTTGAGCCGCGACAGCGACAGTCGATATTCAAGGAGAGGGAAATGATGAAGGCATCGAGGGTTTTCAGATTGACCGCGCTTGGCCTCGCCCTGTTCGGCGCCGGCGCCGCCCGCGCGGACGAATTGCCGCCGGCCGCGGACCCGTTGCAACAGCGCATGCGCGCCATGACGCCGGAAGAACAGCGGCTCATGCGCGAGACCAGCGTCGACGGCCGCGCCCGATTCGAGAACCGGCAGGCCGCGCAGGGCGAAGGCATGCGCCGCGGCGGCCGCGAAGGCGGCGGCTACGGCCAGGGCTACGAGTCGCGGCGCGGCGACGGTAGTGGCGACGGCAGCGGTGGCAGTGGTGGCAGTGGTGGCAGTGGCGGCGGCGGGCGCGGCATGGGCGGCGGGCGTCATCGTTGATCGAACGAACAGGACGGAGGAGCATGAACATGAACGTCGATGGGGCAGGGCGTTTCGATCCCGAACATCTGGACAAGTGGTGGAAGGTCACCCGCGCATACCTGTTCGCCCCGCTGGCGGACTCGCGACGCGAGGAGACGAACGAAGAGGTCTCGCGCCAGCCGACCGCGCAAGGCCGCGGCGACCGGAGCGTGCTCCTGTCCTGGGCCCACCGGGCACTGTCGCACATTATGCGGCGCGCCGCGCGGGGCGAGGAAAATCCGCTGAAGGCGCTCGAAAGCGGCTTGTATTTCCATGTATCGCTCATGGCGAAGTACCCGTCCGTTCCCGGGACGATCCTCGCCTGGTACGCGCAAACCGCCGATTCCCGAGTTCGGCTGCGTATCGGCGACGTGATCGGTCATTATGAAAATCGCCTGTCCCGGTTGATCGACCGGGCAAAACGGCAGGGACTGGTGAAGCCCGGTGTCGACGCGCGGACGGCGGCCGGTGTTCTGGTCGGATTGATCCAGGGCCTGGCGCTGAGAATGCACGCCGGCATCGGCCGGCCGGAGATGCTGTTGCGGGAAGCGGCGGCCGTGTTTCCCGCCTATCTCGATGGCATTCGCGCCGTTCCGGCGCCGTTTTCGACCGAGCACGTTTTTCCGGGAGAGGCAACGCAATGACGGTTGCATCGAATGTCGCGGCGCGGAGCCGCTGGCCCCGCAGGGCATCATGAGGGACATGGGCTGGAACGTGCAGTCGATCGTCGATGGCTTGTCACCAGACGTTCCGCGAGCCATTTCAGGAGCATTCTTACGGCAAGGCGGATATCCGGCGATCCACCCCAACGTCGGCTTGGGTGAAAGAAAAAACGGGGAGCAATACGCAAAGTGAGTAAGAAGCGATCAACCCTCTTGTCAGTGATCATCCCTATTGTTTGCGCGGTAGCTATTCTGAAATCCCACGCCGTGGACAATTCATTGTCGGATGAGGACAGGCGATTTATCCCGATGTACTTGAGTGGCGTGCGCGCCCCAGCGGAAAATTCCACCTATGAAGAGGAATTGGATTTCATAATTTCAATTCAGCGTTCCGTTCTCGATATCGCGCCAGAAAATAATGGCTTGCCGTTTAGTCAAAAAAGGGAGCCGAAAGAACTGTATGAGGCGGGAGCGGGCTTGTGCTACGACCGAAGCAGAGTCATCGAGAAAATACTAAGGTATTCCGGCTTTGAGACACGACATGTTTTCCTTTTTTCCAGGAATTCCGCTTCAGACATGAAGTCACTGACTACTACGGGTGTTTCATCTCACGCTGTAACAGAGGTATTGACTAAACGAGGCTGGCTGGTCGTGGATTCAAATGCTTCATGGGTTTCGATAGATTCGAACAGACATCCCATTCCGATCAAGAGAATCCAATTGGCCATGGAAGAGTCTGTCGATATTGAGTGGAGAATGGAAATACCTTCGGATATCTACGAAAAGCCGTTTGCTTTTGTTTACGGACTTTATTCGAGGCACGGCCATTTTTACCCGCCATATGATTTTGTTCCCGATATTCAATATGGTGAATTTATTCAAAATGTCGGCGCCGCGATTCCGACAGTCGCTTTCTTGTGAAGAAAAGTCTCTCCCCCGGCAAGTGCTGTCAAGGCATGCCAGTGGTATTTCGAGGTCATTCTTGCGAGTTGAAGTGTATTGGACGGGCGATTCACTCCTCGTGGCATTTGGCCGGCAGGGTGAAGACGAGACGCAGGCCGGGATGAGGTGGGGCGCAATGCTCAAGCAACTCGGTACGCTGTTTCTTGCCGCTGTCCTGACCGGCTGCGCGACGACGCGGCCGCCGCTGAACGAACCGTTGCGGCCGTTGCCGGCCGCCGGGCAGGGCGGGACGGAGTACCGTCTGCCCCGTCTGGCCCCGAAGAACGGAAACAGCGACAGCCTTGCCGTCATCCTGAGCTTTTCGGGCGGCGGCACCCGCGCCGCCGCCTTTGCCCATGGCGTGCTGAAGGAACTGAAGGCCACGCCGGTCGTCTGGAACGGCGCGCCGACCACGCTGGCGGACGAAGTCGATGTCGTCGCCGGCGTCTCCGGCGGCAGCGTCGCGGCGGCCTATTACGCCGCCTTCGGCGACGAAATCTTCCGCAATTTCGAGCCGGCGTTCCTGAAGTCCGATTTCCAGGGAGAACTGCTGGCGCGCGCGCGCAGCCCGGCCAATGCTTACCGCTTGAGTTCGCCGTGGTTCGGTCGCGGCCATTTGCTCGCCGAACGTCTCGACGAGACCCTGTTCCGCGGGATCACCTACGGCGACCTCGCCGCCCGCGGCAGCCGGCCGTTTCTGCTCGTCACCGCCACCGACCTCACGCGCGGCACCGGCTTCGAGTTCTCGCAGGAGCAGTTCGACCTGCTCTGTTCCCGCCTCGACGGGGTGCCGCTGGCGCTCGCGGTGGCCGCGTCCAGCGCCGTCCCGATCGTGATGAGCCCGATCACGATCAAGAACGACGCCGGCAAGTGCGCCGCGCCGGGCCCCCTGGCCGTGAGTCCCCGGCTCGCGGATGCGGCGGCCTACCTGGACTCGGAGCAGCGCCCGTTCATTCACCTGGTCGACGGCGGGCTGGCGGACAATCTGGCGGTGCGCGGCATCGTCGATGCCATTGCGCATGCCGCGGGGATGGCCCGGGCGCCGGAAACGGGCGGCCTGCGCGGCATCCGCAAGCTGGTCGTCGTCAGCGTGAACGCGGAGCAGGGCCTCGATGGCGCCCTTGACCGCAGTGACAAGGTGCCGACGATCGCCGAGGTCGTCGAGGCCATCTCGTCGGCGACGCTCGCCCGGCGTTCGGGCGAGGCACGGGACATTCTGGCGCACGGCGCGGCGCGCTGGCCCGAGCAACTGCGCGCCGCGGGGCGCGCCGGCAGCCGCCTGCTGGATCCGTCCGTCGAACTGTATGTCATCGAGGTTGGCCTGCGGGACCACCCCGAGCCGAAGCTGCGGCGGGAACTTTTGGCCATTCCGACTTCCTTCTCGCTGTCGAACGATGACGTGGACAAACTGATCGGCGCCGGTGGGAGGCTGCTGCGCGAGTCGGTCGAGTTCGAGCGGTTGCGACGCGACCTTTCCGTCCGATAATGCGAAACGACGGACAAGGATCGGGACATGCTTGGAGCCGGCGATGAAGAATGAGAGGGAAATATGAGGTTTGTCGATCGTATCCGACGGTTGTCGGCGCTGCTCGTTCTGGCGTCATGGCTGGTGTTTTCCCATGGGCCCGCGGCGGCGCAACCGTCCCGGGAAGTCGAATCGCCCGCTCTGCTGGCCGGGGAAAGCTGGACTTACCGGCGCATCAACCTCTGGCAGAGCTTCGAGACCGAGCGCTTCCGGCAGGACATGCTTGGGGGTGTCGGCAAACACTTGACGGTGTTGTGGACGATAGTCTCCGCCGAAGACGAGAGACGCCGCGGCAGCGTCACCTACGAATACCTCGATGCGGCGACGCTTTCCTTCTTCGATCCGAAGGCGGAAGGACGTCATGTTCCCCTGCTTTTCCCTCTCTATCCCGGAAAGCGCTGGCAATTCCAGTACAAGTACATCCCGGCCGGCGGCGTCGGCAGTCTCAAGATCGAGCAGACGGCGGTGGTGGAAGGCTGGGAGCAGGTTCGCGTTCCCGCCGGCACCTTTCGCGCCCTCAAGGTGGTGCACACCGGCCGCTACTGGGCGACCGAGCATATGAACAACTGGAGCGGCTCTATCCACGAGACCTACTGGTATGCACCCGAGGCAAAGCGGGTGGTCCGGATGGAATACCGGGACACCACGGGGAGCGGCGCCCAATGGGATCACTGGCGCGACGAACTCGTTAACATGACCGTATACCAACCTCAACAAAGGAAATGACCATGCGCAAGCTGCTGCTGCTGTTTCTTGTTTCTCTCTCGCTCACGGCCGCGGCCCAGACCGATCCGTGGAGCGAATCCTACCGGCTGGAGTTCCTCGGCAAGCCGCTCGACGCGGCGCTGAAAATCGAGGGTCAGGTCCGCAACAACGAGTTTGCCCAGTTGCGCCATGCCTGGCTGCTCTACGCGGCCGGACGCTTCGATGAGTCGGCGGCCGGCTATCGCCGCGCCCAGCAGGCGAACCCGAACTCCCTTGAGGCGCCCCTCGGCCTGACTCTGCCCTTGATGGCCCAATGGAAATGGAAAGAGGCCGCCGACGTGGCGCGCGCGGTGCAGCGCAAGTCCCCCGGAAATTACACCGCCGGCCTGCGACTCGTCGTCATCTTCGAGGCATTGAAGCAGTGGCAACCCATGGCGGAGGAGGCTGCCCGGCTGGCGGAACTCTACCCGTCGGATGCCACCGCCTGGGTCTATCTGGGCCGCGGCGAGGCCGCCTCGGGCAATGCCGGCAAGGCGGCGGAGGCCTATCGCCGCGTGCTGCAGATCGTCCCGGGGCATCTGGAGGCGACCGCCTATCTCGGCCGCAAATAGGGTTCCGCCGAAACAAACCGAAACAAACCGATGCGGACGGGACATGCGGCCGTTGCGGCGCGCGGCGATCATGGCTTCGACATCGGCGTACCCGCCAACCCGTCAGCATCCAAGGAAATCCTCATGACCACGAATGAATCCGCCGCCGCGCCAAGCGACACGCCGCGCGAGGCGCAATTCCCCTCTCCCGAAGTCATTGGCCGCCTGGCGGTGTCCAACAGTGGCTTCGTCTTCGACCCGGTGTCCGGCGCCAGTTTCAGCGTCAATGTCTCCGGGCTGGCGGTGCTGCGCGCCATCCAGGCCGGCGCCACCGACATGGGTGCCATCGTGCACTCGCTCGGCGCCGAATTCGAAGCCGCGCCCGCCGTGCTCCAACGCGACGTGATGGAGTTCGCCGGCCGCCTGCGCGAGGCCTTTCGATGAAGCGCCGCTCGGTCACGGTGGCCGTCACCGGCATGAATGCCCGTCCCGACAACCCCGGGCCGGGGCTGGCGGTGGCGCGCTGCCTCAAGGAATCCAGACATCTCGACGCGCGCGTTCTGGGCCTGTCCTACGACGCCCTCGATCCCGGCCTCTATCTGCCGCAGTGGAGCGACGAGAGCCATCTCATGCCCTATCCCTCGGCCGGCGAGGAAACTTATATGGCGCGCCTCGCCGGTCTGCACGAGGCGAGCGGCTTCGACGTGCTGCTGCCCTGCCTCGACTCGGAACTGCCCACGCTATCGCGGCTGGTCCCCTGGCTCGACGAACTGGGCGTGGCGACGATGTTGCCGACGGCGGAGCAGATTCGCCTGCGCTCCAAGGACAGGCTGAACGAACTGGCGGACGAAGCGAAAATCGATTGTCCGGAAACGAAGAGCGTGTTTCGCGAGGATTTTTTCGCCGACGCGGCCGGCGAAGGCTTCGACTATCCGCTGGTGGTCAAGGGCCTGTTCTACGACGCCAAGATCGTGCACACGCAGGACGAAGCCGTCGTCGCCTTCCGCCGCATCGCCGGGGAATGGGGTCTGCCGGTGCTGGTGCAAAAATTCGCGGCCGGCGAAGAGATCAATCTGACCGGCATCGGCGATGGCGAAGGCCGCCTGGTCGGCGCGGTGATGATGAAAAAACGCGCGCTGACCGACAAGGGCAAGGCCTGGGCCGGCATCTCGATTCACGACGAGGCCCTGCTCGGCGCCGCCCGCCGGCTGGTCGCCGCCACGCGCTGGCGCGGGCCGCTGGAAGTGGAAGTGATGCGCGGCACGGACGGGCGTTTCTCGCTGATCGAAATCAACCCGCGCTTTCCGGCCTGGATCTACCTCTCGGTCGGCGTCGGCCAGAACCTGCCGGAAACCCTGGTGCGCCTCGCCCTGGGCGAGAAGGTCGCCGAACCGCCGCCGGCGCCCGCCGGCATTCTCTTTATCCGTTATGCCCAGGAAGTCATCGTGCCGCTGTCCGATTTCGAGGCCGTGGTGACCACCGGAGGACTTTATGCCTAGCAGTAAGCCCAAGAAGAAGCCCTGGGTCGCCCCGACGCTGAGCGCGCACGGCGGCGGCCTCAACAAGTTCGGCGCCACGCGCCGCAACCTCGTCACCGAACGCATCGGCGGCATCCCGGTGGACGAACTGACCCAGCGCTTCGGCTCGCCGCTGTTCGTCATCGAGGAACGCCGGCTGCGCGACAACGCGCGGCGGCTGAAAAGCGCCTTCGCCTACCGCTGGCCCAGGGTCATCCACGCCTGGTCCTACAAGACCAATTATCTCGGCGCGGTGTGCAAC
>JAUYFI010000189.1 GCA_030691075.1 Sulfurisoma sp. | reverse complement strand
GGCAGACAACTGATGAGGCAGGGTCCCATGCCATAGGCCAACCCCAACGCCAATGCCATTGGCAGGCTGACGAGTGTTTCAGTGGGGATGGGAATCATGCGCGAGATTCTGCATAAAATGCTTGCATTGGTGTATCCGAAGGCATACGATGTGCTCTTTGCTAAAGGGGTAAGTTATGACTAAATTTACGCGTTTCGATGCTGCTGATTATTTGACCAACGACGAAGTCATTTCCGAATATTTGACGGCAGCACTGGAAGACCCGAACCCTGAAATGTTTCATGTCGCTATAAAAAACGTTGCTCGTGCCCGGGGCATGACGCAATTGGCGAAAGATACCGGCTTGGGACGCACGAGTTTGTACAAGGCATTGGCGGCGGGTGCGAAACCGCGTTACGACACGATAATGAAGGTGATGCGTGCCTTGGGTGTTACGTTGCAAGTCAAGGCGGTGTCTTCGTAAGTTAGCCGATGGCGTAACGGATTCGCAGGGGCGGTTCATCTAACCATTCCCCGACAAAAATTCATTACGCGCCAGAATCGCTGCACCGAAAGCAGTGGTTGTTTGCGGATGTTCCGGCACCACCAATTCGCGCTGCAATTCATCTTGTAGCGCGGCAACCAGCCCCTTGTTCAATGCCGGACCGCCGTCAAAATAGACGCGATCTTCAATGCCTACGCGCTTAGCCAGACGCACGGTGCGTTTTGCAATTGAATAGTGGATACCGGCGACAATCTCTTCCTTACCGTGGCTGTTCGCTAACAAACCGATAATCTCGGATTCGGCAAACACCGTGCAGGTGCTGTTAATGGTGAGTGGCACGCCTTTCCCGTTGAAGTGATAGTCGCCCAGTTCTTCCAGATCGATATTCAGATTACGTGCAGCAACATCGAGAAAACGCCCCGTTCCGGCGGCGCATTTGTCGTTCATGGCGAAGTTGGAAACACTCCCCGTCGCGTCGATCTGAATGGCTTTGGAATCCTGTCCGCCGATATTGATGATCGTGCGCACGCCCCCGAAAGCACGTCCCACCTCATGCGCACCAATGGCATTGGCGGTAATTTCGCTGATGGAGTCGTCCGCCTCCTTGAACAACTTGCGGCCATAGCCGGTGGCGATGAGATAGCGCACCTCTTCGCGGGCAATACCGTGCTGCTCCAGTAACACTCTCAATGCCTCCTTGGCATTTTTGTGAAACAGACTGCCCGAATCGGTCACACGCATCCCGATAAGATCGCCTTCTTGATTGACCAAGGCGACCTTGATGGCCGTAGAACCAATATCCAGCCCAGCAAAATAGTTCATGCCGCCTTCCGTTTTCTAGACTTGATCGATTCAAGGAAGGCTTCGATGCGCGTAGTTAATTGCCCCATATCGTCGGGGCTGTAATCGGTTTCCACCGCGAGCATACAAAATCCCGCTTTGTTTAAGGCATCAGCAACGCTCCTCTGTTCCATTTCATAAACCTGACAGCCAGCGAAGGTTTGATACACAATCCCGTCGACCGCAAAACTTTTAGCGAGGTCTAACAATCGTCGAATGCGGTCATCGTTATTGGTGAAGATCGGACAGGTGCAGGGTTTGAGATATTTATCTGCCAGGCTGTCGACCATGTCGTTGACCAGCCACTCGTCGACTGAGGTCATGTCGTAGAGCATTCGGTTGGCGGAACAGGTTTCATCGACCACCACCACGCCACCGGCTTCTTCGATCACTAGAGGCAGTTTCAAGTTGGGGAAGATAGGCGGCGAACCCGTGAACAAAATGCGCGGTGCTTTTTTCTGGGCGGCACAAAAGCCGTCCTTTTCGCGTTGCGCCAGTTCGATATTGAGAGCCTCTACAGAGGCCGTCCATCGTTCGATGTCGTCGAAGAAATAGGCATTGGTGACCAAAAAGGCATCCTTGCCCAAAATCAGCGAAGGCGCGACACGGCGAAAATTGTGCAAGGTGCGAAAGGCCACCTGGGCGCGGCTGGTCTTTGCCATCGCCGCCATCAGATTCTTTTTCGTCAGTTTTTTGCCGGTGACTATTCGCAATTGATTGGTGAATTCTCGCACCGAGCGTTGCCAGTAAACCCGTGCCGCCTCGCTCTCCTTGGCAGGCGGCAGTTCCAAGTTATAGACCGCATAGCCCATCGCCGACATCATGGCACTGGCTTTTTTCTTCTGATCGCAGGTGGTGGGATTGACGATTAAATCGAGCTTGCCGACCTTGGGAATCACATTCTCCGAACTCAACATGCCCAGGGTGGCCTTGACCAAAGAACAAGATTTCGCCGGCATGAAATCGGCACCGATTTGATCGTAGTGATAAGAACCATTGCACAGGCGCACGGGGTTTGCCCCAAAGGCGTAAATCAATTCTTCTGGCGCGTGGATACAAGTGGTGCCCACCTGCATACCTTTGCGTTCCACCGGTTCGCCTTGACAATAGATGCGACGAAACAGATCGTAAAAGTAAGTCATTGCCGCTGGATTGTCGTCAAAGTCGTCGACGATACGATCAAGCATCGTTTCCGCCTCACGCGCCTGACGACTACGGTTATGGGGGAGCGAGTTAGTCTCCTCCCCCTTCAAGGGGGAGGTTGGGATGGGGATGGGGCTAGTCAATGCAAATTCCCTTCTTGACGCATAGTGTTGTATACGACACCATGAAAAACATGACCACGCACGAAAAACGTCTTGCCAACGAAATGACCATTCCCCACGTGCCCCCTCCCTTTCCATTCGAGGCGTATGCCCACGTAATCAAGCCGCTGACTGAGGAGGATGGCGGCGGATATTTGATTACGTTCCCATATCTGCCAGGCTGCATGTCTGATGGCGAAAATATTGAAGATGCCCTTATCAATGGGCGTGATGCTTTTTCTGTTTGGATGTCGGCACGTGCGCACCAAGGCAAACCCATCCCGTGCGGCACAAACAATCCGTTTAGTTTATTGCGTCGCCATAGCATCGAATCGCGCAGTATTGAAGCGATGGATGACGGCATCGCAGATGCTGTCAATATGCGCAACGAACGTTCGCGCAAATAAGGTCGTTGCCCGACGTAAATATCATTTAACCGCTGGTTCATCGCACTCCTGCCTGACTGCGTTTAATAAAACCCGCTTCGGTCGATTCAAAAAAAGTCACACCGGCGTAATTAGCTTTTAGCACACCCGGTTCAGGGCAGGCGGCAACGCACTTTAAGCAAAGTGTGCAGTCATCCTGCATGATGCGCGGGTCTTTTACCTCGTCGGCAATTTCGCGAATGTCCATGTCGCAGACGTTGTAGCAATCACCACAACGGGTGCACTTGTCTCCGTCTTTTTTGAGCGTCAAAAGTGCCGGACGGGAGATGAGATACAGAAACGCACTCATCGGGCAAAAAAAGCAGAAGAAACGTTTTTTGATGAAGGCTCCGACGAAGAATAAACCGACAACAATGAGTCCCAATGAAGTCAGCACCATTTTTGAAGTGGAAGAGAAATCAATCGTCCAATGGGTGAAGTTGAGATCGAACGAGGGAATAATCATGCGGGCGGGACAAATCATGCAAAAGGGCAACCCCATCTCTTTAGAAAACCAGCCAGCACCGATACCTAGCGGAATCAGGAACATCAGAGCCAGCAGCACATATTTAATCTGCGCCAACGCCCGAAACTGATCAAGGGTATAACGCCCATAACGCACACCCAATCGGCGGCGCAAGGCAGTCATCCAATCTTGAATCGTACCCATTGGGCAGATAAGACCGCACCAAAGCTTGTTAATGCCGATAAACCACGCCGCAAAGGTCAAGAATCCGGTCAGGATTGCCAACGCCGCGACAGAAAACAGTTTCTGCCAAGGCCATGCCATTTGATGTTGCAAGATGCTGAGATAACAAGCACCACCCCTTGCCTCGGTGTTATAGATGCAAGAGAAGGTCGGCAAGCTCTTGCCTAGCTCGATGCCCAAATAACCGCCGTAGATGAGCAGAAGGAAAGCCGCTATCTGAAACCAAAAACGAAAGCGGTTCCAGTCGACGAGATCGAACCAGTCTTTAAGACTTTTCATCAAAACGCACTTCTTGAAAAGGTTTTACCCGACGACGACGATAGAGATAGATGCCCAGCCCACCGAAAGCAAAGACAAAAACAGCAATGCCCAGCCCCCATGCGTAGGATTTGTAGTCGTAAGGCGAAGGTTGATATTTACCAGAAAGCGTGGCTTGGTAGAGCACCTTTGAATAGGGTAGCCCCTGATGCGTGCCTCGTTCGGCTGCTTCGGCTTCGGCGACCACCACGAAGGTCTCCTTAGTGCGCCGCTTAAAGTCGTTCCAAGCAGGGAAGTAGTCGCGGATTAGGGTGAATTCAACCTCTCCTTTTTCATCGCTCATCGCCCTCTTCTGCCAACCCTGCTGGGTCAGCATGGTGATGGATGCATTGGGCAGTGGCTGCCCTAAGCGATAGAGAGTGAAGATAATCTTGTCGCCGGACATCATGCGTGTCATAAATTTTTCATCGGATTTATGCGCTCGCACAATTTCCAGAGGGAGCTTCGGATCGCTGATGGCTTTTAATTGCGCAGGATCGATATCCACCGATTTCACACAACAACTGCCTTTGAGCAATTCGGCCTTGGCGAGTTGCACCCGCAGGATGCCGTTTTGCGCCGATGTGCGCGATACATAGGCATTGCGAAAACCCATCTCCTCGAAATCAAACTGGGCATGAGCCAATCCGCCGGTGGGTGTCTGAAAAACCTGATCTCGCTTACCGTTGGCATCGATCAGATGGATGTCAGCAGTCAAGGCATCGGCACTGACGTATTCCGCCTTGGCAGGATCGTCCCCCTGCCGCAGCCAGAGACGTTTGGTGCCACTGTGCAAATTGTCTCCCTCCTCGCCACCGATAACCGCGTCAATGTTGTCTTTATGCTTGCCGGTTTTATCGTGACCGACTTGCTCCGCTTTGGCCGGCATCTTGGCGCGTTTTGGCGCGACATCGGAGAGCCAGAGAATGTCGGGGTGACTCGCATGGCAGTTCGCCGCTACTAATCCAACCAACAAAATCTGTAACCCTATTTTTTTAGACATATGACGACCTTTCCTTTTAATTAGAAGTCATATCGATAGTTGGCGCGTATGTTTCTGCCCGACATGTTGTAGCCAAACTTTTCGGTGTACATGCGATCCGTGAGGTTTTCGATCGAGAGTGCCAGGGACTGAGCTTTGTCAATGCGGTAACGTGCATTTAAATCAGCGACGGTAAACCCGTCTTGCACTATCTGTGCGCCCCCGCCATTTACCCAGTCTTGGTCTTTTATAGAGCCTCTATAACGTAAGCCAACTCGCCCAGTCCATTGTCCGAAATCGGCATCGAGTGCGATTTTCAACGCCAGCCTGGGCACGTTGTTTTCATCCACCCGCTGGCCGTTCGTCACATACCAGTTGTGGAAAAACCGGGTACCACCCAATGTCAACTGGTAGTTCTTTGCAAACGCCCAGCGACTTTGTAATTCAAGTCCCTGAATACTTCCCTGATCTGAATTGACGTAATTTGTAGTAGTTGTCGTGATACCCCCGGCTGCCGTTACTGTCTTGACGGAGACGATTTTGTCCGTCACTTTGGTGTCAAAAACTGTCAAATCAACATTGAAACCAGGCACGCTCCATTCCACGCCAATATCCTTTGACAGTGAGCTTTCCGGCTTGATGCTTGAGTTGCCTAGGGTGACAGTGCGTTGGGTTCCTACAGTCGTATCATGATTGCCCGTTGATTGCAGCGCAGAGGGGGCAAGAAAAGCCTTCCCGATCGTGCCGTGCACATTCCAGCCCGTAGCGATCAAGTGCTTGAAACCTGCACTGGGGTTGGTTGCGGTCAAATCAGTCTTAGAGGGGGTGAAGCCAACTCTGAGGGGCGTATCCAGTGACTCGACAGTAATGTTGTCGCGCCTTATTCCCGCATAAGCTGTGCTGTTTCCTTTATTGAAAGTCCAACTATTTTCAACGAATATGCCTTGTGAAATCTGCTGGTGGTTTGCGGTGCCGGGTGCTTGTTCTGGCACGCCATTCACGTTGAGGTTAAAACTGCGTGAAATGGACTTTGCCTTATGCGTATCGATACCGAAAAGCACAACATTGTTTTGAGACCACGCCCAAGCATCTTGAGCCTGCCAACCAGAAAAGCTCATATTCCCCATCAAGCTGACCGCAGGCAATCGAGGACGTTGCGCTGCCGTCCGCGAGGTAATTTTTGTCATTGAATAATCTTGCGTACCCGAGAAGGTAGTAGCACTCACGGAGTGGTCGCCCATGCGTCCCGTCAGTTGAAGATCGCCATCGGCGTTGTCCATTTGCTTCTGTGATTGATCGTCTGTGCCATACGCCAAATCGCCAGGCGAACCAATATCTCGCCCGTACCAGACTCTATATTTCCCGATGAGTCGCCAATCTTTGTTGATATCCAGACCACCTCGAATCGAGTGATTCTCCATTTCGTATTTTGTGTACGGGCGAATGTCTCCGTTCCCTAGCTTGAAATCGTCAGCTTTTTTCCAAGAACCGGTGTAATCGAAATCCGTGGACTGATTAAGACTGCCGCCCGCCCTGAATTTGATTTCTTTGGCATTGAAATCCCCATAGGAGATGTTAGCCTGTCCGCGAATATCTCCCTTGCTTTGGCGGGAAATCATACTGACAACCCCTCCCATTGCACCAGAACCATACAAAGCCGAACCAGGCCCCTTCATTACCTCAACTTGGCTGAGTGAATCCACATTAATTAATGCTAGGTTGTCTCCCGATATAGGCCTTCCGTCAATGAGCGTGACCGTATGCCTGCTGATGCCGCTAAATTCAGGTCTGAATCCACGAATTCCGATACCCGATAACGCACTTGGATACTGAATAATGTCGACGCTTGCGTTCTTTTTTAGCAAATCGGTTAGGTCATTCTGAATGGTCTTGTCAATATCTTTGCTGGTGATGACCTCGACTCGCTGCGGCACATCGTCAAGCTTGGTTTCAATGCGACGAGCAGAAGTGACTACAGGGGCGAGAGTAGTTTCCAATTCAGCTGCAATTCCAGCAATTGGGCAGGAAATCGCACTTGAAATTGCGATGGCCAAATATTTTCGTTGTAAATTCATCTTATGCTCCTTAGTGGGTTGTTAATGGGTAATGGATTCAAACTATCGTGCCGCCTCGGTGACAAAAGCGATCTTCATCACCCCCGCCTTTTGTGTGACGGCCAAGATATCTGCCACCTTTTCATACGGGGTATTTCGATCCGCACGAAAGTGAAGTTCTGGTTGCGAAGGGGCTAATTCGGAAAGGCGGGCATGGACGGCTTCGCGGGTGGTTGCTGCACCATCGAGAAATAAGTTTCCCTGCCCATCCATCGCCAGTTTGACGACGATGGGTTTGTCGTCGAGTTTGGTTGAATCGACGCGAGGCAAATCAATTGGCACGGCTTGGTGAAACAGTGGGGCGGTGATGATGAAGATGACCAAGAGCACCAACATCACGTCCACTAACGGGGTGGTGTTGATTTCGGCCATGGGAGCCGCATTCGCGTTCTCATTGAATCCGCCGAAGGCCATTAGTGTCGCGCTCCGGTGGTCAGGTAGGCATGGAGGTCGTGCGCGAAACCGTCGAGCTGAACGAGGATCAACCGGTTGGCGCGGGTGAGTGCGTTGTAGGCCAGCACGGCGGGGATGGCGACGAACAGGCCGGCCGCCGTCATGATCAGCGCTTCGCCGACGGGCCCGGCGACCTTGTCGAGCACCACGCTGCTGGAGCCGGAAAGCGCGACCAGCGCGTGGTAGATGCCCCAGACGGTGCCGAACAGGCCGATGAAGGGCGCCGTGGACCCGACCGAGGCGAGGAAAGTGAGCCCGCCTTCCAGATTGGACTGGGCGGCGAGCATCTGGTTGCGTAGTGTTCGCGTGACGGATTCGGAGAGGCTGACACCGGCGCCGAGACAGGCGGAGGATTCATAGTTCTCGGCTGCCTGCGCGCCGACGTGTGCCAAGCCGGAGAAGAGGCCGGTGCGATCGGCTGCTTCGATGGCGGCAATCGCCTCGGGCAGCGAGCGGGCCTGCCAGAACGCCTGTGGCGCGCGTTCGATGGCCTGGTTGATGCGCAGCTGGCGCACGAAGCGACCGACGATCAGCGCCCAACTGACGATGGACAGGAAAAGCAGGATGAGGGCGGTGGCATGGGTCACCAGGTCGCCCTGTTGCCAGAAGTGAATCAGACCCAATTGCGTTTGCATGAGATTAGCTATCCAGTTGGAAGGTGATGGGAACCTGAACCCAGGCCGCGACCGCCTCGTCACCACGCCGCGCGGGAACGAAACGCCAGCGGCTGACGGCATCCTGCGCGGCCTGATCGAGGCGCGTGAAGCCGCTGCCGAGCTTGACCTCGACTTTCTCGGCCAGACCGGTGGCGCTGACATGGACCCGCAGCAGTACCTTGCCCTGCTCGCCGAGACGGCGGGAAGCATGGGGATAGACCGGCTTGGGGTTGTCCAGGTAATCGGCGTCGAAGCGAGCCGCCGTTACCGGCACGGCCGGCGGTGCCGCGACCGTTACCGCGATCGGAACGGGGGCCGGCGGTGCCGGTGGCTGAGGGGGCACGGTAAACGTCGTGGGCTGCGCCGGCGGCTCCGGAGAATTAGTCACCAGAACGGGCAATGGAGCAGGCGAAGCTTTCTTTGGCGGTTGCTTCGGAGGGGGCGGCGGATTATCCGGCGCGAGTTCGATCAACCGCACGGCAATCGGGCGCGCCAGATCGGCAAGTCTTTCCGCCGGCACGATGGCGAGGACCAAGGCGATCGCGACGCCGTGTGCCGCGGCCGCGCCGGCGAAGGATACAATCGATCGATGCTGCTGCCCCCCAATATCGGGGGGGGCGGGGAAAATAATGCTCATCGATGACAGTCAGTGCGGCACGAGGGTCACGGCAATGGCTCCGGTCGTCACGGCGACAATGACTTTGGAAATTTCAGTGGGTGCATTCTGTCGCTACCCGACTCCTAGCCCGTGCGGCAAAAAGTCGCGCGCGACGATATGCCACAGCCGCGCTCCATTCGTCGCGCCTAATATTGCAGCGCAAAATTTTCAACCTCCAAAGGAGTCCACCATGGATCGCCGCGAAGTACTCAAACTTTCCCTCCTCGCCGGCGCCAGCCTCGTCGCCGGCGGCGCGCAGGCCCAGCAGGTCTGCCCGACCGACGGCACGCCGGCGCAGTTCATTCCGAAAAAGCCGGCTGATGCCAAGGCCAACGAGAGCGATATCGAGAAATATCCGAAGTGTCCCTACTGCGGCATGGACCGCAAGCAGTATCACCACTCGCGCATGCTGGTGCATTACAGCGACGACGTGGCCGACGGTACCTGTTCGCTGCACTGTGCGGCGATCAGCCTGTCGCTCAACGTGGACCGCGAGCCGAAGGTGCTGTGGGTCGGCGACAACGCGGCGGCGGGGGATGTCAAGCCGCTGGTCGAGGTCGATAAGGCGACCTTCCTCGTCGGCAGCAAGCTGCCGGGCGTGATGACCGCCAACAGCAAGGTCGCCTACGGCGGCGAGGACGCCGCCAGGACTTCCCAGGCAGCCAACGGTGGCGAACTGGTGAAGTTCGACCAGGCGCTACTGGTGGCCTATACCGACATGTCGAAGGACGTCAGCCGCATCCGCAAGAACCGCGCCGAGCGTCGCAAGAAAATGATGGAGCAGCAGAAGGCCGCACCGATGGAGCACAAGCACTGATGAGTCGTTCGGCGCGTTATTTCTTCGCCTTCCTGTTGTCCGCCTGGGTGGCGCTCGCCGCCGCCCAGGTGGTAGCCGTGCCGAAGCCGGGGCCGAAGGATCTGTGCCCCGTTTGCGGCATGCTGGTGTCGAAGTATCCCAACTGGGTGGCGACCATCGTCTACAAGGCTGGCCACGCCCACCATTTCGACGGTGCCAAGGACATGTTCAAGTTCCGCTTCGAGCCGGCGAAATACGCGGCGGGCCACAAGCGCGAGGACATGGCGTCGATCTGGGTCACCGACTTCTACAATCTCCAGCCGGTCGAGGCGAGAAAAGCCTTCTACGTGACCGGTTCCGACGTGCTCGGGCCGATGGGCCACGAGTTCGTGCCGCTGGCGACGCGGGAGGATGCCGCCGATTTCCTCAAGGAGCACAAGGGCAAAAAGATTCTCACCTTCGAGCAGGTGACGAAGGACATGCCCGCCAGGCTCGACGACGGCGGGTTCTGAGCCGTTCGCCGTGCCGCCAGCGCCGACTTTTTGCGGCGGCGCGGTATCATTGCGCTTCGTCCGCAGCCTTCCCCGATCGCATCGTCATGGCCAAGTCTCCACCGCAAGTCCGCTGCCAGGGTCGCAGCAACTGTTTCGCCTGCGCCCTGCGGCAGGACATGGTCTGTTCCGACGTCACTCTTGATGACCTGGTGGATTTTCACGCCGGCATCGACGACTTCGACTACAGTCACGGCGCGACGATCTTCGGCACGGGCGCGCCGACCGAGGCGGTCTATTGCATCCGTGGCGGCGCGGTGAAAATGGTGCGCTTCGATCCCGTCGGCGGCGAGCGCATCGTGCGGGTGCTCAAGGTCGGCGACGTCGCCGGTTTCGAATCGGCCTTCGCGGATCACCACGAGCATGCCGCCATTGCCGTGGGCACGGTGCGTGCCTGCCGCATTCCGATCGCCTATTTCCGCCGCTTCGTCGCCGAGCATGCGTCTCTGCAAACGCGGCTGTTCGAAAAATCCCAGGCCGCCCTGCGCGAGGCCGAAACCTGGCTGACGGAACTGGTCGGCGGCACCACGCCGGCGCGCACGCGCGTGGCGCGCCTGCTGCTGCGCCTGCGCGTTGGCAGCGGCGATCGCATCCACCGCTTCAGCGTGGACGACATGGCGGCCATCATCGGCAGCACGCCCGAGACGGTGAGCCGCGTCGTCTCCGAGTTCGTGCGCCAGGGCCTGCTGGTAAAAGGCGGCAGCGGCGCCGCCAGCCGTCATTTTCGCGGCGATATTGCCGCGCTGGAGAAGGTCTCGCAGGAGGGGTGAGCGCGCCGCGGCGCGCTCACCCCGAAGCTTCAATGCTTGTGCATGTCGTGGCCGCCCGCAGGCATGCCGCCCATGCCACTCATGGGCATGTCGCCGGCCGTCGGCTTCTTCACCGGCACATCGACCTTTTTGCTGCTGCCGTCGTCGAAGGTCAGGGTGATCGGGATGATGTCGCCTTCCTTCATCGGCGCCTTCATCTCGATCAGCATCACGTGCAGGCCGCCGGGCTTGAGCACGGCCTCGCCCTTGGCCTTGACAGTGATGTCCTTGACCGGGCGCATTTTCATCACGCCGCCCTCGTTGAGGTGAGTGTGCAGTTCGGTCAGTTTCGAGGCGGGGTTGTCGGCCTTGACCACCTTCACGTCCTTGGCGCCGGAGTTCTTGATGATCATGAAGGCGCCGGTGGCCATGGCGCCGGGGGGCGCCTGGCGGACGTAGGGATCGACCACGCTGATGCTGTCGGCGGCGCCGGCCGCGAATGTCGGCGCA
The DNA here is from genome assembly GCA_030691075.1 of Sulfurisoma sp. Classification (GTDB taxonomy): domain Bacteria; phylum Pseudomonadota; class Gammaproteobacteria; order Burkholderiales; family Rhodocyclaceae; genus Sulfurisoma. The sequence goes on along the minus strand of JAUYFI010000189.1, from coordinate 62,141 downwards.
GCCAGGATGGCGAGCACGGTGGCGAGAGAGAAGGTCAGTCGATTCATTGCGGTGCTCCTTGGTTGGCGGTGCTGGAAGGGGAAAGCCATTTGCGGATCTCGGCGGCCACTTGTTGCGGCGGCGCGGCGTGCGGCAGGCTGCCGACCAGCCGCCCGTCGGGGGCGATGACGTAGGTCAGCGCCGAATGGTCGACGACGTAGTTGGCCACGCCGGTGATCTGCTGCCTGGCGTAGCTGGCGCCGTAGCGCCCGGCGACATCGGCGATCTCGGCCGCCGTGCCGGTGACGCCGATGATCGAGGGGTGGAAGAAGGGCGCGTATTCCTTCAGGCGTTCCGGCGTGTCGCGCTCGGGGTCGACCGAGACGAAAATCGTCCGCACCCGCGCGAGTTCCGCCGGGGCGAGGCTGGCAAGCCCCTGGGCGGTGGCGGTGAGCGAGGTCGGGCAGATGTCCGGGCAGTAGGTGTAGCCGAAATAGAGCAGCACCACCTTGCCGCGATAGTCCTTGAGCGAGACCGGGCCGGTCGCCGCCCGCAGGGTGAAGTCGCCGCCCGTGGGTGCGGTTGCGGCGGGCAGGGCGGAATGGGGCGGCTTGAACGGGGCGGTGGTCGCCGTCGGGTTCCAGAACAGCGCGAGGCCGATGCTGGCGGCGGCGAGGAGAATGACGACGGCGAGCAGCAAACGATTCGACATTGGATTCGACATCAATCGGGCACCGAGTTGAAACGGAAGGGCGCGGCGATGCGGTTGCGCCCGGTTTCGACGATCACCGTCGCGGCCCAGGCCATTTTGCCGGTGACGCAGACGGGCAGCAGTGCCTCGGCACGGAATACACCCGGGCCGGCCGCGGCGAGTTCGGGCCGGTTGTAGCCCATGTTCATGTCGACGCCGGCGAAGTCGATCTCGACCTTGCCGGCCTCCATGCCGGAGGTTTTTACCTCGACTTGCAGCGGAGCGATCGTCGGAATCGGTCGCGGAACGATCGACAGCTCGATGCGGCCGCCGTCCGGCAGCCGCGCCGCGCAGGCGCGCTTGTGCAGATCGCAGCCGGGCTCCACCGTGGCGGTAATGTCGGCCTTGGGCAGCAGCAGGGGAGATAGCTTGTAACCGACGACGGCGATCAGGACGATGCCGAGGATGGCGACGAGGTCCATCAGGATTTTCTTATTCAGGTTCATGGGCAGGAGGCGATTGTTCTGTACCAAAGCTGCACTTGACTTGACTCAAGTCAAATCAATCCGGGGCAAAAGCCAATAAATTCTGCGTCAAATTGCCGCAGCGGCATTTTGTCGCATGGCGATTGCAGGGTGTTGTTGCTGCAAGTTGCGACGCAACTCGTTGTTTATCATTGGGAGAATACTATGAAGAAATTTGCAGTGCGATCCACCTCGCTGCTGCTGGCAGCGGGCCTCGGCCTCGCGGCGGCCACGGCGTGGTCGGCGGAATCCCTCCAGGACGTGATGAAGCGTCGCAATTTGAGCCAGCAGGATCTGCTGGCGGCCTCCAAGACCTACGTTCCCACCGGCAAGCGCGACGAGTTCGTCACCTTCAGCTCGGGCGGCCAGTCCGGCCAGGTCATCGTCTATGGCATCCCCTCGATGCGCATCCTCAAGTACATCGGCGTGTTCACGCCCGAGCCCTGGCAGGGTTACGGCTTCGACGAGAACTCGAAGGCCGTGCTGAAGCAGGGCCGCATCGACGGCAAGGACATCACCTGGGGCGACACCCACCACCCGGCGATCTCCGAGACCAACGGCAAGTACGACGGCCAGTTCCTGTTCATCAACGACAAGGCCAACCCGCGCCTGGCGGTGATCGACCTGCGCGACTTCGAGACCAAGCAGATCGTGGTCAACCCGATCTACAAGTCCGAGCACGGCGGTGCCTTCGTCACCCCGAACAGCGAGTATGTGATCGAGGCCGCGCAATACGCCGCGCCGCTCGAGAACAAGAAGTTCTATCCGCTCGAAGAGTTCAACGAGAAGTATCGCGGTGGCGTGACCTACTGGAAGTTCGACCGCAAGGAAGGTCGCATCAATCCCAAGGAGTCGTTCTCCTTCGAACTGCCGCCTTACTCGCAGGATCTGTCCGACGCCGGCAAGGGGCCAAGCGACGGCTGGGCCTTCACCAACTCGTTCTGTTCCGAGCGTTACGTCGGTGGCATCGAGAAGGGCCGTCCGCCGTATGAAGCCGGCTGCTCCGCCAAGGACACCGACTACCTGCACGTGATGAACTGGAAGAAGGCCGCCGAGCTGGTCAAGGCCGGCAAGGCCAAGGTCATCAACGGTCACAACGTCATCATGATGGAAACGGCCATCAAGGAAGGCATCCTCTTCCTCGTGCCCGAGCCCAAGTCGCCGCACGGCGTCGATGTCACCCCGGACGGCAAGTACATGATCGTCTCCGGCAAGCTCGACACCCATGTGTCCGTCTATTCCTTCGAGAAGATCATGGCCGCCATCAAGGCCGGCAAGTTCGAATCGAAAGATCCGTATGGCATCCCGGTGATCGCGATGAAGGACGCGCTGGACAAGCAGGTGCAACTCGGCCTCGGCCCCCTGCACACCCAGTACGACTCCAAGCCCTGCCTGGCCTACACCTCGCTCTACGTGGATAGCCAGGTCGCCAAGTGGAACTACTGCGAAGGCAAGGTGGTGGACAAGCTCTCCGTCCATTACAACATCGGCCACCTGATGACCATGGAAGGCGATTCCGTCGATCCGAAGGGCCGCTATCTGGTCGCGCTGAACAAGCTGGCGATCGACCGCTTCGTGCCGGTCGGTCCGCTGCATCCGCAGAACCACCAGCTCATCGACATCAGCAACGACAAGATGCAGCTTCTCTACGACATGCCGCTGCCGCTGGGCGAGCCGCACTATGCCGTCGCCATCTCGGCCGACAAGCTCAAGCCGGGCGTGCGCTACAAGGTCGGCACCGACAGCCGCACCGACAAGCCGCATCCGGGCAAGGCGCTCGCCGGCGAGGAGAGGACGGTCAAGAAGGGCAATCAGGTCACGGTCTATGGCACGTTGATCCGCTCGCACATCACGCCGGAAACCATCGAAGTCGATGTTGGCGACGAGGTGACGATCCACCTGACCAACCTCGAGCGCGCGCAGGACGAGACCCACGGCTTCACCGTCTCGACCTACAACGTGCATGCCTCGATCGAGCCGGGCAAGACCGTGACGGTGAAGTTCAAGGCCGACAAGGAAGGCGTGTATCCGTACTACTGCACCGAGTTCTGCTCGGCGCTGCACCTCGAGATGCAGGGCTACCTCCTGGTCAAGCCGAAGGGCTGGAAAGCGACCAAGACCACGCTGGCCAAGGGCAGCTACACGGAAGCCGAGTACAAGGCAACGGTGAAGAAGGTGGTCGACACCCAGGTCATCATCGACTCCGTCGTGGCCTACATCACCAGCGTCAACTACAAGGACTTCCCGGATGTCGTGGCCATGGTTGAAGATGCCTTCGACCAACTGGGCAAGACCAAGGGTCTGAAAGAGAAGCATGAGGCGTTTGCCGCCAAGAAGGATTGGGAAAATGCCAACCTCTGGGCCGAGCAGATCTGGCAATACCAGGTCAAGACCGCCGACCTCGGTCTGCGCGCCAAGACCTACCTTGAGCAGAACGGCGCCAAGAAAGTCGCCAAGTAAGTTGATCTGAAACAAGGTGCAACAAGCGGGGGGCAGCGTAATCTGCCCCCCGTTTTTCTTTTACGAAAGGAATACCCATGAAGTCTTCGATGATTATCGCCGCCGCCGCGCTCGCGCTTTCCGGTCAGGCATTTTCGGCCGCCGACGGCGCCAAGCTCTATGCCGAAAAAACCTGCGTCGCCTGTCACGGCAAGGACGCGAAGAAGCCGCTGATGGCGACCTATCCCAAACTCGCCGGACAGAACGCCGGCTATGCCGAGCAGCAGATGAAGGACATCAAGAGCGGCGCGCGCAACAACGGCCAGACCGCGGCGATGAAGGGCGTGATGCACCTGGTAACGGATGCCGAAATCAAGGTGCTGGCCGATCATCTGTCCAAGCTGAAGCCCTGATCGAAGGGCGCTGCCCCGTCGATTGACGCATATCAATGAACGCTGATATTCCTTTGGGGACAATGTGCTCACCCCGACTTACGAAGAGGATCACGACATGAAATCACCCATCCTGCTCGCGCTTGCGCTGCTCTCCGCCAGCATCGCCCTTGCCGGCCCGCCCGCCCCGAAGAAAGAGGGCATCGAGGGCAAGGATTACAAATGGAATGCCCAGGAGGGCGAGAAAATCGAAGCCCTGCAGAAGAAGGGCGATGCCAAGGCCGGCAAGGAAGGCTACGAGATTTGCGGCGCCTGCCACCTGCCCTCGGGCGCCGGCCGCACCGATGGCACCTTTCCGCAGCTCGCCGGCCAGCACACCACGGTGCTGATCAAGCAGATGGCCGACATCCGCGCCGGCCTGCGCGACAACCCGACCATGTATCCCTTCGCCAAGGAACTCACCGACGCGCAGGAACTCGCCAACGTCTCGGCCTACATCGAGAAACTGTGCATCCCCGTCGATCATGGCGTCTACGAAGGCAAGGACGCCGCGGCGCAGATCGCCAAGGGCAAGGAGCTTTACGAGAAGCAGTGCAAGGAATGCCACGGCGCCAACGGCGAGGGCGACAAGGCCAAGTTCTATCCGGTGATCGCCGGCCAGCACTACAAGTACTTGCTGCGCCAGATGACCGAGATTCGCGACGGCCATCGCCGCAACGCCAATCCGGACATGATCAAGGTGATCAAGCCCTACACCAACGATCAACTGGTGGTGATCTCGGCCTACCAGGCCAGCCTCTCCATGCCGGGCGCCATGTGCAAGCCCAAGGCCGGCGGCAAGAAGAAGTAAGTCATACCATGCTGTAATGGACCCCGCGCGCCGCCCTCCTGGCGCGCGGCCGGTCTTCGCGAAAAGTCGGCGCCGGCGACACGCCGGGTCGGCGCGGCGATGGCTCCAAAACAAGAGAGAGCACAATGAACGCCCCCAAGAATCCCAATGTCGTGATCGGCGGCTTGACGCTGATCGGTCTGGTGGCCATGATCGCCGCCTACTTCGCCCCCATCTGGTGGGTGTCGCTGACCGCGCCCAACTACCCGCCGGACGCCTTTCCCGACGGCATTCGCATCCACTTCCATTTCGACGGCGTCTATAACGGCTGCAAGGCGGCCGGCAAGGGCACCCGCATGGCCAACGAGATCATCCAGAAGGATCTCGGCCATGAAGACGAGCGCTACAACCCCATCCTCGACGCCAAGAAAAACGTCGACAAGGACGCCGAGGGACTCGACTGCGTGCACGAGATGAACACCATCAACCATTACGTCGGCATGTTCCCCATCGCCACCGGCGCGCCGGTGGAAAAGCCGCTGGCCAAGTTCTTCTTCGGCTTCTTCACCGTCATGCTGCTGGCCTTCGCCGCGACAAAACAGAAGCTGCGGCTGACGATATTGTCGGTGGGCTTCGCTGCCGTCGCCGCCTGGGCCATCGTCGATCAGTACGTTCTCGGCCGCCTCGCCAGCCATGTCGCAGACTATGTGCGCGAAGCCGGCACCTTCTTCAAGGAACCGGACAAGATCAAGGTCTGGGGCGACAACGTCACCTTTTACACCCACATCGCCATCGCCGGCCTCGTCGCCGCCATGGTCATCGTGGTGCTCGGCGTCTGGAAGATCCGCCGGTTCCAGTTGCTGCTGGCGGCCGTGCCGGCGCTGCTGCCGGTGTTCTTCGTCATCGAGTACGCCGGTTGGCTCTGGTTCTTCGGCCACAACATGCACCCCTGGGGCGCCTTCACCGTCAAGCCCTTCATGCCGACGGTGTTCGGCGAGGGCAAGGTGGCGCAGTTCTCCACCTACTCCTACCCCTATTGGGGCTATGCGCTCCTGCTGGTGACCTTCGCCGCGCTGGCGCTGGCCATCCTGCTGCGGCGCAAGCAGATTCGCGAAGGCACCATCGAATGAGACTGTCGCGAGCCCTGCTGCCGCTGCTGGCTCTGGGCGTGTCTTCGCTGCTGGTCGCGGCCGAGACCAGCGGCGAGATTGGCTGGCGCGGCGTCAACGAGATCGAGACCACGACGCCGAAGCTCGGCGAAACCGCCGACATGAGCAACGCCCCGCGCGTTGACGTCGACCGGCCCAAGCCGCAATTCATGCTGCATGAGCGCGACCGCCGCGTGCATGGCCTCAAGCCCTTCCAGGAACTCGTGGACAAGGCGCCGGCCGGCTCGGTGTTGAAGCCGCCGCCGGGCACCTATGCCGGCCCCGTTGTACTCGACAAACCGCTGACCATCGACGGCGGAGGCAAGGTCACGATCGACTCCGGCGACAGGGGCACGGTGTTCGAGCTCAAGGCCGATGACTCGACTCTGCGCGGCCTGCATCTCACCGGCTCCGGCGAATCGCACGATTCCGACGACAGTTGTCTCGACGTGCGCGGCCACCGCAACCGCATCGAAAATCTCGTCGTCGACAACTGCCTGTTCGGCATCGACCTCAAGCAGTCCAACGACAGCATCCTGCGCGGCAACCGCATCCGCTCCAAGCCTTTCGACCTCGGCGTGCGCGGCGACGGCCTGCGCCTGTGGTACAGCCATCGCAACCTGATCGAGAACAACGAGGTGGTCGATACCCGCGACATGGTGGCGTGGTATTCGAACGACAACACCTTCCGAGGCAACGTCGGCCGCCGCAGCCGCTATTCCATCCACTTCATGTTCGCCAACAACAACATCGTCGAGAACAACCGCTTTTACGACAACGCGGTCGGCATTTACTTCATGTACATGGAAGGCGGGGCGGCCCGCAACAACGTGATTTCCCACGCCACCGGCGCGGCCGGCATGGCCTTCGGCTTCAAGGAGTCGAGCAACATCGAGATTTCCGGCAACGAGATCATCTATTGCGCCGTCGGCGTCGGCTCCGATCTTTCGCCGTTTCAGCCCGACACCACCATCCGCTTCACCGGCAATCGCTTCGCCTACAACGGCATCGCCGTGCAGCTGACCTCCGAACTCGGCGGCAACATCATGAAAGACAACGTCTTCGAGGGCAACCTCACCGATGTCTTCCAGGGCGGCCGCGGCAATGGCGACAAGAACACCTGGATCGGCAACTATTTCGATACCTACCAGGGCTTCGACCGCGACAAGGACGGCATCGGCGACACGCCGCACGAGAACTATGCCTACGCCGACCAGCTGTGGATGGAGATTCCGGCGGCGCGCTTCTTCAGGAACTCGCCGGTGCTCGAACTGCTCGATTTCCTCGAGCGCCTGGCGCCATTTTCGACGCCCGAGATGCAGTTGCGCGACAAGACGCCGCGCTTCGCCAAGCCGGAGGCCAAGCGCGCATGAGCGACGAAGAACGGCTTCCCGAGGACTCGGCCGCGCCGGAGCCCGCTCCGAAAAAAGTCGGCACCCCAGGGGTACTTCCTTCGGGGCGCGCTGGCGGCACGCCGCCGCTGTCGAAGGAACGTCGCCAGCAGGCGCGCCGCCGCGCGCTGCGCACCCTCCTGCTTACCGGCGGCGTCATGGGCGCGGCCCTCTCCGGTTTCCTGCCGCTGCTCTATGCTCAAAAGAAACGGCTGCGGCCGCCCGGCGCGCTTGACGAAAAGGACTTCCTTGCCAGCTGCATCAAGTGCGGCCAGTGCGTGCAGGTCTGCCCGGTGTCGGCGATCAAGCTCGCTGACCTGGTCGACGGCTTCGGCGTGGGCGTGCCTTACATCGACGCCCGCGAGCAGGCCTGCGACTTCTCCTGCGATGCGGTGCAATGCATTCTCGCCTGCCCGACGGGCTCGCTGACCTATCACAAGCCGGATTTCCTGAAGGTGCGCCCCGGTGCGGCGCTGGCCGCCAAGCCCATCCTGCTGGCCAAGGAAAAGGACGCCGAGCCGACGCTTAATCTTAACGAGCGCATCGGCGTGGCGCGCCTGACGCGGCCCGAGGCCTGTCTCGCCATCCAGGGCAAGGGCTTCAAGGGCCAGGTGCGGGGGCCCGACTTCAAGGGCAGGATGCGCTACATGGCGGTCGACCGCTGGAAGCCGATCCGGATCGGCGAGCATCCCTACGACGTCGCCGAGTGCGACCTCTGCGTGCGCGAGTGCCCGATCAAGGGCGCCATTTCGATCGAAACCGTGTTCGCCCCGGACGGCGCCAAGCGCAAGTCGCCGGTGGTGCATGAGCCCTGCGTCGGCTGCGGCGTCTGCGAGATGATCTGCCCGACCGAATCCGCATCCATAGAGATCGTGCCGCGCGAAGTGTGGAAGACATGACCCGCCCCCCTCGGTCCCCCCTCGCGGGGGGAAGCCCGCAAGCTCGCTGCGCTCGATTGTCACGGGGCGCTTCGTGGGACGGTCGTCGCGATTGCCGCCTCCGGCGGCGTACCGTCCGGCCTTGGGACGGCCCGGCGGCCGGATTCCTCGGGTGGAGCATGCGATGAACCCCTATCTCAGGCGCCGCTTCCGCGAGCAGATCATGGTCATGTTCGGCCGCGAGCCGAAGAAGCCGGAGACCATCGCGCCGGAAGCGCAAAAGATTCACTTCCACAAGCGCGGCAACCGCGACCTGATCGCCGAGAAACTCCACGCCCGCGCCCATGCCGTGCCCAGCCACAAGTGGCGCAACCGCCGCTGGGCGACGCTGATTTTCGCCAATCTGCTGTTCGTCGTCTCCTTCTACTTCGACATCCAGATTCTCGAGGGCGCGCTGACGGCTTCGCGCTTTATCGGCTTCCATGTGATCGACCTCAACTCGGCGCTGCAGGTGATGCTCGCGCACAAGCACGTCATCAACAACCTGCTGATCGGCACCGGCACGGTGCTGGTGCTGTGGATTCTGCTGGGCGGACGCACCTTCTGCTCCTGGGTCTGCCCCTACCACCTGCTGGCCGAGTGGGCCGAAAAGCTCCACCTCTATCTGGTGAAGAAGAAGCTGGTGACCGACCAGACCATCGACCGCCGCCTGCGCAGCGTGTTCTGGCTGGTGTTCGCCGTGCTGGCCGTCGTTACTGGCTACACCGTGTTCGAGTCGATCTCGCCGATCGGCATCCTCTCGCGGGCCATGATCTACGGACCGGGCGTGGCGCTGCTGTGGGTATTGGCGCTGCTGGTGTTCGAAGTGTTCTTCTCCAAGCGCGCCTGGTGTCGCTACGCCTGCCCGATCGGCCTGACCTACGGCGTCGTCGGCATCGTCTCGCCGCTGCGCATCAAGTACACGCTCGACGGCTGCTTTCACGAGGGCGACTGCCGCAAGGTCTGCCTGGTGCCGCACGTGCTCGACACGGTGATCAAGGGCCGCGCCGTCGACACCGAAGTGCCGATCGGCCCCGATTGCACGCGCTGCGGCCTCTGCGTCGATACCTGTCCGACGGGGTCATTGACCTTCGAAGTCAAGGGGCTCTCGAAACTGCTCTGAATCAAACCGCGGTGGGGCGGATGCCCGTAAAATTCGCCCCACCATGATCAAGTTCCAGAACGTCGTCAAGACCTTCCGTCGCGCCCGCGTGCTCGACGGCATCGACCTCGAGATCGGCCTTGGCGAGCGCGTCGCGCTGATCGGCTCCAACGGCGCTGGCAAGACCACGCTGATCCGCTGCCTGCTCGGCGAATACACCCATGACGGCCTGGTCACCATCGAGGGCCGTTCGCCGCGCACCGAGCGCACGGCTGTTCTCGGCGGCATCGGCTTTGTGCCGCAGTTGCCGCCGCCGCTGAAAATGCCCGTGGGCCAACTCATCCACTTCGCGGCCTCGCTCTGTGGCAGCGATCCGCAACGCATGGTCGCCCTGGCCAGGCGCCTCGGCCTCGATGTCGATGGCGTGAGTTCGCGCCAGTTCGTGCGCCTTTCCGGCGGCATGAAGCAGAAGCTTCTGATCGCCATCGCGCTCGGCCGCGATGCCCGCGTGCTGGTGATGGACGAGCCCGCCGCCAACCTCGACCCCGAGGCGCGAAAGATATTCTTCGAACTGCTGGCCGAGCGCGCCGAGTCCGCGACCATGCTGATTTCGAGCCATCGCATCAACGAGGTGTCGACGCTGGTCAATCGCGTGATCGAGCTCGACATGGGCAAGGTGGTGCTCGACGATCGCGTCGCCGACGATGTCTCGCTCTCCGGTCGGCTCGACTGCCGCATCGTGGTCAAGCGCCCCGAGCCGGCTTTCGCCAAGGCCATGACCGGCTGGAACTTCACGGATCGCGGCGGCGGCCTCGAATGGACTGGCGATGTCGCCGGCCCCGACCGCCTGCGCTTCATCGGCATGACCTCGCGCTATGTCGCGCTGATCAGCGACATCTCGCTGAAGGAAACGGACCAGAAAGTCGGCGCTGATGAAGCAACTGCGCTACAAGGCGGTCGAGCAAAAGACGCTCTCCTCGCCGTAGCGGATGGCGGGACGGCGAATTGATGGATCGGCGCAGCTTTCTCGTGGCCGGGTTCGCCATCACGCCGCTGGCCGGAATGCTCGCTGCCTGCGGCAACAAGGGCAACTGGCCCGAGGGCATGCAGGAAATCAAGTGGGACCGCGACACCTGCATCGTCTGTAGCATGGTGATCTCGGATCGCCGCTTCGCCGGCGAGATGCGCGGCGGGCCGAAGAACATCGTGTTCAAGTTCGACGATCCGGGCTGCATCGCCCTGTGGCTGAACGACAAGGCCGCTGCCTACCCGTGGCTGCGCGAGCCGGCGACGAAGCTCTGGGTCGCCGACGTCAATAGTCGCGGCCAGGACGTCGTTTGGCTCGACGGCCGCAAGGCCCAGTACGTCGGCAAGACCTCGCCGATGGGCTTCAACTTCGGCGCCGTGGCCCACGCCCAGGCCGGCTCGGTCGATTTCCCCACCATGTGCGAACACGTGGTGACCAAATTCAATAAGGGCCGTACATGAAGCAACTCTGGCTCACCGCTAAACTGGATATCGTCGAATCGCTGCGCGCGCGCTGGTTCCAGATCTACACGCTGGTGTTCGGCGGCATCGTCGCGCTGCTGTTCCTCTTCGGGCTGACCGAATCGCGCGTGCTCGGCTTCATCGGCCTGTCGCGCCTGCTGGTCACCTATATCCAGCTGACCATGGCCATTCTGCCGATCTTCGTGCTCATCACGACGGTGCGCTCGGTGGCGGGCGACCGCGAGGCCGGCGTCTTCGAATACCTGCTCTCCTTGCCGGTGTCGCTGGCCGCCTGGTTCTGGGGCAAGATCCTCGGTCGCTACGTCGTCATCTTCACGCCGGTGTTCGCGGCCATGCTCGGCGCCGTGCTGTGGGCGTTGATCGCCGGCATCGAAGTGCCGTGGGGCATGTTCGGCTACTACACCGCCTTGCTGGCCGTGATGGCCGCCTGCTTCCTCGGCATCAGCATGCTGATCTCGGCCGTGGCGCGCAGCACCGACGTGGCACAGGGCGCGGCCTTCCTCGTCTGGCTGACGCTGCTGCTGTTCCTCGACCTCATCCTGCTCGGCGTGATGATCCAGGGCAAGGTGGCGCCGGAGGTGGCCGTGACGCTGGCGCTAGCCAACCCGCTGCAGGTGTTCCGCACGGCGGCGCTGGCGCTGTTCGATCCGCAACTGATCGTTCTCGGCCCCTCGGCCTATGTGATCCTCGACCTCTTCGGTGTCACCGGCTACAAGATTTTTGCGCTCGCCTATCCGGCCATCGTCGGCCTCGCGGCGGCGACGCTCGGCTATCACCTGTTCCGTCGCGGAGACCTGCCTTGACCAAGCTGCTTAACGCCATTGTCGCGGCGCTCGCCCTGCTTCCCGCGCTGGCGCTGGCGGAAGAGTTTCCGCCGGCCGAGCCGCTGTTCGCCGCGACGCTGTCGGATGTCGCCGACAAGCCGGTCGCGATGTCCATCTACAAGGGCAAACCGCTGATCGTGAATTTCTGGGCGCGCTGGTGCCCACCGTGCCGCGAGGAAATCCCCGATCTGTCGAAGGCGCGGGCGAAATACAAGGCGAGCGGCCTCGAGGTGATCGGCATCGCCATCGAGGACAACGCCGAGCCGGTGCGCGAGTTCGCCAAGGCCTACGAAATCGATTACCCCGTGGTTCTGGCCAAGAGCAAGGGCATCGGACTGATGCAGGCGCTGGGCAACAGCCGCGCCGGCTTGCCCTTCACCGTGGCGATCGATCGCCAGGGCCGCATGGTGGCGCAGAAACTCGGCCGCATGAAGCGCGCCGACATCGAAGCCGCGGCCATCGCCGCGCTCAAGTGATCAATCCGGAAAGAGACGCGATGCCCCAGCCAATGGAACCCTCCCTCGCCGCACTGCCCAATCCCGCGTTGCGCTACTTTGTCGCCACGCGCCCGGCCTTCCTCTCGGTCACCTTCGTCGGTTGCCTGCTCGGCCTGGCATCCGCCGCGGCCGGCGGCATCCGCCTCGATCCGGCGCTGGCCACGCTGACGATGTTCTTTGCGCTGGTGGCCCATGCCGGCGCCAATGTCATCAACGACTACTACGATGCCATTTCAGGCTGCGACGCCGCCAACACCGAGCGGGTTTTTCCCTTCACCGGCGGCAGTCGCTTCATCCAGAACGGCGTGCTGACCCTTCGCGCAACGGGCATTTTCGGCTATGCGCTGTTGGCGGCCGTGGTTCCCGCGGGCCTGTATCTGACGGCAGTCAGCGATCCGGGTCTGATATGGATCGGACTGGCCGGCCTCATTGTCGGCTGGGCCTATTCGGCACCGCCGCTCAAGCTGCAAAGCCGGGGACTGGGCGAGTTCGGCATCACCGCCGGCTGGCTGCTGATCGTCGTCGGCAGCGACTTCGTGCAGCGCAGTGGTTTTTCCTTCGCCCCCGTTGCCGCCGGCCTCGGCTTCGCCCTGCTGGTCGCCAACGTGCTCTACATCAACCAGTTTCCCGACGTGAAGGCCGACGCCCAGGCCGGCAAGCGCACGGTGGTGGTGCGCCTCGGCGTGCAACGCGCGCGCTGGGGCTACGCGCTGATCGCGCTGCTCACCTACGGCTGGGTCGTCGCCATGGTCGCCGCCGGCCAACTGCCGTGGCCGGCGCTGCTGTCGCTGCTGGCGGCGGCGGCGAGCTTCGGGGCGCTGCGCGTGCTGTGGCGCCATGCCGCCGAGCCGGCGCAGCTGGTGCCGGCGATCAAGCTCACCATCCTCGCCGCCTCGCTGCACGGCCTGCTGCTGGCGGCCGCCCTGGTTTTCGCGCGCTGAGGACGGCGGATCATGTTCCGCATCTCGCAGTTCATGCAGGAGATCGCCGCGCCAACGTCCTTCGGCATCGCGCGCAAGCCCCCGGGCCCGGTCGTCATCTGGAACCTGGTGCGCCGCTGCAATCTCACCTGCAAGCACTGCTACTCGATCTCGGCCGACAAGGACTTCGCCGGCGAACTGACGACTGCGGAAGTCTTCGCCGTCATGGACGACCTCAAGTCATTCCGTGTGCCGGCGCTGATCCTCTCCGGCGGCGAGCCGTTGCTTCGCGCCGACATTTTCGACATCGCCGCTCGTTCGAAATCGCTTGGCTTCTATACCGCGCTGTCTTCCAACGGCACGCTGATCGACGCGGCCATGTGCCGCCGTGTCGCCAGCGCCGACTTTAATTACGTCGGCATCAGCCTCGACGGCATGGGGGCCACGCACGACAAGTTCCGCCGCATGGCCGGCGCCTTCGACAAGTCGCTGCATGCCATCCGCCTGTGCCGCGATGCCGGCCTCAAGGTCGGCGTGCGCTTCACGCTGACGCAGGACAATTTCCACGACCTGCCGGCGCTGCTGCAACTGGTCGAGGACGAAGGCGTCGATCGTTTCTATTTCTCGCACCTCAACTACGCCGGGCGCGGCAACAAGAACCGCAAGGACGACGCCCATCACCAGATGACGCGGCAGGCCATGGACCTGCTGTTCGACACCTGCTGGAAGCACCAGCAGCAGGGGCTGCGGAAGGAGTTCACCACCGGCAACAACGACGCCGACGGCGTCTACCTGCTGCACTGGGTCGAGCGTCGCTTCCCCGAGCGGGCCAGGCACATCCGTAAAAAGCTGGCGCAGTGGGGCGGCAACTCCAGCGGCGTCAATGTCGCCAACATCGACAACCTCGGCAAGGTGCATCCCGACACCATGTGGTGGCACTACACGCTGGGCAACGTGCGCGAGCGGCCGTTCTCGCAAATCTGGACCGACATTTCCGACCCGCTGCTGGCCGGGCTCAGGGCGCGCCCGCGCCACGTCGGCGGCCGTTGTGGCCAGTGCGCGCACTTCGACATCTGCGGCGGCAACACCCGCGTGCGCGCCCAGCAACTCACCGACGACCCGTGGGCGGAAGACCCGGGCTGCTATCTTACCGACGAAGAAATCGGAGTCGTGTCGTGCGCGGCTTGATTGCATTCGTCCTGGCCGCCGCGACCGGTTCGGCGGTTGCCGCCGAGCCGCTGGAAATATACCAGCAGCATTGCGTCGCCTGCCACGGTTCCGACCGCTTCGGCATCACCGGTCCGGCGCTGCTGCCCGAAAGCCTCGCGCGCTTGCGCAAGCCCGAGGCGCAGAAGACCGTGCGCGAGGGCCGGGCGGCGACGCAGATGCTGCCCTTCGGCGACAAGCTCTCCCTGGAAGAGATCGAGGCCGTGGTGAACTTGATCTACACGCCGGTGACACCCGCGCCGACGTGGAGCGCGGAACAGCTCATGGCCTCGCGCGTCGCCCATCATGTCGGCCTGCCGGCGAAACCGGCCGCCGTCTTCGCCGGCGTCGACATGATGAATCTTTTCATCGTGGTCGAGACCGGCGACCACCATGTGACCGTGCTCGACGGCGACAAGCTCGAACCCATCCACCGCTTCCCCAGCCGCTATGCGTTGCACGGCGGGCCGAAGTTCACGCCGGACGGTCGCTATGTCTTCTTTGCCTCGCGCGACGGCTGGATAGCCAAGTTCGATATCTGGAATCTCAAGGTGGTCGCCGAGATCCGCGCCGGCATCAACACCCGCAACGTCGCGGTGTCGGGCGACGGCAAGATCGTCGCCGTGGCCAACTACCTGCCGCACACCCTGGTGCTGCTCGACGCCGACCTGAACCTGCTCAAGATCCATCCGGTGCGCGACATCGACGGCAAGGAAAGCTCGCGCGTCTCGGCGGTCTACGACGCGGCGCCGCGCAAGAGCTTCGTCGCCGCGCTCAAGGACGTACCCGAGGTGTGGGAGATCAGTTATGACCGGCAGGCCGAGGACATCCCCGTCGGCATGATCCACGACTTCAAGTACAAGGAAGGCGCCTTCATCCCGGGCTTTCTCAATCCCCGGCGCACCAGGCTGTCGACGCCGCTCGACGACTTCTTTTTCACCCAGGATTATGCCGAACTGATGGGCTCCAGTCGTGAGGCGGGGAAGGGCCAGGTGGTTCACCTCGATGTACGCAAGAAGATCGCCGATCTGAGCCTGCCCGGCATGCCGCACCTCGGTTCGGGCATCACCTGGGACTGGAACGGCCGCCGCGTCATGGCCTCGCCCAACCTCAAGGAAGGCGTGGTCAGTGTCATCGACATGAAGGACTGGTCGCTGGTGAAAGCCATCCCCACGCTCGGCCCCGGCTTCTTCATGCGCAGCCACGAGGCCACGCCCTACGCCTGGACCGATTCGATGATGTCGAAGGCCAAGGACACGCTGCAGGTGATCGACAAGCGCACGCTGGAAAAAGTCGCCGAGGTAAAGACCGATCCGGGCAAGACCCTGGCTCACGTCGAATTCACTCGCGACGGCAAGTACGTTCTGGCCAGCCTGTGGGAGCGCAAGGCCGACGGCGGCGCGCTGATCGTCTTCGACGCCGCCACCTTCAAGGAGGTCAAGCGCATCCCGATGGACAAGCCCGTCGGCAAGTACAACCTCTACAACAAGATCACGCGCTCGGAAGGCACCAGTCACTGAGGCGGGCGATGGCACGGTCGCAGGCGTGCTCCCTCAGCAGGCGCAGGGCTCCACCGGCAGGCCGCGCCTGATCCAGCCCGGGCCGGCGGCGCTGCCGACCATGCCTTCCTTGATGTTGAACACCTGCGTGAATCCCTGCGCCTCGAGGTAACGCGCGACCTGCGTCGTGCGGTTGATCGACGACATTGCCAGTGCATCGGCGACAGCCTACCTGCATGTCCATTGTTCTGGACATTTATATGTTTTTATGGAATATTGTCCTCTATGGAAGACATTATTCGCTCCTCTCTCGATCTTGGTGCGGCGCTGAAAGGCTTGCGTCGCGAGCGCAAGCTCAAGGCCATCGACATCGCCGAACATTCCGGGCGCAGCCGCGATGTGCTTAACCGCCTGGAAAAAGGCCAGGATGTGACGGTGCATTCGCTGTTCGACATCCTGCGGGCGATGGGGCTGTGTCTGCGTATCGAAAACGCCGGCATGCCCACGCTGGAAGAGATGCAGGCACGTTTTGCGAACAATGACGATGACGCTGCCTGAAAAAGTCCGCCTGCTCGATGTCCATATCGGCGGCGAGCGCCGGGGCGAGTTATTGCAGCAATCGCAATTGCTATTCAAGTACCTGGAGGACGATTCGGCACAAGCGGAGGTCGGGTTGCTAATGCCGTCGACGCGTTTGCTCTATCAGTCGAGCAGCCTTTTCCCGGTGATGGACCAGAACCTGCCCGAGGGGTATCTGTTCCAGCGCATTCGCGAAGCCTTTCCCAAGCAGCCGCTGACCGCCATGCACCTGCTCGCCCTGATCGGCGAGAACGGCATCGGCCGCTTGGGGTTTCATCAGCCGGGGGTTGACCGCCCGCAAGCCATTCGCCCCTTGTCCAGAGCGGAGTTGCTGCATACGGCGTTCGGCCCCGAGGTGTTCGAGTCACTCGTGCAAGCCTATCTATCAACCGGCATCGGCATCGCCGGCGTGCAGCCCAAGATACTGGTGCCGGACCGCGCCACCGTTCCGGTGCCCAACCTCATCGTCAAGACAGGCGCGGACAGCTTTCCGGGCCTGGCGGCGAACGAATTCCTCTGCCTCTCCGCGGCCCGTCGCGCCGGCATCGAGACAGCGGATTTTGATTTGTCGGACGATGGCAGGCTGCTGCTCGTGGATCGCTTCGACCTGGATGAAAAAGGCATGCGCCTGGGCTTCGAGGATGTCGCATCGCTGATGGGGCTTTGCGTGCGCGACACGCTGTCGGATCGCAAGTACCAAGGCAGTTACGAAGCCATCGCGGAGGCGCTGAAAATGATCGGCCTGTCCGCGCGGGATATGTCACGCTTCTTCGAGCAAGTGGCGCTTTCCGTCATGGTGCGCAATGGCGATGGCCACCTGAAGAATTTCGGCGTGCTGTACCGGAGCGCGCGGGATGCGCGGCTT
The DNA here is from genome assembly GCA_030691075.1 of Sulfurisoma sp. Taxonomy (GTDB): domain Bacteria; phylum Pseudomonadota; class Gammaproteobacteria; order Burkholderiales; family Rhodocyclaceae; genus Sulfurisoma. Next base: position 44,830 of record JAUYFI010000189.1, on the reverse strand, counting down.
GCCCCGCTCTATGATGTCGTCACCACGGCTATCTACCGCTACACCCGATACGACGGCGGCCCCGAACTTGAAGACCGCACCTTGGCGCTGCGCCTGTTCAGGAAAAGCCACTCGAAAGCGTACCCCTTGCCCGATGAACTGCTGCACTTTGGCCGCGCCGTCTGCGGGGTGGAACACGCCGGGGTGGCCCTGCAACGCATCGCCCAGGCCATGAGCGAAGTGCTCAAGCACGCCCGCAAGGACGAACGAATCCCGCGACAGACTTTGGAGGAAATGCGCGGAGTTTGGGAAAACGGGCTGGCCTATGGTTTGGTTTGAAGGGGTTGTGCCGTCATGGCAAACCCGATTCTCGGGCGGATTCAAGTCTGAATCGCGGCCGGTCGCCAGGCTTGTTGAACTCCAGCGGGTTAATGGTCGTAAGTGGTGCGCTCTTTCGCCGTCAAGGCCGCCTTGCTCTGCACTTCCTTCGGTCGCCGCCAGCGCCGACTTTTAGCGATACTGCCTCGCCACCTTCTTCGCCTCCTCCGCCACATGCGTGCTCAACGCCGCTGGTGACTCGACCACCACTTGCGCGCCGTGGCGCAAAATATCCATCAGCAGTTCTCGCTCGTCGGCATACGGCACGGTGAGACGATAGCCGCCGTCGGGCAGCACTTCGCCGATCTGGTCGCGATGCCAACGCTCGGCGCGCACCCAGCGGGCGCGTTCGGGGGTGAAGCGCAGCACGGCCTTGGCTTTCGGAGTGCCGCCGAAAATGCCGTAGGAAGTGGCGTAGTGGGCGTCGAGTTTTGCCGCGGCCACGTCGCGCGCCTTTTCCTTCTTCCGCGCTACCCGCTGGATGGCGTCGACCGAAAAGCTGCGCAAGGCGCCACGCAGATGGCACCAGGCGTCGAGATACCAGTTGTCGCGGTAATGGACGAGGCGCTGCGGCGAGACGACGCGGGTGTCGAGCGTGTCGCGGCCGCGATTCCAGGCGTCGATCTCGATGCGGCAGCGTTCCATCAGGGCAACGGCGATTTCGGTAAAAAAGCGCGGCTCGACGCTGCGGCGGTTCATCGCCAGCAGACGCACGCGGCGCGCGATGTCGGCGGCGGGATGGCCACCGGCCTCGAGCAGGGCGGCCAGCCGCGATTGCAGCGGCGCCAGTTGTGCGCCCAACATGCCCGGCTCGATGTCGGCCAGAAGTTTTTGCGCCGCCAGCAGGGCATACAACTCCCCCGCCGAAAACCATAGCCCCGGCAGTTCGTAGGCCGGGCCGGTGGCTGGCGTGTTGTCGAAGCAATAACCGCCGCCATCGCGATCCCAGACGATGGGCGCGTGCAGCCGGTCGCGCAGGTATTCCATGTCGCGCTTGAAGGTGGCGCGCGAGATGTCGAGTTCTTGCAGGAACACCTCGATGGGCACGAGGCGGCGCTCGTGCAGCATCTGGTCGATGCGGTAAAAACGTTCGGTGCGGTTCATGGGCTGATATTACTCCCGCATCGAAATTCTCAATCGAATGTCCGGTAATTCCGCCGCCGAGTAACGCGAATCGGCGCCGATGCTGGCCACCGCGGCAAGCAACTGCTTGCCGGCATCCATTAGGCGGGCAAGCACCGGATTGCGATGGCGAGGGATATAGCCCAGCTTGAGACCCGTCGCGGCGATAATTTCGATGGCCAGTTCGTCGTGTGGATTGGCCGGTTCACGGCGCAGGGCAAGTGATTGACCGACAGCTAATTTCGGCACGGCAATTTCCGCCTGGTGATAGCGCAAACCGGCGACGTGCGTTTCAAGCAGGAAAATGTCGCGCCCGAACGGCAGGCTGACCTTCTGGAGCGCGAAGGTTTTCGCCATCAGTTGTTGCGCGGCGCCAGTGACAGTGATCTGCGTGTTCATGCCAGGCCTCCCGGAGCGATGGGCTGAGCGAGGCCCAAGTGCGACATCAATTCGGCCAGTCGGATAACGAGTCGCGCCAGTAGTTCGGATTCGGCTGCAATCGTTACTTCCAGTTCGTTTTGACGGGCAGCCATCCAGACATCATCCGTCAATAGAGCGGCGTGGCAGTGCGGCGGCTCTGCTTGCAGGCGGGCAAGGCGCTCGGCGTGGGTAATCACCAGTCGCCGCAGGCGCTCAAGCTCGATGGCGCTGTCAGTCGGGGGCAATTTGTCGGAACGCTCGTTCACCGCATGCTCAACCAAATGCAGCAGCGCCTCGATCAACGCAACGTCAATGCGCTGGTAGGCATCTTGCACGGCCGGCCAGTATTTTTCGAACAAGTCGCTATTTTCCGGACTGGCGTCGGGGTGTAGCCAGCGGGCAAGTTGCCGATAGGCCGCCTTGACGCGCTTGGTCTCATCGACATCGGCAAAGCTCACGCCGGCCAGAAATTCACGCGCATCAACCAAGACCTGTTCCCTCGCCTCCAATTGTCGTCGCCAGTCCGCCAGTTCCGTCTCGATCTGGTGGTCGATTTCGGCCAGGCATGTCGCCGTGACGGGCATGCCGCGATTGATGCGGCTTTGCAAGGATTCGATGCGGCGGCGCACGGATTGGCTTTCGATCTGCAATTCCAGCAATTGCAGTTCCAGCCGCCCCAAAGTGGCCTGGTAGCGTGCGGTAAGCAGCGGGCCGCTTTTGGTTTGCATTTCCTCGATGGTCTCAATGAGCGCCGAAAGTTCGCGCCGCAGTTGATCGCCGGGGCTTTCCACGGGGGGATGGGCAGGCAAGGCATTCATGAGCTTTTTGGGCGAATCTCAATCATCATCAAAAATCGAATCGATGGCCGCGATGCCGATCAGGGCGAATACCAAGCTGCCGAAAAACCCCGTGCCGGCGCACTTGGCGGATGCAGGCGGCGTCGCGACCCCGGACACCGCTGCCACGGTTGGATATGCCCGTGGCCGCAGCGCCAGTCGCAACGCCTTGGTCACGCTGTCTTGCCGGTACGCCAGCCGCGCTGGCAGCCAGGTGGGGAGATCATCAACCGCATCCGGATAGCGCAGCTTGATCTGCAACTCGATGCTCACATTGCCGTCCGGCATCGTTTCCCCGCCCATATCCAGCAACTTCCATGGCTCGGCGATCACCAGCATCAGGTCGGCCAGCCAGTGAGCAATAGTGACCAGCGTGTCGCGAATGGCAAGAGTCAAGGTCTCTTCGTTGCGCGAACCGCCACCGGCGAGCGAAAGACGGGCGGCAAGACGATAGACCCGGGCAAGTTCTTCCGCCGCGTCGCGTACCTCGTCCGCGGCAGACCGCACGCGCGCAGGCGTGCAGCTCGACAAGCTCACAACATGTGTGGTCAAGCCTTCACCGGCTTCCACGAATGATCGAACCGCCTGACTGAAATCGGCGATTACCAAGGCCGGATTTTTCGCGAGGCTGGTTTCTTCCGCGGAGGGCGCAAAATTCCCGCCGGCAAGTGCATCGTCAAGAATCGTGAGTGCCGGCCGCAAGGCGGGTCCGAGTTGGGCAACGTGCGAGGGAATCATGGCAACCTCGGGTAGGGAAGATGGTGCCAAGTTACGTCATGGGTGGCTCAAAAACTGCGCCACAGTTCAGGTTGTGGTGCTGTACCCCATGTGGGGCATTTCATCCGAGCGCGAGGCTCAGTCGACCAACAGCGAAGGCACAAACCCCGCCTGACGAAAATGTTCGTCGGCAGCCAAGGCCTCGGTGATGCCGCGGCGGGACATCACGACAAACGACAGGCAGTCGGTGAGGCTCTATTCCTTGTCCGCTCGGGCGCAAAAGAGATCGAAGGCGTCCTGCCAAAGCACGGGATCGGTGGCGACGATGCGCACCGGATTGACGCGAAGTTGCGCCGCCAGTTGCCGGGCGGTCGAGTGATATTGGTCGCGCGGCGACAGCAGGGCGATGGCAAAACCAGTATCGAGATAAATCGACTGCGTGGCTGTCATGTCCGGTGGTCGTATAGCTGGTCGGCAAAACGGGTCGAGTAGTCGGCCGGCGCATCGATTTCCAGGCCATCGACGGCGGCAAGAAAACTTGTCGTCGTCACCACCGGCGGCTGTTCATGAAGGTGGCGCGTGGCGAGAAATTCGGCAAAGTCGAGAATTTCTGCGACTTCGCGTTCCGGCAGCGATTCGATTGTCGGGGATTTTCTTCGGCTACGCCGACTTTCTGCTTACACCCAGTTTTCGACTTGCAGTCCGGCAACGCGCTCGAATTCGCCAAGGTTGTTGGTCACCAGCGTCGCGCCCAGACTCAAGGCATGCGCCGCGATCAGCATGTCGTTCGAGCCGATGAGTTGGCCGCGTCGTTCCAGATCGGCGCGAATCACGCCATAGGCTTCGGCTGCGCCATCATCGAAGGGCAGCACCCGAATTCGTCGCCGTAGGGCGAGCAGTCGTTCCATGTTGTCGGCGACAGCCTGACTTTTGCGTGCGCCGTAGACCAATTCGGCGAACGTGATCGACGACATTGCCAGCGCATCGGGCGAAATCAGACGGAAGCGTTCCGCCACCTTGGGCGGTCGTTCGCGGCGGATGTAGATGCAGATATTGGTGTCGAGCAGATACATCAAAACCCTTCGCGCATCTGCAACGGCGGTTGCTGGCGGCCTTCCGCCATGAAATCGTCGGAGAGTTCCGTCAGCAAGCGAAATACCTCGTCGCTGCCGGCGGCAGGCGCCGGAGCGGGTTTTACGTCGTCGACCAGCAACAACACACGCACATGTTGTCCCTCGCCGACGCAAGCGCTGGCGGGGATCGGAATGGCATGCTGGCGGGCGATGGCTTCGAATTCGATGGCTTGCATGGGATTCTCCTGATCGGGCAGGCACTACCTTACCCCATCCATCGCCCATCGTCCAAGCGGCGGGCGCGGCCGAGGGTGGCCAGCGTCGCCAGCAGTTCGGGCAGGCGGGATTTCCATTTGGTTTTGCCGGTGAAGCGGGTTGCCAGTTCGGCTTCGGATTGCGGATTCTGCGAGAGGGCGTTGGCGAGGGCGGCGATTTGTTCGGGGAGGGTTTGGGGCCACGGCGCGGGCGGGGCTGGGGGACTCGGGGCCTCGTCAGGCTGCACATTCCTCTGCCCCGATTCCCCCAGCCCCGCCATCGAGGTTTGGGTGGATGCTGGCGCTTGAAATTCTGGGCGCAGCCAGCGGATGTGGCCCTGGACTTCTTCGGCGGTGCGCTCGGCGTTGAGGGCGACGAGGCGTTCGAGGATGGTTTCGTCGCTTGGGTTGTCTTGCCAGCCGTAGGCATCGAGCACGGCGGCGTCGACGTCGTCGTGGAAGGACTTGAGCACGGCAACGAGGCCCTTGTCGTAGGTGGTGCGCTCTTTCGCCGTCAAACTCGCCGTCTCGCCAGCGCCGACTTTTTGCAGAACGTTGTAGAGGCCGGTCAGTGTCAGCTCGGCGTGTTCCGCGAGGACGCGCTTGCGGTGAGCGTCGAGCTGGGAGGCTAAGTCGCGGATGCGGGCTTGTTGGGCGGGCGTGGCGGCGGGGAAGGGGAAGGTTTCGAAGCAGCGGGATTTGTTATAGCGCGGCCGATCTTCGAGTGTACCGCCCTGTGCCAGCGCCCAGACGACATGCACGCGGCTGGACAGCACGCCGAGGAAATAGGCATCGTCGAGCGCGATGGCGATCAGCATGTGGTCCGGCGCGATGCTGGCGTCGAGAAACTGGATGACGCGATGCTTGGCGGTTTCGACTGTGGCGATGTAGCGCGGCAAGCCAGCCAGCATGCTGCGCATGTTTGGGCGCTGACGGCCAAACAACCACCAATTCTCGCGGAACCCTGCATCGCGGTTGGTATCGCGCTCCGGCTTAACCCGTTCCAGCACGCGCTGATAGGTGGCTGGCCAGCGGCGGCGTACCTCTTCCGCGTCGTAACCGGACAGGTCGATCAGTCTCACGCCGCGCGGTCGGTCGGTGAGGTCGCGGCCGTTGCGGTAGGGCTTGATCGGGGCATCGGTTTCGAGGTGGGCCGCTTCTTCCGGCGTGACAATGAAGCCTGCGCCAGCAAGCATGAAGCCATTCGACGAAAGCCCACCGTTCGATTGCAATGCCAGGGATGCCGCCACATTTGCACCTACCTTCAGGTCGGCGTGGATCGCGCCACGCTGTTCGGCCAGCGTGACATCCAGTCCTTCGCCACCGGTTGCGTGCTCGTCGGTCACGGTGAGCAGTTTTCCCTCGCCAGGCCCCGGAGCGCCAACGGTCATCGCAATCCGCACCGCCGCGCCGTCGCCGCCATCGACCCACGGGTGGTCTGCAATTGCATAGGCCAGATGCAGTTTGCCGAGGTGCCGTTCCAGCACGCGCCGGTTGAAGGTTTGCGTCAAGCTGTTGGTGGTGATGAGGCCAAAACGCTTGAGCTTGCCGGCCGTCACCAGCGCAGCGGCCTTGTGCCACCAGAACATGACCAAATCGGCCGACTCGGGCATTTCGGGATAGGCCGCGCGCAGCGTGTCGACATAGGCATCGCCGAGCGCAGAGCGCATGTTGAGCTTGCCGATGAACGGCGGATTGCCGACGACGTAATCCGCCTCCGGCCACGCGGCGGGCTGACCATCCGTCAGCACCGCGTCGCGGCACTCGATGTTCTTGAAGTCGCGCAGCACCGGCTCGGGTGGGCGGACGTTGCCTCTCGTCCGGTAATGCCATTGCAGGTAGCCGATCCACAGCACCAGCTCGGCGATGGCGGCGGCGCGCGGGTTGAGTTCGAGGCCGAGGAACTGGTGCGGGTCGACCGTCAGTCCTTCGGTCTCCAATCGTCCTTGCGTGTCGCCCAACTGGTCGAGCAGGTCGAGCACTTCGCCTTCGAGACGCTTGAGGTGTTCGAGCGTGACGTAGAGGAAATTGGCGGTGCCGCAGGCCGGGTCGAGCACGCGAATCCGGCAGAGGCGGTGGTGGAATTCGTGCAGTTGGGCGCGGGCGGCATCAAGCTTGTTTTCGTTGGCCAGCAGCAGCGCGGCGGCCTTGACGTTTTCCCATTCGGCGCGCAGCGGTTCGATGACGGTGGGCAACACCAGGCGCTCGACATAGGGGCGCGGTGTGTATTCGGCGCCGAGGCTGTGGCGCTCGGCCGGGTCGAGCGAGCGCGTCAGCAACGTGCCGAAGATGGCCGGCTCGACTTGCGTCCATTCGGCTTTGGCGGCTTGTTGCAACAGACTGATCTGGTCGCGCGTCAGCGGCAGCGCGGTCGTATCCTTGAACAGCTTGCCGTTGATGCGCGGCAGCGTCTCGCGCAGGATGACCGAGAAGCCGCCGCGATCCATCTCCTGCCAGAGCGTGGCGACCATGGGCTGGAACTGCCCGGGGGCGTTGGCGACGCTCTCCAGCAGGCCGGTGAAGGCGCGCCTGGGGATGAGACCGACATCCTCGGCGAACATGCTGAAGAGGCAGCGAGTGAGAAAGCCGGCGACGACTTCGGGCGTGTGGCTGACTTCCAGCGACTTGGCGATGACGGCGAGCTGGTCGGCAATGCCGCGCGTGACTTTTGCGCTGGCGGTGGCGGGGTCGAGGCCGAGCGGGTCGAGCCAGACGGCGCGCAGGCGAGCGCGGATTTTCTCGTCGCGCAGATCGGCGAGGCGGATGCGGTGCGAACGCGGATCGGGGAAGGGTGTGTAGGTGGCGCCCGTGCGGGTGAATTCGGCATAGAGCTCGATGACGTGGCCGACATCGACGACGATCAGGAACGGCGGCCGGCCTTCGTCGGCCGGCAAGGCGCGGGCGTAGTTCTCGGCCTGGGCGCGGGCGCGCAGCAGGGCGTCGTCGAAGACGCGGCCAGAGGCTTCGGCAAGCTTGGTCTGCTTGGCCTCAAGGATGTAGCAGGCGCGGCGGTAGCAGTCGATGAAGCCGCTGGAGTTGCTGCCGTCGCCATGCAGAAAGGTGACGCGGCGCTCGAAGACGTAGGCGTTGTCGCGGGCGTCGGCCCGCGCCGGCTCGGGCTTGAGGAGTGCCAGCAGCTCGCACAGCTCGGTGATGAAGAGTTGGTAGTTGGCGCGCTCGGAGCCGCCGGCGGAGGACCAGCGGGCGATGAAGGCTTCGATGGGGGCGGGAGGCGCGTCAGTCGGTGTCATGGCGAACGCATTGTAGTCGCCTTGCTCTGCACTTCCTTCGGTCGCCGCCAGCGCCGACTTTTTACGGCGCGCGGCGAATCAGGGTTTCTGGCTCCACTTGCCTTCGGCGTCGCGCAGCCACCAGCCGGATTTCCACTGCTGGTGCCAGCGTTCGCGCATCAGTTTCCACACTTCTGGTTCGGCGTCGCGCCGGTGGTTGCTGTCGGCCAGGGCCTGGATCAGTGCCTTGCGCTCCTCGTTTTCCGTGTCGATCAGCTTTTCCCCGATCTGGCGCTTGGCCAGTGACATCTTGCTGCCGTCGCGCAGATAGATGAACCCATCCACGCCCAGGCCGATTTCGCCGGCTTGGTAGAAGCGTATCAGGCGGGAAGTGCGTTGGGCCAGGGAATGCTTGACGATAACAACCGTCGGCGAGCCGATATCCAGATCGATGGTGGCCTTGGCGGGTTCAGCGGCCGCAACGGGCAGCGCGAGGCAGGCAAGCAGGAGCATGAGTCGTTTCATCGGGATTCCTCGAGGTTTTATTTGCCGCTCAGCAGCAGCTTGAGATCGGCAGCAACGTTGCCGGGTGTTTCGCCATACCGCAGCAGCAGTCGCAGGCGACCTTGCGGATCGAAGACATAGCTGCCGGTGGAGTGGTCGATGCTGTAGTTGCCGGGCGTCGTGCCCGGCTGTTTCGCATAGAACACCTTGAAGTCTTTCGCCAGCGCCGCGATGCCTTTATCGTCGGCATGCAGGCCAAGGAAACTCGGGTGAAACTCGGGGACATACTGGGCCAGCAGCGCCGGCGTGTCGCGCGCCGGGTCCACGGTGACGAACAGCACCTGCACCCGTTTGGCATCGTCGCCCATCAGTTTCATGGCGTCGCGCAGGGCCGTCAGCGTGATGGGGCAGATATCGGGGCACTGGGTATAGCCGAAGAACAGCACGACGGCCTTGCCGCGAAAATCGGCGAGGCGGCGTGCCTGGCCGTTGTGATCGGCGAGGCTGAAGTCCTTGCCCCAGTCCACCATCGAAATGTCGGTGGATTTGAAAGTCGGCGGCTCGGAACATCCGGCCAGCAACAGGGCAACGCACAGGAACAGGGACGACAGCAGCTTCATGGGATCGGGAACGGGAGATTGTCACGGCAGCGATCAGTGTACCATCCGACCTTGCCGTATACTTTCGCGTTTTTAGTGGAGCAATAGTGAATTCGCATATCGTCACGATTTCCGATGGGGCATCCAGCCGGCTTGCCAGGGCCTGGTTGTGGTTGGGGCTGCTGGCGCTGATCGGCTCCGGCCTGCTGGCCATTTTGCTGGTGCTGTCGCGCACGCCGGGCATCCAGGATGTTTTCCCGCTGAAGGACATGTTCCGCGCCGCGCTGGTCGTTCATGTGGACCTCTCGGTGGCGGTCTGGTTCATGGCTTTCGCCGCCGTGATCTGGAGCGCGATAGGGCGCGAAGGCGCGACGTGGCTGGGCTGGGGCGGCTTCGCGCTGGCGGCGGTCGGCACGGCGGTGATGACGGTTTCGCCCTTTCTGCCGGGCGCCGATCCGGTGCTCAACAACTACATTCCGGTGTTGCAGCAGCCGGTGTTCTACGCCTCGCTGTGGATTTGCGGCGCGGGTTTCAGTCTGGCCGTGTTGCGCGCGCTGATCACCACCTGGCCACGCCCCGTCTTTGGCGCCCCGCTGCAACTCGGCGCATTTCTCGGCGCGGTGGCGGGTTTCCTGGCGCTGGCGGCTTTCTTCTGGTCCTGGACGATGGTGCCGAGAATCGAGGAAAAGATTTATTTCGAAGTGCTGTTCTGGGGCGGCGGTCATACCCTGCAGTTCCAGCATGCCCTGCTGATGGTGGTGGCCTGGTTATGGATCGCCGCGCATCTTGGCCATCCCTCGGCGGTTTCGCCGCGAGCCCTGTCGGCGCTGTTCTGGGTTGCCGCGCTGCCGCTGCTGGTGGTGCCGCTGATCTATCTCACGGTTCCCCCCGGATCGCTGCCGCACATGGAGCTTTTCGCCAAGCTCATGGAGTGGGGGCATCCCTACATGGGGCCGCTGATTCTGGTCGGTTTCCTGAGTCTGTGGACCCTGCGCAAGGCGGACGCCCATGCGGCCAAGTCGGCATTCATCGCGTCCTTCTTCCTGTTCGCCGTCGGTGGTGTGCTGGCCTACATGATCAAGGGCGTCAACGTGGTGATCCCGGCGCACTATCACGGCTCCACGGTGGGCGTGACGCTGGCCTTCATGGGCCTTGCCTACGTGCTGCTGCCGCAACTGGGTTTCGGCGAGGTAAAGGGACGCATGGCGCGCTGGCAGCCTTATGTGTATGGCGGCGGGCAGTTGATTCACGTGCTCGGCCTGGCCTGGTCCGGCGGCTACGGCGTGCAGCGCAAGGTGGCCGGCGTCGAGCAGGCCCTGACCACCCTGCCGCAGAAAATCGGCATGGGCATGATGGGACTCGGTGGCCTGATTGCCGTGATCGGCGGCATCATGTTCGTGCTGGTCTGCCTCAAGGCCATGGCGCGATGGGAGCGCGGATAACAGGGATACCCGCATTTCCGTTGAAAGCAAGGCAAGGAACACCGCTTGAATTTTTCTGTTCGCTGACAGAGCGGCCGTGGTTCGACCATAACGCATTCTTAATCGTGACCCGAAGCCCCAACCCGCGAGATCCGCGTCTTTCTGTCCTCGATCTTCCGCGACATGGACGCGGAGCGTAATCATCTGGTCGAGCGGGCATCAATTCCCTCGTGTTCAGTAGTTTTGTTGGCGCAAGCGCCGTCCCGCCAGCGCCGACTTTTCATGGGCATCCTTGCCGACGTGTCGATCATTCCAATGCGCAATGAACGTCTTCATAGTGCATAATAGACGCTGATGTGTTGCGCATTAGACGATTACCCCCCCTCCCTTCCCGATGCCCGCTCCAGATAGCCCCCCTTTCTTCCACCGCCACTTGCAGACCCTGCTGCGGGAGGCGCTGAACGATACGCCCGCCGTCCTGATCAACGGCCCGCGCCAGTCTGGCAAGACGACCCTTGCGCGCCAATGCGGGGCCGACATGCCCTATCTTTCCCTGGATGACACCACGCGCCTGGCGGCGGCCCGGAGCGACCCTCGGGGCTTCGTCCGCCAGATCGACCGGGCGATCATCGACGAGATCCAGCGCGCCCCCGAATTGCTGCTGGCGCTCAAGCTTTCGATCGACAACGACCGTCGGCCCGGCCGCTTCCTGCTCACCGGATCGGCCAACGTCATGAGCCTGCCGACCATTGCCGACAGCCTGGCCGGGCGCATCGAGGTGCATGCCCTGCTGCCCCTGTCGAATGCCGAACTTGCCGGCCGTGCGCCGGATTTTCTCGAGCGCGCTCTGGCGCAGGATTGGCCCGCGCAGCGCGCGGTGGCAACCCCCGGCGTGGGCGATGCGTTCGTCGAGCATGTGCTGGCCGGCGGCTATCCGGAAATGCGCAGTCGCGCCACGCCTCGGCGCCGCCAGGCATGGGCGCAGGCTTACCTGACCACGCTGGTGGAGCGCGACATCCAGGATGTGGCGCGCATCGACGAGGCCACGCGGATACCGCAGCTCATGGCCATTCTCGCCATGATGTCCGGCCAGTTGCTCAACCTGAGCCAGGTCGGCGGGCAGCTTGGCCTCAACGTCCATACCGCCGAAAAATACATCGGGGTGCTGGAAAAGCTCTTCCTGGTACGGCGCCTGCCGGCCTGGCGTCGCAACGAGTTGGGCCGCCTCGTCAAGACACCGAAGGTTCATTTCCTCGACGCCGGCTTGCTCGCCGCCCTGGTGCGGGCCAATGCCGAATTGCTGCGCACGGAGCGCGCCCGCTTCGGGGCTATCCTCGAAAGCTGGGTGTTCGGCGAATTGCTGAAGCTCGTCAGCCTGACACAGGAACAGTGGTTTCTCTCGCACTATCGCGACAAGGATCAGGTCGAGGTCGATTTCGTGCTCGAATCGCCGCTGCGCGCCATTCTCGGCATCGAGGTCAAGGCCGCCGCCACCGTGACGGCGGCTGACTTCAAGGGCCTGCGCCGCCTGCGCGACCACTGCGGAAAAGCGTTCGGCAGCGGCATCGTGCTTTACGACGGCACCGACGCCGTGCCGTTCGGCGATGGGCTATGGGCCGTACCGCTGGGATGGCTGTGATGATCGCCGTCCCGCCAGCGCCGACTTTCTGACCGGATATAAACCATGACCGAAGCCCAAACCCGCGAGATCCGCGTCTTCGCTTCGCCCATTTCTTCCCATTCCTCATGACAGCGCACAGCTCAAACCGCTGTCTTGAAATCGGGGACCACTATAGTTTCAGCTGAAATGCCATCGAGCGGGCCGAGATGGTGAAGGCATCGGAGAAGCACATGCCTTCTTCGGCGCCCTGATTCTTCAGCGTCGGGAAGATGGCCTCGACCATTTTCACCGAGCCGCAGGCGTAGATTTCGTGGCCCCGGAGGTCGGGGAAATCTTCCAGAATGGCTTCGTGTACCAGGCCGGTGCGGCCGCTCCAGTTGTCCTCGGGCGCGGCATCGGAGAGCACGGGAATGAAGTGGAAGTTCTCGTGCTCGCGAGCCCAACGCCGCGGCAGTTCGGGGAGATAGAGATCGGCCAGCTTGCGCACGCCCCAGTAGAGGTAAATGGGGCGCTTGAGGCCGCGATGGAAGGCGTCCTCGACCATGCTCTTGATCGGCGCGAAGCCGGTGGCGCCGGCGACGAAGACGATCGGGCGCTCGGATTCGCGCAGCGAGAAATCGCCCAGCGGACCTTCGAAGCGGATGGCGTCGCCTTCCTTCATCTGCTCGAAGACATGCGTGGTGAAGCGGCCGCCCGGCATCAGGCGAATCTGCAGTTCCACCAGTTCGGGCTGATGCGGCGGATTGGCGAAGGAGAAGGCACGGCGCTGGCCATCGTCGAGAATTATGTTGATGTATTGCCCGGCCTTGAAGGGAATCTGTTGGTCTTGCGGCAGCGTGAGCATGACGCGCATGACGTCATGCGCGAGTTTTTCCATCTTGACGACATGGGCGGTGTATTGGCGAATGGCGCCGGGCGTGGCGGTCGTTTCGTATTCGATCGCGACATCGCCCAGTGCCGTGGCGCAGCACAGCAGTACCTTGCCTGCCGCGCGCTCCTCGGCCGACAGCGCGCTCGGCTGATAGAGGCCGGGGTCCACGTTGCCGCTCAGCACGGTGCATTTGCAGTGACCGCAGCCGCCGTTGCGGCATTCGTAGGGCAGGTTGATGTCATGGCGAAGACCGGCATCCAGCAGGGTTTCGTCGAAGCGGATGGCGACGGTCTTGTGGTCGGGGTGGAAGGTGACGACGGCTTCGGCCGGGGCCGCGCCGCGGCGCTTGGGCGGCAGCCAGGGGGCGATGAACAGCAGGACGGAGAGGCCAATCACGCCGAACCAGAGATGCAACGGATTGACGACATAGACCAGCGCCAGTGACGGCAACTGGAACCAGTCGAACTGTATGTTGGTGGGCACCACCGCCATGTCCGCCTCGCCGCCCTGACTGACAACCGGTTTGATCAGGGCGAGGGCGATGAACATCAGGGTGACGGCGATGGCGATCGGACGCGGCGGGTTGGTGTGGGCGCGCGGCACCCGTTGCACATGCACCCACGCCAGAACCCCGGCGATCAGCGGTGCGCCGAGGTGGATGAAGGCCAGCAGGGTGAACAGCCGGCTGGTGACGTTTTCCTGGTAGATGAAGTTGCGGATCAGGGTGCCGTTGAACATCGGCAGCACGTCGAACCACTCGGCGGTCGCCACGACGACGAACTGGGCCAGTTTGTCCCACACCAGCATGAAGCCGTTGATGCCGGAGATGTATACCAGCCAGATCAGGGCGACGCCGGTGGCCCAGGAGAACCAGCGGAAGCCGCGATAGCGATCGTAGGCGAAGTGCCGCAGCAGGTGCAGCAGCATGGTGAGGATCATGCCGTCGGTGGCGTAGCGATGCACGCTGCGCATGATGCCGCCGGCCCACCACTGGTCGTGGGTGATGCGCTCCACCGAATCGTAGGCATCATGCACGCCGGTGTCGACGAAGATGTAGAGATAGATGCCGGTGCCGACCAGCAGCCAGAACTGCCAGAAGGTGATGGTGCCCAGGTGGTAGAAGGGGTTGATCTTTTCGCCAAAGGCGACGTTGAACAGGTTCTCCGCGCGCATGAAGAACCAGCGCACGAGCTTTTGAAGGAGATTCAGCATTGTCTTTATCCGCGCAGAAGGATGGAGGTTTTCGTTTGGGCGTATGGGTGGTTTTTCCGTGAGGTCTTACTGGAAAAACAGACCGCCCTTGTCCGGATTGAAGTCGACCACCAGCACCTGCGCCGGCTTCAGCGTGACTTGTGCTTCCTTGACGAAATTGAAGCCGGGATTGATCAGGTTGTCGTTCATCTTCACGGACAACTGGTAGGTGCCGGCTTTGACCTCGAAGCGCTTGTAGACGGTGGAGACGCCGTCCTTCGAGAGACCGGTGGGATGCATGACGGTTTCGAACATCGGCTTGCCGTCGAGTTCGAGCACCAGCTTGATGTCGGAACGTCCGCGCGGACATTCCAGCGGCGCGCGCATGTTGGGGGGCAGCTTGGCCAGTTCTTCGGGGCTGCGCTTGCGGCACTCGCGGCCGCCCAGGTGGCTCATCGAGAGCTTGATCAGGGCGACGTCGTCCGGGATCTGCTTATAGGTCGGCGAGGTGGCGAAGTAGCCGAGAAAGGCGGCGAACGCGCCGTAAAGGATGATCTGGCCGACGATGGCGGCGGGTTTAGCCATGATGTGGTGTTCTCCGGGAATAGGCGGGGGGCCGGTTGCTGATGGCCGTCTGGGTTTCGAGCTGGGTTCTGAATTCGTCGATGGCAGCGGCGAGTTGTCTGCTCTCGCTGCGGGATGCATAAACCAGTCGCAGCCGATCCTGCGGCACGAGGCTGCGCAAATGGGGTTCGCGCTGGTGGGCAAGACGCTCCTGCGTCCATTGCATGCCGAGGCGGAAATCGCAGCCCCCGTCGCGACAGCCGGTGACCACGATGCCATCGGCGCCGCCGCGCAGTGCATATTCGACGAAGGAGGGCGGCAGCATGCCGGTGCATAGCAGGCTGATGGCGGCGGTGTCGGCGGCGGCCAGGCCGCGCACATCGGCCCCTTTGTCGCAGCCGAAGACCACCAGTTTGGTCGTGCCGCTCGGTTGCGTCCCGAGTCGCGCCAACTGGGTTTCAAGCTGCCGGCGCATGACATCGACGGGTTGCTGCGGCATGTCGATGCCGGTCACCAGCTTTTCCTGGCTGCGGAAGGGCGTCGATGAGGGGCAGGAGCCGGCGCAAATTCCGCAACCGGCACACAGGTCGGGATCGACAATGGCGATCTTGTGGCCGCGCTTGCCGGGATGAACCGCCATCGTGACTGCCTCATACGGGCAGTCGGCATGGCAACGACTGCAGCCGTTGCAGTTGGCGGCATCGACCACGGCGATGGGCTGCGCCTTTAGGTGGGGCAGAAAAGGCAGGGCGAAGAGCAGAATCGTGGCGCCGAATAGCAGTGCCCACACCGCCGCGGGCGAGGTGACGTCGGTTAGCGGATGGATGAACAGGAAGAACCAGTCCAGCCGCAATTCGGCGGGCGCCAGTGCCAGATTGGCGGGTGCGTCGGAGAGCGCCGGCTTGATCAGGGCCAATGCCAGAAAGCTGGCGAGGGTTGCCAGCATCACCCGCCGCGAAGGCAGGTAATCCACGCGGCTGATGCGATTGACATGCGCCCACAGGCCGAGGATCAGCATCAGCGGGACGCCGATGTGGATGAACACGAGGACGGTGAACAGGCGATCATTGACCGAGTCGGGCGCGAGAAAGTTGCGTGCCGTCGGTTCGGTGAAAAAAGGCAGCCAGTCCAGCAACTCGGTGGTGGCGATGGCGGAGAACTGCGCCAGGCGGTCCCAGACGATCCAGTAGCCGCCGATGCCCGAGATATAGACAAGCCAGATCAGCGGCACCCCGGTGACCCAGGAGTAGAGACGGAAACCGTGGTAGCGGCCGTAGGCCCACTCCCGCGCCAGATGCAGCATCATGACCAGAACAAAGGCGTCCGATGCGTAGCGATGCAGGCTGCGCAATATGCCGCCAAGATACCATTGTTCCCGCGACAGGTAGCCGATCGAGGTGTAGACGCCTTCGACGCTGGTATCCAGCACCGTGTAGAGATAGAGCCCGGTGGCCACCAGAATCCAGAGGAAATACAGACCCAGGGCGCCCAGATGGCGCAGGGGATTGTCGGCGCCGCCAAAAAGCGCATCGAGAGAATTCTCGCTGCGCTCGAGGAGGATTTGCGCGTTGCCGCGCAAGGCTGCGTGCAAGCTCACGTTGGGGGATTCGTTAAGCCGGTACTATTGCCGACCATTAGCGGTTGATGATATGCAAGTCGGCAATTTTCCGACTTGACTCGTATCAACCCGATCGAATCTTGTCGTCCCGGCGACCTCTCATGAAACTGAAGGCCAGCCAGGCCATGAAGATCATGAATGTCAGGAAGCCGGCGATTTCGAAATACAGCGCGTAGTTGGTGCGGTATTTCCCCGTGACGGGGTCATAGACCGAGCAGAGGATTCTGATGCGGTCGGCGATTTCCGCGATGGTGCTGGTCTGGGGCGGAATGGGGGAGCCGGTGATCATCGCCTTGAGCGGTTCCGCCAGGTCTTCGGCGGTAAAGGTCTCGCCATAGACCTGCCGGAAAATCTTCCCTTCGGCATCCACGATGGTGACCTGGTTCATGTGGTCGAAGCCCGCGGTCGTGGCGACGTAGCTGAAGCCGAAATTCCTTGTCAGATCGTCGACGATGGCCCCCGCGGGGCTGAGGAATTCCCAGTTGGGCAGATGGATTCCGTACTGGGTGGCAAAGGCCTTCATCGCCTGGGGGGAATCGAAGGGCTGGTTGAAGCCGATGCTGACGATGTTGAAGCGATTCGGCCCGAGCATGCCGACGGTATTTTCCACCGCCTTTTGCAGGTTCTTGGTGGTGGTGGGACAGACGTTGAAGCAGGCGGTGTAGACAAAATTGACCAGTAGCGGTTTGCCCCGGTATTTGGCAAGTGGCGTCGGCCGTTCCTGGCGATCCAGCAGAACATGGTCGCCAACGGGCTTGCCGATTACGCTCTGCGATAGCTGCAGCGCGGCTTTCTCGTCGAGCGTGGTCAGCGTCAGGCCGGTCCGCGCGCCCTGGGGGCGCTCGACGAGTTTGGGTTCCGACGCCTTGTCCGCGGACTGGGCGCAACTCGCCGCGCAGACCAGCGCCGCCGCAAGCGCGGCACGAAAACCGGGGTGGATCACGGAGAGGACGCCTGACTAGAAACGGGCGTCGATGATTGCAGCAGTGAGTACCAGTGTCAACTGAGCCAGCGAGGCGTGGAAGCAACTCATGGCGGTTCCACGGTTCGTGTTCTGAACCAGGCGCCAGGCCTTCTGGATGAACAGGTAGCCACCGATAGCGGCACCAGCAAAGTAGATGGCGCCCAAGCCGAAGGCCAGTGGCAGGAAAGAAGCCGCTACCAGTGCCAGAGTGCTGGCAAAAATGGTTTGCGCCGCACGCTTGTCGCCCACGACGACGGGCAGCATGGGCACGCCGGCGGCCGCATAGTCTTCGCGGAAGGCAATCGCCAGACTCCAGAAATGGGGCGGCGTCCAGAGAAAAAGAACGAATGCCAAGGTCAGCGGTACCGCGCCAATCTGGGGGTCGGCCGCAGTCGCCCCCGCCAGGACGGCCCAGCTACCGGCCAGCCCGCCAAAGACGATGTTGAGCCAGGTGCGGCGCTTGAGCCAGACCGTATAGACGACGGCATAGAAAAAAGCACCGAGAAAGACGAACAGGGCAGTCCAGGCATTGAGCGCAATCCAGGCAGCACCCACGGAAAGCACCATCAATGCGCCGATGACGAGCAGCCAGATGGGGCCGTGCTGGATTTCCCCGGTGGCGAACGGCCGCTTGCGGGTGCGCGACATCAGGGGGTCGATGTCGTGCTCGTAATACTGGTTGAAGGCGCCCGCGCTGGCGGAGGAAACCAGCACGGCGAGCGTCAGTGTGATCAACTGCACCAGGCTCAGGCTCGGCCCGGAACTCACCGCCAGACCGGCCAGGGCGGTAAAGGTTATGACAACGCCGATGCGCAGCTTGAACACGCCCATGATTGCGCGGAAGGGAATGCCGGAAGATCCGTTGGGGGGCAGCGTCGATTCCATATGTGTCGGCTAGGTGGTGGTGGTTCTTGTCGCTGTTGAGACCTGCTTGAATCGGGCCTGTTTGCCAAGCCCGATTCGGGCAGGTTCCCCGCACCGAAGTGCGGGGAAGCCATGCGCCTGAATCAACCGGTGATCAGCTGAGACCCCAGACTTCGGACAGATACTTCCAGTTCACGAAGTAGTAGAGGACGAAGCAGGTCAGCAGCGTCAAGGCCAGAACCACCGTGCCCGGCACGCTGACGTGCTCTTCGCTGCCGGTAGCGGAAGCCGAGGCGGCAACAGTCTGATCCGGGATCGGCACGGTCTTGTCGGAGACCGGTCCGCCGTCGAGCTTCTTGCCGAACAGCAGGGAGAGAACCACCAGCCCGATCCACAAACCGCCACCGACGACAGCGATCACGCCGAGGATGCCGGTCATGCCCATCATCAGGTAAGCGGCACCCGGCCATTCATACTGGAACGGTGCGCCCGAGAAGGCCATGTCCCAGTGACGGCGGGAAACGCCCAGAGTGCCGGCGCCCATCATCACCAGCGACAGCCCGATCATGCTGAGGCCATAGAGGTAGGGCTGGATCTGGCACAGCTTCGGGAAGAGCATTTCACGCTTGAACAGCGTCGGCACCAGCAGGTAGGTGATCGACATGAAGGCCAGCGTGGTACCCACGACGACCGTGGCGTGGAAGTGGCCCGGCACGTAGAAGGTGTTGTGCATCAGCATGTTGATCTGCTCGGTTCCCAGCACGACACCGGAGATGCCGCCGATGAAGCCGAAACCGACCAGGGAAATGAACATGCCCGAGAACACCGGGTTACCCCAGGGTGCCTTGCGCAGCCACTCGAACAGGCCGTTGTTGAAGCCCTTCTTGCGCTGTGCCGCTTCGATCGCACCCGGAACCGTGAAGCCGTGGATCATCGAGGCCAGCACCGCGAAGTACATGAAGTAGGAGGTATTCAGCACCTTCCACTCGGCGCTCATGCCTGGGTCGGACAGCAGATGGTGCGCGCTGGCCAGCTGGAGGAACAGGATGTAGAGCAGGAAGGCGAAGCGCGACACTTTCTCCGACAGCGGCTTGGCGCCGAACGCCACGGCAGCGACCAGATACCAGATCGAGACATGGGCAGCGACGTTGATTTGCTGCGAGGAGTGACCCAGGGCCCACCAGACCATGCGGTACAGCTGTGCATCAATCGACTGGATCAGACCGATCGACCAGAGGAAGGTCGGAATCAGGATCGCGGCACCCGAGGCGATGGTGAAGACCGCGATGATCGCGGCCGTCATGGCGCCGAAAGTCACCAGCGGAATCGAGCCCGTATAGGTCTTTTCCCTCTTCGCCACCACCAGCGTGCCGAAGAAGACGCCGCAGCCGATCAGTGCGCCCACCGCGAACAGAATAATGCCGAGGTAGAAGTGCGGCGCGGCCTGCATCGGCACGTAGGAGGTGAACATCACGCTCGACTCGCCCTGGAAGATGGCGATGTTGGTCATGATGCCGCCGACGACCATCAGCCAGAACTGTACCCATGCCACTTTTGGCGTGGCAAGTCGGCATCGCAGCAGAGTCGAAGAGGCGAAATAGAGCACCGCCATTTCGAAGAAAATGATCCACAGGATCAGCATGTCGATGCCGTGGGCCGTCAGGATCAGGTAGAACTGGTCCGCCGGCAGCAGCTTGATCGCCGGCCAGCGCGTCAGAATCACCAGTAGCGCGGTGATGCCGCCAACCAGCAGCCACAGAACGCCAGCTACGGCGTTCCAGCGCATCAGTTTGTCGGCTTCCAGATCGAATTGCAGCCCGGTGCGCGGGCAGGTACGGTAAGTTGCCATCTGTCTCCCCCTTATTTCACGTAAATACGGCCGAGCATCGTATGGTGACCGATGCCGCAGTATTCATTGCAGACGATGGCATATGTGCCTGCCTTGGTCGGCGTCATCTTGACCACATGCTCATAGCCGGGAAGAACCTGGATATTGATGTTCACCGGTTGCAGCGAGAAACCGTGCTGGTAATCCATTGCAGACAGGTGAATCTTGTAGGTCTTGCCCGCTTCCAGTTCCAGGATCGGATACCAGTTCCACAGCCGGGCCATGAGGTAGCCCTCGCCGCCGGCAGGCACCTTGACCACTGGGATCTGCTGATCGGTTTCGGTGCGAATGGTATTTTCCTTGATGAACTTTTCGGTCTTGGCCGCGAACATTTCGGGCGTGGTCTTGTAGACCTCGTTCGACAGGTTCTGTTTGCCGTTGATGTGCCAATAAACCATCATGACAAACATGATCATCGCCCAGACGAAGGCGATGGCGATCCAGAACCATTCGATCTTGGCGATCGGCTGTTTCCACCACAACCGCTCTGACGGCGGCAGGATTGCGCTCATTTGATTCTCCCTGATTGACTGGATGGGTTACTTGGCGAGGGGGACACTCATGATGTCCACGATTCCCCACAAAATGTAAAGAACCCCGGGAGAAGCCACCCCTAGGAACAGGAGCAGGAAATGATTGTCCAACAGCTTTTGCATGAACGGAATGTCGTCATCTTTCTCCATACACCTATCCCCCCCCTCGTGTTAGCGCCATCGGCGCATCAAATGCAATCCTCGGCCGGACCTTTAACAGACCCTCCTGCTGGGTAGGGTACCCTGAGCCTTCTCGGCAGGAATTGATATTGGACAAGAAACCGCGACATTTTGCCGCAACACTCGCAGCGTCTTTCCTGGGGTCTGCAATCGCCAAAATTATGGCGCACTGCAACAGAAAGGCCGCGACTTATACTTCGCGTTTTCAAGTTGCTCATCTTCTTTTTCCACATTATTCAGGATCACTCATGCACCAGGTTGCCCGTCGTCCAATCGCCCTCTGGCTTTTCATCTGCTGTGCCATGGTTTTTGCAACGCTGGTTGTCGGCGGAGTCACGCGGTTGACCCACTCGGGACTCTCCATCGTCGAGTGGCAGCCAATCGTCGGTACGATTCCGCCGCTCAACCAGGCTGAGTGGGACGCAACATTTGATAAATACAAGAAGACGCCAGAATACCAAAAAGTGAATCACCGGATGTCTCTTGACGAGTTCAAGGGCATCTTCTACTGGGAATACTGGCATCGTGTGCTGGGGCGGATCATCGGGGTGATTTTTTTCCTTCCCTTTCTTTACTTTCTACTGCGGCGTACCATTAACCGCCCCCTTGCGCTCAAACTGGGCGGTATTTTCATACTGGGCGGTTTGCAGGGGGCGATGGGGTGGTACATGGTGAAGAGCGGCCTGGTCGATGATCCGCGTGTCAGCCAGTATCGGCTGACCGCCCACCTGTCGCTCGCCTTTCTCATCTTTATCGCGATGATGTGGGTGGCCATGGGGTTGCTCGCCGAGCGCAAGCGGGAATACGCGAACGCCGCCCTGCAAAAGCTGCAACGCACCGGCTTCTGGCTGGCGCTGCTGGCCTTTTACATGGTCATAACGGGCGGCTTCGTGGCCGGCATTCGCGCCGGCAAGGCCTACAACACCTTTCCGCTGATGAACGGTCACGTCGTGCCACCGGAAATATTCATGATCGAGCCGTGGTATCTCAACTTCTTCAACAACATGGCGACCGTGCAGTTCGATCATCGCCTGGGTGCCTGGGTGCTGGCCTTCCTGGTGCCCTGGTTCTGGCTGAAGGTCGGGTCCGCACGAGTATCGGCAACCGCGCGCCTGGCCGCCAACGTGATGTTCGCGGTCCTCGCGATCCAGATAGGGCTCGGCATCACCACCCTGTTGCTGGCGGTTCCTGTCACTTGGGGCGCCGCGCATCAGGGAGGTTCGATGGTGTTCTTCGGCGTCCTGCTATGGCTCAACCACGAATTGCGCGTGGAACACGAACTGCGCTGAGCCGTCAATGCATGCGGATGTCACACAACTGCCGGCCATGAAAAAGTGGGTACTGCTCTTGGCGGCGCTCTCTTTTCTGGTTGTCCTGATTAGTGTTTTCCTGCGTCTCGACGCCGGCTATTCTGATCGTTCCGGCGATGCCGAGTGTTTCAGGGGGTTCGCCGTAGGCGGTTTGCTGCTGCCCATCGCGGCTATCCGCGCGATGCATCGCGTGACTGCATCGGCGTCGCTCATATTGGCACTCTTCGTCACCTGGAGTTTCCTGCGTCCCCGGCCGATCCAGCCGGCGGCCCGTTACAGCCTGGTGCTGGTGCTGCTTATGCTGTTCCTTGCCGTCGTCGGCCTGCTGGGGGCTGGTCCGGACGCGGTGTGGGCGCGTTTCGCCAACATTCTTGGTGGTCTGGGATTGCTTTCAATATCTGGCCAACTGGTGCTGGCGACACAACGCTCTGTCACCAAAACGCCGAGGCAGGTCTCAAGCAGGATTCTCCGGGTGGGGATCGCCGCGCTGACGGCAACGCTCGTGCTGGGGGCATCGATTGGCGCCAGATTTGCGGCGGCGGCCTGTACTTCGCTGCCCGATTGTTCGGGCATCTGGTGGCCGACTGCGGAAGGATGGGCAACGCTGAACCCGCTGCTTATCCTGTCTTCCGCGCCGCTATCCAGCGATGCCTCCGCCGTTGCGCTGCATCTCCTGCATCGCTACTGTGCCGGCGCGGCCTTCCTGTTTCTTGGTTTCGCCGGAATTCGAGGTCTCCGTCAAGAGGGCACACGCACTGCGTCCATCTCCTTGCTTTTGCTGCTGATCATCGAGATGATGTTGGGCGGCGTGGTGGTGGCGACGGCTACCAATCTTTGGCCGATGGTCGGCCATGCCTTGTTTGCAGGGCTTCTTCTGGTCAGCATCCACTGGCTATCCAGCGCAGCTTCCCGCGCTTCTTCGAGACCTTCGGCTATGACCGTATTGGGCTGACGATGCCTACCGCTGCTGCCACGGCCACTAAGGAGAGAGACGAAATGATGAGAATTCTGCTGACCTGCCTGCTGCTTTTCACCAGCGCCGCCTTCGCCCAATGTAATCTCGAAGTCAACATTCAGTCGGCGGTGGCCGCCGAGAACGACGCGCAGGGCGCGTGGCTCAAGAGATAGCGGGCTGAACCGAGGTGACCCCCGTTCTCGTATTCGATGTCGAGACTATCCCGGATGTCGGCGGCATCCGCACGCTGCACGGGCTGCCCGCGGATCTGGCCGACGCCGAGGTGGCCGAGTTCGCCTTCCAGCGCCAGCGGGCCCGGAATGGCTCGAATTTCCTGCCGCATCACCTGCAGCGCATCGCCGTCGTTTCCTGCGCCATGCGCTCGGACGAGGATTTCAAGGTCTGGTCGCTGGCCGAGCCGAAGCTGAACGAGGCCGAGATCATCCGCCGTTTCTTCGGCGGTATCGAGAAATACACGCCGCAACTCGTTTCGTGGAATGGCGGCGGCTTCGACCTGCCGGTGCTGCACTATCGTGGCCTGATCCACGGCGTCGAGGCTTCGCGCTACTGGGAGATGGGCGAGGGCGACAGCTACGACGCCCGCGACTTCAAGTGGAACAACTACATCGGCCGCTATCACATGCGCCATCTCGACCTGATGGATTTGCTGGCGATGTACCAGCCGCGCGCCAGCGCGCCGCTCGACGAACTGGCCAGGCTGATGGGCCTGCCGGGCAAACTTGGCATGGATGGCGGCGCGGTGTGGGGCACCTGGCTTGACGGCGGCATCGACGACATCCGCGACTATTGCGAGACCGATGTCGTGAACACCTACCTTGTTTATCTGCGCTTCCAATTAATGCGCGGCAGGATGAGTGCCGCCGAGCACGCGGCGGAGATCGAATTCGTGCGGACGGAACTGGCCAGGATCGATGCACCGCATTGGCGACAGTTTCTCGCCGCGTGGACAACCTAGGAGGATCCATGGACATTCGTGTGAGCGTTGCGGCAGTCATGCTGGCAGTCGCCGGCCTGGCCCAGGCTCAGAACAAGGCGATCGAGGCGCAGTACTGGATGGACCTCGCCACGTCGAGCATGTCGATTCCCGGCATGTCCGACGACATGATGGAAAGCGGCATGATGTCGCAGATGATGGGCGGCAATGCCTTCGGTTCGACCAAGGGGCCGATGGGTGGCATGGGCCCGGGCAAGTGGCTCGACACCTCTCTATGGGTGCGGGCCAAGCCGGCCGGCATCGACGGCACTCACGGCATTCCCGCCGAACTGCGCCTGGGGCCGACGCTGCCGCTGCTGCCGCCGCGCAGCGAGCGGTCGCGCAGCGGCGAGGCCACGGACGAGGTGCCGGAGAAGCCGAAGGGACGCATCCTGTTTTATTGGGGCTGCGGCGAGAACGTGCGAGCGGGCCAGCCGCGCGTGCTCGACTTCGCCAAGGCGGACATTTCCGAATACGGCCGCTTCATGACCGGCCGCCACGCCGCCGACCGCGGTGCGAAAAGCCAGCCCGGGCGCTCGGTGTGGCCCAACGAGAAGGATCGCCGCCGCGTGCCGAAGGATGGCTCCTTCGTTGGCGGCCACGCGGTGAGCGGCGACGCCGTGCCGGCGAGCCTGAAGTTCGCGGTGGGCGAGCGTCACGACTTCATGCCGAAAGTGGCGATGACCACGCGCGGCGAACCCGCCGCCAGCGTGCTGGTGAACTGGGGCTCGGTGACGAATGCCCAGGCCTACTTCCTCAATGCCATGGGGGCGCGCGGCGAAAGCGAGATGATCATCTGGAGTTCGAGCGAAGAGCCCGATCCGGGCTGGGGCCTCATGACCTACCTGTCGCCGGCCAATATCGACAAGTTCCTCAAGGAGCGAGTGATCCTGCCGCCGAGCACGTCGCAGTGCGCCATCCCGAAGGGTGTCTTCGCCGGGGTCGAGGGCGCGATGGTGAATATGATCGCCTACGGTCCCGAACTCAACCTGTCGCACCCGCCGCGGCCGCCCAAGGCCGATGCCTCGTGGCAGCCGGAATGGGTCGCCCGCGTGCGCGTGAAGTCCACCGGCATGACCATGCTGGGCATGGGCGATGAGGCGAGCGAACGGCGCAGCACGCGGCGTAGCCGCCCCAGCCGCGAGGAGATGCGCGAAGCTGCGCCGCAGCAGATGCCGCCGCGTGGCGGCGAAGAAGACACGTCGGGCATGGTGCCGCCCGACGCGGTCAAGGCGCTGCGGGGAATTTTCGGTCGCTGAAATCCCGTTTCGGCCGGCCGCGCCCTTCAATCTGGCCGAGTGACGGGCCTCAATAATCCGGTGTCGAAACGATGCGCGCTGGATCGTTTCTCCGCTCGCGCGGTAGATGCTGGGTGCCCGTTTCCGCCCCGAAGCTGCCTCTGTCCTTATCGAGATACTAATGTCGGGTTACTGGAGTAGATCCGAAGTGGAGTTGTCTCCTGACTGGCCCTTTCCCAACTTGTTTCTGTGGGACGGAAAAGCCTGGCGTGATCCCGGCAGCGACAATCAAGTTTCTACCGAAGTCTCCCAATGGCGAGGTTTGAAGCGCCCAGCTTCCAACATGGATCAATAGACAGGGCGTCTGAATCGCCGTCCCGCCAGCGCCGACTTTTGTCGGCTCAGCGTTGCCAGTCTTCGACGTTCAGTCCCGGCACACGTCGAAACTCGTCGAGATTGTTGCTGACCAGGACCAGGTCATGAACCAGGGCAATGGCGGCAATCTGGAGATCATAGGGGCCGATGGCGATGCCCTGCCGGGCCTGCTCCGCGCGGATTTCGCCGCACCGTTCGGCTGCGGCCGTGTCGAACGGCAGGCAGGGCAGGTCGGCGCAAAACCGGGCGACGCGCTCGCGGTTGCGCTCGGGGTTTTCGCTCTTGCAGGCGCCATACCAAAGTTCGGCGCGGACGGGCGCGCAAATGCTCAAGGCGGCAACGCCTGCCTGCCGCACACGTTCGACAACGCCGGGATGGTTCTTCAGGTAGCGGATGCAGGCGTTCGTGTCGAGGAGATACCGTGCCACTAGAACGCATCCCTTCCGCTGTCGGGCGGTACGCCCTCCGCGAAGTCGACATCATCGGGAAAGTCATTACCCAACGAACCGGCATGGCGGGCGATGAACTCTTCCGTGGCCAGCGCTCCCGGCGCGAGATGCTCGGACGACCGGATGCCATAGCGAGCTTCGAGAAATGCAATGTAGTCGAGCGCCTCCCGCTGCAGGCTTGCCGGCAAGGCGCTTACGTGGGCTTCGATGGTTTCGGCAAGGGTCATGGCGCAGGTCCTTTCACGGGTGTTTTATCTTACTGCAACCCTGTCCGGAGATATGCATGAATTCGACTCCCCAATCCCGCGAGATCCGTGTCTTCCTGTCCTCGACCTTCCGCGACATGGACGCGGAGCGTAATCACCTGGTCAAGCAGGTATTCCCCAAGGTGCGGGCCGCGTGTCTGACGCGTCGGGTGGGCTTTACCGAGATCGATCCCATTGCGGCTGCCCTGAGCTATCGGCCTAGGCCTGCCGTGCAATCGCCGTCTCGAGCAGGACGAGGAAATCCTTTTCGTCGCGCACCTGCGCCACCTCGTGCGAGGTCACGGTGTAGCCGTGCGGCTGCGCGATGGCCTCGTAGCGCGGGATGCGCGAGTGGAACAGGTGCGGGAACACCCAGCGCGTGAAGTCGTCCGGGTCGGCCTCGGCGATGCTGCCGAGCTTCCGTTCGGCGAGATACCTTGGCAGCTGCTTGGCGAGGAAGGTCGGGCGGAAATAAAGCGGCTTGGGATCGCTTTGCGCGCGGCGGATCAGTTCGGCTTCCTCCTCGGCCGTGGTGACCTGGATGTAGAGGATCAGCGTGTTCTCGACCAGCAGGTCGATCACCGACGGCTCCTCCAGTTCGCACAGGCTGCCGCCGACGTCATTGACGAAGTGGTTGTAGCCGTAGATGTCCTGAGCTTTGGCGACGAAGGCCGGCACGTCGCGCATCGCGGCGATCTCGCCCTCGCGGTACATGGCCTGGCGGCGCGAGAACTCGGCCAAGGGAATGCCGCCGCGCGCCGGATCGCCGAGCTTGCCGACGAAGGACAGCACCGGGCCGAGGTCGTCGACCTTGATGTTGTTCTTGATGTCGATCCAGTCGCGCCGCAGCAAGTCGCGCAGGAAGGGCACCTGCATTGCCTGCTGCTTGATCAGGTCGAGGATGGGCTCGTCGAGGTAGCGCTTGCCGATGCGGAAGTCGGCCGAGTAGTGGAACCAGTCGTGGCGGCGCAGCAGCGACGACAGCCAGGTCTTGCCGACGCCCGACATGCCGAGCAGCGTGACCTTCTTGTGGGGCCAGGCGCGGAAGGAGTCTACGGTGAATTTCATCCGCGGCGCGGCACTGGAGATTCAGGCGAAAATGTTCTGCCCGCCCTTGAGGAAAGTAACGGCGTAGGCCTCCTGGCCTTCCGGATATTCCTTGGTGTCGACGACGCACTTGATGGCCTGGTAGTTCAAGTCGGTCGCGAGTTTCCCGGTATTCCTCGTGCTGCTCTCGGTAAGGCGGTTGCCAGGGTAGGCATTCATCAGCAGTTCGTAGGGCCGGCGCGCCGCATTGGCCATGCGCACGGCGCCGACGATGGGCTGGCCGAGCAGGGTGAGATCGCCGGCTACCGGCGCGACGTGGCAGGGGCCGGCGTCGATGCCGATGGAGAGTCCGACCCCGCTGGGAATGTTGCGCAGATTGGCGACGAAGGCGGGGTAGTAGTAGCCGCGGAAACTTTCCATGACGGTCGCCGAAAAGGCCAGGACCGTTTCCATCTGCGCGGCGAAGCTGTCCTCGATCAGCCAGTAGCAGATGAAGCCGTCCCCGGTGAACTTGTCGAACCAGCCATTGTGGTAGCAGAGCACGGTGCGGAACTCGCCGACGAAATCGTCGAGGATGTTGGCGAACTGCAACGTATCGATCGATTCCCGCATGATCGAGCTGGAGCGACGGATGTCGGCGGTCATGACAATGGCCTCGACCGGCTGGCGCTCGGCGATGGAGCGGCGGATTTTCGGCGACACGTCGGTGCGCGTCGGGTCGAAGCGGTCGCGCGGGGCATGACGTTGCAGATGGCGATCGATATGAACGCCATGGAGGTCCCCGATGACCTCTTGCAGATGTTCGATGACCTTGATGCGATCCATTGGGCGGGCGGGCTGGCCTATGCGCAAAGGTTGGTAGCTTAGCACTTTAGTGATGCCCGGTGCAGCTGCGGCCGCCTGGCCGGGGCCTGCTAGCAGCGGGCGAGAGCGGCGGCGCCGGTGACATGTGCCGCCAGTTGTCCCAGGCCCAGCGCTGGCAGTGCGGCCTGCAGGCGTTCCGGACGGGACGTGGCCAGCAGCGTGAGGTGGCCCCCGGTGCCTGCGCCAGGCGGTGGCGAGGCCAGCCGCTGGACCTGGCGGGCAACGGCGGCGGCGACATCGACGAGTTCGGCGCGGCCGCGGACCAGCGGAGCCAGCAAGGGAGCGATGAAGCTGTAATGGGTGCAGCCCAGCACCAGTCGGTCGGCGCCGCGTTCGAGCAGCGGTTCCACCGTGGCGCGCACCTCGGCGGTGAATTCGGGGCCGTCGAGGTGAAGCGTCTCGACCCGTGTCGCCCAGCCGGGGCAGGCGATGATGTCGACCGCGACTTTTCCGGCGTGCTCGCGGATCAGGCGGGCGAGGCGCTCGCTCTTCGCCGTGGCCTCGGTGGTGAGCACGGCGATGCGCTTGCTGACACTGTCTTGCGCCGCCGGCTTGACACCGGGTTCGACACCGATCACGGGGATGCCCGGGTGTTGCAGGCGCAGTTCATTGACGGCGGCGGCGGTTGCCGTGTTGCAGGCGACGACCAGCAGCGTGCAGCCATGCGCTTCGACCAGATGGCGGCCGATGGCGAGGACGCGGCCGCGGATGAAGTCGTCGGGCTTGTTGCCGTAGGGCACATGGGCCGTGTCGGCGAGATAGACGAGGTCGGCGCGCGGCAACTCGCGGGCAATGGCGGCCAGCACCGAGAGGCCGCCGAGGCCGGAGTCGAATGCGCCGATCATGGGTGGCGGGAAAAAGTCGGCGCTGGCGGAACGGCGATTCAGTGCCTGGCGACCGGGATCTTGCCGATCTTGATACGCCATTCGTGCGGTCCGGTTTCGTGTACCGAGGTGCCGGTGGAGTCGACGGCCACGGTGACGGGCATGTCGACCACATCGAATTCGTAGATCGCTTCCATGCCGAGATCCGCAAAAGCCACGACTTTCGCCGACTTGATGGCCTTGGAAACGAGATAGGCGGCGCCGCCGACGGCCATGAGGTAGGCGGCGCGGTTGTCCTTGATCGCCTCGATGGCGGCGGGCCCGCGCTCGGCCTTGCCGACCATGGCGATCAGCCCGGTCTGCTCCAGCATCATGCGCGTGAACTTGTCCATGCGCGTGGCCGTGGTGGGGCCGGCCGGGCCGACGGCTTCGTCGCGCACCGGATCGACCGGGCCGACGTAGTAGATGATGCGGTCGGTGAAGTCGACTGGCAGCTTTTCGCCTTTTGCCAGCATGTCGTGGATGCGCTTGTGCGCGGCGTCGCGGCCGGTGAGCATGTGGCCGTTGAGCAGCAGCACCTGGCCCGGCTTCCACGCGGCGACCTGGCTCTTGGTCAGGGTGTCGAGCTGGACGCGCGTCGCCTGCTTCTCGTCGGCCTTCCAGGTGACGGCCGGCCAATCCTCCAGCTTGGGCGGTTCCAGCTTCACCGGGCCGGAGCCGTCGAGACGGAAGTGGATATGGCGGGTCGCGGCGCAGTTGGGAATCAGCGCCACCGGCAGGCTGGCGGCGTGGGTCGGGTAGTCCATGATCTTGACGTCGAGCACGGTGGTAAGCCCGCCGAGACCCTGGGCGCCGATGCCCAGCGCATTGACCTTGTCGTAGAGTTCGAGGCGCAGTTCCTCGATGCGGTTCTTCGCTCCGCGCGTCAGCAACTCGTGCATGTCGACCGGCGCCATCAGCGACTCCTTGGCCAGCAGCATGGCCTTTTCCGGCGTGCCGCCGATGCCCAGCCCGAGGATGCCCGGCGGGCACCAGCCGGCCCCCAGGGTCGGCAGGGTCTTCAGCACCCAGTCGACGATGGAGTCCGACGGATTGAGCATGACCAGCTTGGACTTGTTCTCGGAGCCGCCGCCCTTGGCCGCGCAGATGACCTCGACCTGGTCGCCCGCCACGATCTCGTAATGCACCACCGCCGGGGTGTTGTCGCGGCTGTTGGTGCGCTTGCCGGCCGGGTCGAGCAGCACCGAGGCGCGCAGCGGGTTGTCCGGATGCAGGTAGGCGCGGCGCACGCCCTCGTCGACCATCTCCTGCACCGACAGCCTGGCGTCCCAGCGCACATCCATGCCGATCTTGAGGAAGACCACGGCGATGCCGGTGTCCTGGCAGATCGGCCGCCGGCCCTCGGCGCACATGCGCGAATTGGCGAGGATCTGGGCGATGGCGTCCTTTGCCGCCGGGCCTTCCTCGCGCTCCCACGCACGGCCCAGGGCTGTGATGTAATCGAGCGGGTGGTAGATGCTGATGTACTGGAAGGCGTCGGCGACGGACGCGATGAAGTCATCCTGACGGATGGTCGTCATGGCGGGGTTCAGTGCTTGGTATGGGCGCTCATGGCCAGCGTCTGCATCATCACCTTGTCGGTCCAGGCGATGGCCAGCGCCGAGACCAGGAAAGAGGCGTGGATGGCGATCTGGGCAATGACCACGCGGTCCTCGATCTGGCCGGCGTTGATGAAGGTGCGCAGCAGGTGGATGGAGGAAATGCTGATCAGCGCCACGGCCAGCTTGACCTTGAGCACGCCGGCATTGACGTGGGACAGCCATTCCGGCTGGTCGGGGTTGCCTTCGAGGTCGAGCTTGGAGACGAAAGTCTCGTAGCCGCCGATGATGACCATGACCAGCAGATTGGCGATCATCACCACGTCGATCAGGCCCAGCACGATCAGCATGACTTCGTTTTCGGTGAGGCTGCCGGCCTTGGTGACGAGGATGGCCAGTTCGTGCATGAAATGGTAGACATAGACGCCCTGCGCGGCGATCAGGCCGAGGTAGAGCGGAGCCTGCAGCCAGCGGCTCCAGAAGATGAAGCCCTCCATGGAACGGATAATTTTTTGCATGGGATATTCTGCGGTGTCTGGGTTGGGAAGCGTTTGATTCTAGCATCGGGCCATGGCGTCTCTGTTGCACTGCGGCGGCACCCGGGGTTGGAGCATCAAATGGCGAGTAGTCTCAAGACATGGGCGAGGGAGTCTGGATTCCAGCCGGCTGTCTTGCGTTTTCTTGGGAGACTCGTTTTTCGCGAGGTATCAGCGTGAAAGAGGTTGAGGGTGATGCGGCGAAGGAAGGAGAAGGGCGAATCGCGTCGTGACCGTGGCCACAAGCTCGCGTCATAACCTCACATGATCAGCCGCAAAGTTCAGCGGGCTCGCGTGGTGAGTCTGACGGGGTGAAGAATGGGCGCATCTTGAACGAAGGAGATGCGCGATGGGGATCAACAAGGTACAGTTTCAGAAGGGATTGTCGGTGGGCCAGTTCATGGATCGCTACGGGACGGAGGAGAAATGCCGCGCGGTTTCCAGGAAGATTCCGGTCAGCGCCTTCATTATGTTGGCTTTGTGTACCACCGTAACCTTCCTGCGCCCTTTGCGGATGGCGTAATCGAAGGCGAAGTGGACGATGCGGCGGCAACCCTGGCGGGTATTCACCCCGGTCGACATCCCGACGGCGTGCGGTCGCCGTCGATCGGGATGAAGTGCTCGTAGCCCATGTAGAGGCCTTCATTGTTCTCGCGCACCAGCACCAGGTCGATCTTGTCGTAACGCCCGCCCGGAATGATGGTGCTCGCCGGGCGCGGATTGGCATAGAGCTTGAACTCTTCGCGCAGCCTTACGTTCGACGAACGATAGCCCTCGCCGATAGGTGTTTCAAGCGGTCCCTTGAGGGCTAGTCGAGTGCTGTGGATGCTATCGAGACAGGCCGGCGGTAGCGGATCGCCGCAGGAATTGACACCGGCCATGCGGCAGCCTGTCGATCCCATTGAAACGGTGCGCCGAGGGCGTCGAGTGCCTCCAGCGTAGCTTCGGTTATCTCCGGTCCGATGCCATCACCGGGGATGAGCGTCGCGGCAATTCTGGGGGAGGTCGAATTCATGAATCTTCATGTTCCAATTTCCCCTGCTATTTTTTGGGTTCATGTTGGCGACCGCTACCCCAGCGGGGACGGTTCTTCTTGGATTGTGGGGGTTTCTGGCCACCTGGCGCGGGGTTGTTGGGACGATTGCTTCCGCCACCACCTCCGGGTCCTGGTGATGGTCCGATCCGGTTACCTGGGGCAAGCTGAATCTCGATCTCGATGATCTCGTCCCACTGTGCATCGCTCCGATCCCGCTCCGGAACCGACAACAACTCACGCAAGCGGCGGCGCGGATCGGGAGGCGGCGGGGATTGCGGGATGGAAGGCTGTTCTTGATTCATACCAGAAAAGACAGGAGCTGTGCGGCGAAACCCGACAGCCGGGTTTCGTCTGTTGGTAACGGATTATTTTTTCTTGGCTGCTTTCTTGCCTGCGACGGCGGCCTTGAAGGTGGCGCCGGCGGAGAACTTGGGTACGGTCGTCGCCGCGATCTTGATGGTGGCGCCGGTCTTGGGGTTCTTGCCGTTGCGGGCGGCGCGCTTGGCGGACTTGAAACTGCCGAAGCCGACGAGGGTGACGGAATCGCCCTTGGAAACCGTTTTGACGATGGCGCCGATCATGGCGGAGAGCGCGCGCTCGGCGGCGGCCTTGGTGAGCTCGGCTTCCTTGGCGACAACTTCGATGAGTTCGGATTTGTTCATCTGGGGCTCCTGAGCATGGGTGAGAAGAGAATCGAAGCGCCCCGAATCATAAGGCCATTTCAGGTGTCGTGGGTGAGATGGATTCCGCGAAAGCGCAAAAAAATGCCAACCAACGCGTGGCGTCGGCGATGGAGCTAAATGCTGCAGTCGTGCGCGGGATTGCAGATCATCGCGGGTCGGGCCGCCGAGCGTTGTTGCAGCCGGTTGCTCAGGGACTCAAGGTTGGCCTTGACGTTGGGGCGCAAGCGGTAGATATCGGTCAGTATGTCGTTATTCATGGTAATGTCATGAATGCATTCCCGGCACCGCTCAGGAGCGAGACTGAAGGTCTCGGGCCTGCAGCAGGAATATCTTGCCTTCGGCGTTGGGTGTGTCGATCCAGGTCAGCGGCAGTTCGGGGAAGGCGGCTTCGACGATGTCGCGGTTGTGGCCGACCTCGATGGCGAGCAGCCCCTCTGGCTTCAGGTGGCGCGCGGCGTCGGCGAGAATGACGCGGACGATGTCGAGACCGTCGTCGCCGGCGGCCAGCGCGAGAGCCGGCTCATGGCGGTATTCGGCGGGCAGGGCGGCCATCGAGGCGGCGGTGACGTAGGGCGGGTTGGAAATAATCAGGTCGTAGCGGCGCTTGCCGAGCTTGCCGAAGAGGTCGGAGCGGACGAGGCGTACCTGCTCGTCGAGGCCGTAGTCGGTGACATTGCGCTGCGCCACGGCCAGTGCGTCGGTCGAAATGTCGACAGCATCGACACGCGCGCTGGGGAAGGCGTGGGCCATCAGGATGGCGAGGCAGCCGGAACCCGTGCACAGGTCGAGGGCGTCGCCAATCTCGGCGGGATCGGCGACCCACGGCGCGAAGCCTTCGTGCAGCAGTTCGGCGAAATACGAGCGTGGCACGATGACACGCTCGTCGACATAGAAGCGGAAGTCGCCGAGCCAGGCCTCCTGCGTCAGGTAGGCTGCGGGGAGGCGGCGGGCGACGCGCTGCTGCAGGATGTTGAGCACCGCCAGGCGTTCGTCCGCGGTGAGGCGGGCATCGAGAAACACGTCGAGCCGATCGCGCGGCAGGTGCAGCGCGTGCAGGATCAGCCAGGCGGCCTCGTCGAAGGCGTTGTCGGCGCCGTGACCGAAGAAAAGCCCGGCTTCGCCGAAGCGGCTGACGGCCCAGCGCAGCCAGTCGCGCAGGGTGAGAAGTTCGGCGGTCTGCCTTCCGACGGGCAGCCCCGAGGAAGGCAGCGCCCCCTCCGGGGGCAGCGAGCCGCTTTTGCGAGCGTGGGGGGGTGTTTGCTGCATGGTTTTCAGGTCAGCAGGCGTTTCATCACGCCCTGGTAGATATGGGCCAGCGGTTCGAGATCGGACAGCGCGATGCGCTCGTCGACCTTGTGGATGGTGGCGTTGATCGGGCCGAATTCGACGACTTCGGCGCAGATGTCGACGATGAAGCGTCCGTCCGAGGTGCCGCCGCTGGTCGATAGTTGCGGCGTCACATTGGCATGGGCGCGGATGGAATCGGCGAGCGCGGCGACCAGCTTGCCCGGGCGCGTCAGGAAGGGCTTGCCGCCGAGCGTCCACTCGATCTCGTAATCGAGGCCGTGGCGCTCGAGGATATCGATGACGCGCGTTTGCAGACCCTCCGGCGTGCTCGCGGTGGAGAAGCGGAAGTTGCAAAGGATGTCGAAGCTGCCGGGCACGACGTTGGTGGCGCCGGCGCCGGCATGGGCGTTGGAAATCTGGAAGCTGGTGGGCGGGAAATATTCGTTGCCCTCGTCCCAGCGGGTCGCCGCCAACTCGGCCAGCGCGGGCGCGGCCAGATG
The DNA here is from genome assembly GCA_030691075.1 of Sulfurisoma sp. Lineage (GTDB taxonomy): Bacteria > Pseudomonadota > Gammaproteobacteria > Burkholderiales > Rhodocyclaceae > Sulfurisoma. Next base: position 10,062 of record JAUYFI010000189.1, on the reverse strand, counting down.
CACCGGGTTTCTCACCTGCTCGGGATAGGCGACGTGGCCCTGGATGCCCTTGACCACGAGCTTCGCGGAGAGCGAGCCGCGACGGCCGTTCTTGAGGGTGTCGCCGAATCGGGTCGCCGAGGTCGGCTCGCCGACGACGCAGTAGTCGATGGCTTCATTGCGGGCCTTGAGGGTCTCGACCACCTTGACCGTGCCGTGGATGGCATCGCCTTCCTCGTCCGAGGTGAGCAGCAGGGCCAGCGAGCCGCGGTGATCGGGATGCAGGTGGACGAATCGCTCGCAGGCGACGACAAAGGCGGCGAGCGAGGATTTCATGTCGGCGGCGCCGCGACCGTACAGGTGGCCGTCGCGCTCGGTGGCCTGGAACGGATCGGACGTCCAGCGCTCGAGCGGGCCTGTCGGGACGACGTCCGTGTGGCCGGCGAAGCAGAGCAGGGGGGGCGCGTCGCCGCGCCGCGCCCACAGGTTCGACACGCCGCCGCCGTCGATGCGCTCGAGCGCGAAACCGAGAGGCGCCAGACGCCGGGCGATCAGGTCGAGGCAGCCGGCGTCGTCGGGCGTGACGGAACGGCGTTCGATCAGTTGCCGGACGAGCGAGAGCGCGGCGCCATCGCTCATTGAGCATCCATGTTGAGCGTGAACTCGGCGAACGAGGCGCCGCTTTCGGTGATTTCCGCGCCCGGTGGCGTGGCGTCGAGTTTCTGTTCCTTCTTGCCGGCATCGGCTTCGGTGTTGTTGATCAGCCAGTGCAGGTTGTTGGCCGAATCGGCGTTGGCCATCGCTTCCTCAAGGGTGATGACATTGTCGCGGTAGAGCTTGACCAGGGCCTGCTCGAAGGTCTGCGAGCCAGGTGACATGCTCTGTTCCATCGACTCCTTGATGCCGGTCATGTCGCCCTTCTCGATCAGTTCGGCGACATGGCGGGAGTTCAGCAGCACCTCGGTGGCCGGCGTGCGGCCGCCGTCGGGCTTCTTGACCAGGCGTTGCGAGATGATGCACTTGAGCGTGACCGCGAGATCGGCCAGCAGCGCCGGCCGGTTTTCCAGCGGGTAGAAGCTGATGATGCGGCTCATCGCGTGATAGCTGTTGTTGGCGTGCAGCGTCGCCACGCAGAGGTGGCCGGACTGGGCGTAGGCGATGGCCTGCGACATGGCGTCCTTGTCGCGGATCTCGCCGATGAAGATGACGTCGGGCGCCTGGCGCAGCGCGTTCTTCAGCGCCACCTGGAAGGCCTTGGTGTCGGAGCCGACCTCGCGCTGGTTGACGATGGCCTTCCTGTTCTTGAAGATGAACTCGATCGGATCCTCGAGCGTGAGGATGTGGCCGGGCTTCATCTCGTTGCGGTGGTCGAGCATCGCGGTCAGCGTGGTCGACTTGCCGGAGCCGGTGGCGCCGACCATGAGGATCAGGCCGCGCTTTTCCATCACCACGTCGAGCAGCACCGGCGGCAGGTTGAGCGTCTCGAACCGCGGAATTTCCGCCGGAATGTAGCGCACGACGAAGGCCGGCGTGCCCTTCTGCCGCAACACCGAAATGCGGAAGTTTCCGACGCCCTCGAGGGCGTAGCCGCTGTTCATCTCCAGCGTTTCCTCGTACTCCTTGAGTTGGTGTTCGTTGAGGATTTCCTTGAGGAGATTGTTGATGGTGGCCGTGTCCATCACCGTCTGGTTCACGGGCATGGCCACGCCGTTGATCTTGATGTTGATGGGGGAGCCGACGGAAACGAAGATGTCGGAGGCCTTTCTTTCGGCCATCAACTGAAACAGGCGATCCATGGTTCCCATAGCGGCTCTCCCCTTGTGCGTAACGATCAGTCGCGCAGCAGTTCGTTGATGGCGGTCTTGGCCCGCGTCTGCGCATCGACGCGCTTGACGATCACCGCGCAGTAGAGGCTGTACTTGCCGTCGGCCGAGGGCAGGCTGCCCGAGACGACCACCGAGCCTTCGGGCACGCGGCCGTACACGATCTCGCCGGTGGCGCGGTCGTAGATCTTGGTGCTCTGGCTGATGAAGACGCCCATCGAGATCACGCAGTTGTCCTCGACGATCACGCCTTCCACGACTTCGGAACGGGCGCCGACGAAGCAGTTGTCGCCGATGATGGTCGGGTTGGCCTGGATCGGCTCGAGTACGCCGCCGATGCCGACGCCGCCCGAGAGGTGCACGTTCTTGCCGATCTGGGCGCAGGAGCCGACGGTGGCCCAGGTGTCGACCATGGTGCCCTCGTCGATATAGGCGCCGATGTTCACATAGCTCGGCATCAACACGCAGTTCTTCGCGATATAGCTGCCGCGGCGTGCGACCGCCGGCGGCACCACGCGGAAGCCGCCCTTCTCGAATTCGTGGGTGTCGTAGTGGGCGAACTTGGTCGGCACCTTGTCGAAGTAGCGCATCGGGCCGTTGTCCATCAGGCGGTTGTCCTCGAGGCGGAAGGAGATCAGCACCGCCTTCTTGATCCACTGGTGAGTCACCCACTCGCCGTCGACTTTCTCGGCGACGCGCAGCCTGCCCTGGTCGAGCTCGGCGATGATGGTATCCACGGCCTCGCCGACGCGGGCGGGGGCGGAGCCGGGCTTGAGGTTGGCGCGGTCTTCCCACGCTTCGTCGATGATGCTTTGCAGTTGGTGCATGGGGGTTTCCTTTGCGGTCGGATCAGAGTTTCTGGCAAAAATCGGCGATGCGCCGCGCCGCCTCCAGGCATTCGTCGAGTCCCGCGACCAGCGCGATGCGCACGTAATTCGCGCCGGGATTGACGCCGCCGGATTCCCGCGCGAGGAAACTGCCGGGAAGGACGGTCACATTATATTGGCGGTGCAGCTCGCGGGCGAACTCGGTATCGGGAATCGGTGTGCGCGCCCAGAGGTAGAAACCGGCGTCGGGCACGGCGGTTTCGAGATGGCGGGCGACGATGGGCGTGACTTTCTCGAATTTCTCGGCGTAGAGGCGACGATTTTCGCGCACGTGCGCCTCGTCGTTCCAGGCGGCGATGGACGCGCCCTGCACCGCCGGGTTCATGGCGCAGCCGTGGTAGGTGCGGTAGAGCAGGAACTTCTCGATGATGGCCGCGTCGCCGGCGACGAAGCCCGAACGCAGGCCCGGCACGTTGGAGCGCTTGGACAGGCTGGAGAACATGACGAGGTTGCGGTAGTCGTCGCGGCCAAGCTTTCTTGCCGCTTCGAGGCCGCCCAGCGGCGGCCTGGCTTCGTCGCAATAGATTTCCGAATAGCACTCGTCCGCGGCGATGACGAAGCCGTGGCGGTCGGACAACTCGAACAGGCGTGCCCAGTCGTCCTGCGACATCACCTTGCCGGTGGGGTTGCCGGGCGAGCAGACGTAGACGAGTTGCGTCCGGTCAAAAGTCGGCGCTGGCGCCACGCCGAAATCCATGGCGTAGCCGTGCTCGGGCAGGCTGTTGAGGAACAGCGGCGTGGCCCCGGCCAGCAGGGCCGCGCCTTCGTAGATCTGGTAGAAGGGATTGGGGCAGATGACCGTGGCGCCGGCCTTCGAACTGTCGACCACGGCTTGGGCGAAGGCGAACAATGCCTCGCGCGAGCCATTGACCGGGACGATCTGGGTTGCCGGGTTCGGCGCCGGAATGCCGTGGCGGCGGGCGATCCAGGCGGCGATGCTCTGGCGCAGGGCGTCTGTACCCTGCGTGGTAGGATAATTTGCCAATCCCGCCAGATTTGCCGTCAGGGCTTCCTTGATGAAGGCCGGCGTCTCGTGTTGCGGCTCGCCGATCGACAGCTTGATCTCCTTGAGGCCGGCCGGCGGCGTGACCCCGGAAAACAACTGGCGCAGTTTTTCGAAGGGGTAGGGCTGAAGCAGGTCGAGGCGGGGATTCACGGGGAGGAATGGCTTGGCGGCTCTGGAAGGCACATATTATAGGTCACGCCCCCGCGCGGCCGAGGCCGTCGCCTCGCTGCTGGCCGGCGCCACCGTGTGGGGGCTGATCTGGTATCCCTACCGCGTGCTCGAGGCCGCCGGCTTGTCGGGCGTGCGCGCCGCCGTTCTCACCTATCTGGTCGCGCTGGCGCTGGGCGTGCCGGTGCTGGCATTGCGTCGCCACCGCGAACGGCCGTCGTGGTGGCTGCTCGCCGTGGGGTTAAGCGCCGCCGGCTGCAACATCGGCTATGTGCTCGGCATGCTGCACGGCGAGGTGATGCGCGTGCTGCTGCTGTTCTATCTGGCGCCGTTGTGGACCGTGCTGCTCGCCCGCCTGCTGCTCGGCGAGCGCGCCGGGCGGCTCGGGGCCATGGTGATCGTGCTGTCGGTCGCCGGCGCGCTGGTCATGCTCTGGCAGCCGCGCCTGGGGCTGCCGCTGCCGGGCAACGAGGCGGAATGGCTGGGGCTTGCCGCGGGCTTCCTCTTCGCCCTGTCGAATGTGCTGATCCGACGCACGCCGCAGCACTCCATCGAGCTCAAGTCGGTGGCCGTGTTCCTGTGCACGGTGACGCTCGGCCTCGTTGCCGCGGCCTTCGAGCCGCCGGCCGTGCTCGGCGGCATGACGAATACGCACTGGCTGCTGGTCGCCGTCATCGGCATCGTTCTGCTGGCGATCAACCTGGTCGTGCAGTTCGGCCTGAGCAATGTTCCGGCCAACCGGGCGATCGTCATATTCATGTTCGAGCTGGCGGTTGCGGCGATTTCGGCCTGGCTGCTGGCCGGCGAGGTGATGGGACTCAAGGAGTGGCTGGGCGGGGCGATGATCGTCGCCGCCTGCGTGGTCTCGGCGCGCTCGGACGAGGCGGTCGCCAGCGGGCTCCCTCAGCCCGATTCGAGCAGAACTGCCTTGTAGGGGGCGTGGCGGGTCGGCTGCTCGGCGACCAGCTATCCACGCACGTTCGACTGCGCGACGAACTCGGCCAGATCGACGCGCGGCGCCGGATTCCAGCCCTTCTTGCGGTGCTCGGCGACGACGTGGGTGAAAATGCCGCCGCGAACAAAGAAACGCGCGGTCAGCCGCATGAAGCGGGGCTTCACCGCCTTGGCCAGGTCGTCGAGGATGCGGTTGGTCACGTCCTCGTGGAAATGGCCTTCCTCGCGAAAGCTCCAGACGTAGAGCTTCAGGCTCTTGAGTTCGATGCAGAGCTTGTCGGCGATGTAGTCCAGCGTCAGCACGGCGAAATCCGGCTGCCCGGTCTTGGGGCAGAGACAGGTGAACTCCGGGATTTCCATGTGGATCTGGTAGTCGCGGTGCGGTGCCGGGTTGGGAAAGGTCTCGAGTGCTTTGGCTGGCTGGCTGGGCATGATGGCGGCGTGGGATTGGAGGTCGAGGCATTATAATGCCGCCCTTTCGTCACTCTCCCGTCCTGCGCGTGCGCCTCACCAAGCTCAAGATCGCCGGTTTCAAGTCCTTCGTCGAACCGACCACCGTCGTCTTTCCCAGCCAGCTGGCCGGCGTGGTCGGCCCGAACGGTTGCGGCAAGTCGAACATCATCGACGCCGTGCGCTGGGTGCTGGGCGAGTCGAAGGCGTCGGAGCTGCGCGGCGAATCCATCCAGGACGTGATCTTCAAGGGCTCGGGCGGCCGCAAGGAGGTGTCGCGCGCCAGCGTCGAACTCTTCTTCGACAACCAGCAGGGTCGTGTCGGCGGCCAGTGGTCGCAATATGCCGAAATCACGGTCAAACGGATATTGGACCGCGAGGGCAACTCCAACTACTACATCAACAACCTCCACGTCCGCCGCCGCGACGTCATCGACCTCTTCCTCGGTACCGGCCTCGGGCCGCGCGCCTACGCCATCATCGGCCAGGGCATGATCTCCCGCATCGTCGAGTCCAAGCCCGACGAGCTGCGTTTCTTCCTCGAGGAAGCGGCCGGCGTCACCAAGTACAAGGAACGGCGCAAGGAAACCCAGAACCGGCTGGAGGATGCGCGCGAAAATCTCGCCCGCGTCGATGACATCCGTGGCGAGCTCGACGGCCAGATCGGTCGCCTCGCCACGCAGGCCGAGGTCGCCAGGCAATACCACGCGCTCAACACCGGGCTCGTTCACCAGCAGAACCTGCTCTGGCTGAAAAAGCGCAACGATGCTCGCGCCGACGCCGAGCGACTGGCTCGCGACGTGGAGAAGGCCGAGAACCGCGTCGAAGCGGAGACCGCGCAGCTGCGGGAGGTCGAGGCCCGGGTCGAACAGTCGCGCGAGGCGCATTTTGCCGCCTCCGATGCGTTGCATGCCGCGCAGACCGAGATGTACGCGGCCAACGCCGAGGTCAAGCGGCTTGAATCCGAAATCAGCCACGTGCGCGATTCGCGGGCGCGGCTGGAAGTGCGTCTCGCCCAGCTGGATGTCGAGAACGGTCACTGGTCGGGCGAGTTGCAGCGGGTGGATGGCGAAGACTTCCGCTGGAAGTCGCTGCTGGAGAACTCGCGCGAGCGCGCACTGACCGCCGGCGCCCGCCACGAGGAGGCCGCCGCCCGTTTGCCCGAGGCCGAAGATGCCGTGCAGGCTGCTGGCCACCAGGTGGCCGAGGCGCGCAAGGCGCTCAACGACGCCGAGCAGGGCGTGCGTCTGGCCGAGGCGGACCGCGGCCACGCCATCCGCGCGCTCGACAACCTGGCCCAGCGTCGGGTGCGCCTGGATCAGGAGCGTGCTGCGCTCGGTCAGCCCGATCCGGTGCGGCTTGTCGCGGCGCAGGAGGCCGAAGCGCGGGCCGAGGAAGAATTGGCGCGGCAGCAGGATCGCGTCGCCGAGCTTCAGCAGAAGCTGCCGGGCCTCGAAGGCGCGCTGCGCGGTGCGCGCGAGCGCCTGCAGGGCGCCCATCGTCTACTCACCGAAAGCCGCGCCCGCCACGACGCCCTGCAGCAGCTGCAAAGCCGGGTGCAGCAGAGCGGCGAGATCGGCGACTGGCTCAAGCAGCAGAACCTGGCCGACGCGCAGCCGCTGTGGCGCGCGATCCAGGTCGAGGCCGGCTGGGAGACCGCCGTCGAGGCGGTGTTGCGCGAGCGCCTGGCCGCGCTGGCGACCGACGCGGCGACGGCGCAGCATGCCCTCGCCGTGCCGCCACCGCAGACTTTTGCGCTGGCCTTGCCCGACGAGGCGCCGGCACGGCCCGCGCCGGAAAACTCGCTGCGCGGCCGCGTGCGCTGCGACGACCCGCGCTGGGCGGCGGTACTGGACGACTGGCTGGCGGACGTTGCCTGTGCCGCCAGCGCCGACGAACTGGCGATGGCGACTACGGGCATCAAGGTTTGCCGCGAGGGACACCTGCGCTCGAAACACGGCCTCACGCTTTACGTGCCGGATGCCCGCATCCACGGCGTCATCGAGCGCCAGCGCGAGATCGAGGAACTGGCGGCGCTGATCGAATCGCGCGAGCTGGAAGAGGATGCCGCGCGCGAGGCGCAGCAGGAGGCCGAACGGCAACTGGCCGAGGGTCAGCAGCAACTGGCCGAGGCCCGCCGCGCCGCGCAGGAGGCGCAACAACGGCTGCATGCCGCCCACGTCGAGGCACTCAAGCTGACCCAGGCGCAGGCGCGCTTCGAGGAACGCGCCGGCCAGATCGATCGTGACCTCGACGAGATCGGTCGCGGCGAAACCAGCGAGCGCGCCGAGCGGGAGCGCGCCGACGCCGAGGCGCTGCGTTGCCGCGAGCGGTTGGACGCGGTGCGGGCGCGGCTCGAAGAAGCGCTCGATCAGCAGCGGCAGAAGGATGTGGCGTTGCGCGAGGCGCGCGCCCTCGAACACCAGCTGGCGCGCGAGGCGCAGGAAGCCGGCTTCTCCGAGCGCGAGTGCATCTCCAAGCTCGACGACAACGCCCGTGCCGCCGAGATCGCCCGGTCCCAGTTGGCGCGGGTGGCGACGGAAACCGGGGTGGCGCGCACGGAGATTGCCGGCATTTCCGACGCCGTGCTGCAGGAACAGTTGCAGTCGGCGCTGTCGGGCCGCCAGGGCCGCGAAGGCCTGCTCGGCGAGCGGCGCAATGCGCTCGAAACGGCGGCGGCGGAACTGCGCGCGCGGGACGAGCAGCGCATGAAGCTGGAGCAGGGCCTGCAGCCGGCCCGCGAGCGCATCACCGCCATCAAGCTCAAGCAGCAGGAAGCGCACCTCAACGAGGAACAGTTCCAGCAGCGGCTGGCGGAAGTCGGCGCTGACGAGACGGCGCTGGCTGCCGACCTGGTGCCGGGCCTCAGGGAAAGCCAGCTTGCCGGCGACATCGCCCGCCTGGCCGCCGAAATCGAGACGCTGGGGCCGGTCAACCTCGCCGCCCTGGAGGAACTGGCGGTGGCCGAGGAGCGCAAGGGCTTCCTCGATGCGCAATCGACCGACCTCGCCACGGCGATCAACACGCTCGAGGACGCGATTCGCCGCATCGACCGCGAGACGCGCGAGCAGTTGCAACAGACCTACGACGCCGTCAATGGCCATTTCGGCACGCTGTTCCCGCTGCTCTTCGGTGGTGGCGAAGCCCGGCTCATACTCACCGGCGACGAGATCCTCGACGCCGGTATCCAGATCATGGCGCAGCCGCCGGGCAAGAAGAATTCGACCATTCATCTGCTCTCCGGTGGCGAGAAGGCATTGACGGCCACGGCACTGGTGTTTGCGCTGTTCCAGCTCAATCCGGCGCCGTTCTGCATGCTCGACGAAGTGGATGCGCCGCTCGACGACAGCAACACCGAACGTTTCTGCGAACTGGTCAAGCGCATGTCGGCGCAGACCCAGTTCATTTTCATCACCCACAACAAGATCGCGATGGAAATGGCGCAGCAGTTGATCGGCGTCACCATGCAGGAGCAGGGCGTCTCCCGCGTCGTCGAGGTCGATGTTCAGGAAGCCCTGCTCATGACAAAGGAGTAGTCTGGTTATGGCGATCAGCGATCTGCAAATTGCCCTGATCGGCGTCGGCGCGGCCGGTGTCGGGGGCGTCTGGGCATACAACAAGTGGCAGGAGCGCAAGCACCGCCAACTGGCCGAGCGCATCCTCCACGGCGGCGAGCAGACGGACGTCCTGCTGGGCTCTGCCGAGGCGGACAGGGTGGTTACCACCACGGACGCGGATGAACGCATCGAGCCGGGCGAGCGTGTCGAGCCGGTGCCGCTGGCGGCAGCCGAAGTGTCGCCGGTGGTTAATGATCAGCCCGATTCGCCGTGGGCCGACCCGATCGCCGACGGCATCGCGCGGCTGGAGTTCGCCGAGCCGCTACCGGCGCCTGCGCTGTGGGCGGCACAGGCCGAATGGGCCGGCCATCTGACCAAGCCGCTGCACTGGGTGGCCCAGACGGGCAGCGAGTGGCGGCTTCTGACGGCGCACGATGCCGGTCGTTATTCCATTGTCGTTGCCGCGCAGCAGCTCGCCGACCGGCGCGGTGCGGTGACCGAAGGCGAACTGACCCTCTTCGTCGACGGCGCGCATCATCTGGCGGCGCGGCTGGCCGGCGTGGCGACGGTGCCAGACGCCGGCGAACTGCTGGCCCATGCCCGCGCGCTCGATGAATTCTGCGCCTTGGTCGATGTCCAGCTCAGCATCAATATCGCCGATCCCGGCGGCATGGCCTCCGCCGGCACCAAGCTGCGCGGCCTGGCCGAGGCCGCCGGCATGACGCTCGACGACGACGGTCGTTACCATGCCAGGGACGACGACGGCAACACCCTCTACACCCTGGGCAATCTCGGCGTCGAGCTGTTCGACGCGGACTCGCTGCGCTCGCTGGCCGCGCACGGCATCACGCTGACCCTCGACGTGCCGAACGTGGCGCAGGGGCCGCGCGTCTTCGACCGCATGGTGGCGACGGCGCGGCAGTTCGCACAGGGGCTCGGTGGCGTGCTGGTCGACGCCCAGCATGCGCCGCTGACGGACGCGATGATTGCCGGCATCCGCGGCAAGATCGAGGAAATCCAGACGCGGATGGCGGCCCGACAGATCGTCGCCGGCTCTGCCCGCGCCCGCCGCCTGTTCTCCTGAGTTAAGAAATCGGTAACTGTTCAGGGGTCATTACCCATTGAAATATAACGATAATCCCGTTCGGCCTGAGCTTGTCGAAGGCCAGTATCGGCGCGAAATCTGCGGTTCGACAAGCTCACCGCGAACGGAAGTCTATTTAATACAATGCCTTACA
>JAUYFI010000188.1 GCA_030691075.1 Sulfurisoma sp. | reverse complement strand
CACCATCGGCATCAAGCTGGCCTTTTCCTTCGAGGGGCTGGTGCTGGCCTCGGTGATCTTCAGTCTGCCCTTCATGGTCCATCCGATTCAGGCCGGCTTCCAGAGCCTGCCGCTCTCGTTGTCCGAGGCCGCCTTCACGCTGGGCAAATCCCGCTTCACCACCCTGATGCGGGTGCTGTTGCCGAACATCAAGCCCTCGCTGCTGTCCGGCATCGTGATTTCCTTCGCCCACACCATCGGCGAATTCGGCGTGGTGCTGATGATCGGCGGCAGCGTTCCCGGCGTCACCAAGGTCGCCTCCATCGCCATTTACGAGGAAGTGGAATCGCTCAACTACGCCGCCGCCAATTTCTACGCCGGCGTCCTGTTCGCCATCAGCTTCGCTGTGCTGCTGACGGTGTTCGTGATCAACAAGATACTGCTCAAGCCTCTATGATCCTTGAAACCTCAGTTGACCGCTTTACTGAGTGCGTAACACAGTGAATTTAATAAATTTATTTGAAATCCATAAGCTTGCCCATTTGGTGAGTCCGCTACAGGCCGAATTGCACCGATTTTGCGGCGCATGGCGGCGTTGTAACTCCTTGGAATGGAATGACCATTCCGCGTCGTTACGCCTTGCCCTGCACCGCAAAAACCGCACACTTCAGCCTGTCCAACTGAGGTTTCAAGGATGATCGAACTCGCTGCGCGCCAACGCCTCCACACCGCCGAAGGCGAAACCCTGCTCGACGTGGACCTGCGCATCGGGAAAGGGGAGTTCGTCACCCTGTTCGGCCCGTCCGGCGCGGGCAAGACCACTCTGCTACGCATCCTGGCCGGCCTGATGAAGCCGGAATCCGGGCGCGTGGTGGTGGAGGGGGAGGTGTGGTTCGACAGTGCCAGGGGTATCAACCTGCCGACCCAGCAGCGCCGCGTGGGTTTCGTGTTTCAGGACTACGCCCTGTTCCCCAACATGACGGTGCGCGGCAACCTGGAATTCGCCCTGGAAAACAAGCTGGA
>JAUYFI010000187.1 GCA_030691075.1 Sulfurisoma sp. | reverse complement strand
GTCGCACAACAAGTCGGCGAAGCTGCGCCTGAGCGCCAGCGACGCCGCGCGCCGCGCCCGCGAAATCCTCGGCGACGAATTCTTTGCCCACAACCGCGCCGTCGAGGTTGCCGCCGGCCCGCTGCGGCTGGCCGGCTTAGCCGCCCTGCCGGCCTATACCAAGGCCTCGCGCGACGCCCAGTATTTCTTCGTCAATGGCCGCTTCGTCCGCGACAAGCTGCTCGCCCACGCCGCGCGCGAGGCCTATGCCGATATCCTGCACGGCGCGCGCCACCCGGCCTGGTGCCTGTTCCTCGAACTCGATCCGGCCGGCGTCGATGTCAATGTCCATCCGGCCAAGACCGAGGTGCGATTCCGCGACGGCCGCGGCGTGCACCAGTTCGTCTTCCACGCACTGCAACGCGCCCTGGCGCGGCCCATCGGCGATACCGCGCCGGTCACGCGCGCCGTGGCGCCGGCGCCGACTTTTTCCGAAGGCGCGGGCGCGGCACCACCGCTCGGCCATGCCATCGCCCAGCTCCACGGCATCTACGTCCTCGCCCAGAACGCGGCGGGCCTGGTGCTGGTCGACATGCACGCCGCCCACGAGCGCATCCTCTACGAAAGACTCAAGCACGCCGTCGAGGCCGGGCCGCCGGCCAGCCAGCCGCTGCTGATTCCCGTGCTGCTGTCCGCCAGCGCCATCGAGCTCGCCACCGCCGAGGAGCATCGCGACACGCTGGCCCGTCACCGAATTTGCCCGCCACGGCTGGGTTCCCGACTATCCAAGCTGCACCGCGTGACGGTGACGCAAGTCGAACTCCACTACGAGGGTTCCTGCGCCATCGACGAAGACCTGCTCGACGCCGCCGACATCAAGGCCTACCAGCAGATCGAAATCTGGAACGTCAACAACGGCGAACGCTTCACCACCTACGCCATCAAGGCCGAACGCGGCAGCGGCGCCATCTCGGTGAACGGCGCGGCGGCGCGGCTGGCCTCGCCCGGCGACCTGCTGACCGTCGCCACCTTCGCCATGTACAACGAGATCGAACTCGCCAAGTTCGAGCCGGATCTCGTGTATGTCGATGCGAAGAATCGCATCACCCACCACAGCCGGCAGATTCCGGCGCAGGCTGCGGCGTAACGCCACCGCCGGCCCGAGGCGCCGCGAAACTCGTGCCGCGCCGGGTCAAGCCGGCCTGGCTCGATATTTCACCCCTTCGTGGCCCTTCAGGTCGGCATCCTGTGTCCATAGCGTGGCCTGATGTTCACGCGCGGCAATCAGGATCAGGCTGTCCGCCATGGGGAGTTGATGTTTGGCGGAGTACAGCGCGGCGGTCAATGCCGTGTCGGCGCCCAGGGGAATAATTTCCCCTTGGGCCATGAATTCGGCGGCCCGGTGCGCAGCCGCCTCGCCGCGTTGCAAAGCGACCCGCTTGCAGACTTCGAATACACACAGACTGGGAACCAGCAGGGATTCGGTGGCTTCCAGCACGGGCGCGAAGAAACCGGCATTGGCCCCGTTGCCGAAATATTCCAGCCAGCCGCAGGAATCAACCACGTTCATGCGCGGTCATCCTCGCGCCCGACTTCGGTATCCAGCCCGGGCAGGAATCCCCGCGCCGCCGTTAGCGGCAGTTCAGGCACGAGCTCGATGTGATCGTCCCGGATACGCGCCTTGAGTTTTTGTCCCACCTGGATACCGAGAAGGCGACGCAGGTCGCGCGGGATGACAACCTGAAATTTGGGGGATACGGTAACTGTAGTCATACGTTTCTCCATGCATACTACTTTCATAGTAACGTAATACCTTAATTACGCCAACCGAAATAGAACGCACCGGAACCGGCTTTTCCAGTCGTGCGTAATGATCGCCGGCGTGGCGAAGACCCTGGCGCGGCAGGCGAAGAGCCCATTGGCGACCGGGCGACGAAAAGACGGGCTCGCGAAACTCTTCAGATCGAATAAAGGGGGCGAGCTCGGCGCCTGCGGCGAAAAATTCCTCAAGGATTCCGATCCGGAGCCGATAAAGCTACTGCGCCGCATTTTCGCGGCTGCACGCGCCCCGGAGACACCATGGACGTCACCACCCTCGCCGCCATCGGCACTGCGATGTCGCAAGAAAAGACCGCCGGTGCGGCACAGACGGCCGTGCTGAAAAAGGCGCTGGATGTTCAGGCGCAGGGCGCCCTGCAACTGGTGCAGGCCGCGACCCAGTCGATGCCGGCGGTCAGCAACCCGCCGCATCTGGGCAACAACGTCAATATTTTCGCCTGATTCCCGCAAGCTCAGGCGGCCCCGGCTCTTCGCCGCCACGGAAACCGGGGCTGGCGCTAGGGTTCAACGATTTTCAAGCCGCCGAAGTAACCGCGAAAAAACCCCGCGTCACGCGTCAGCAGTCGGTCGCACTGCCGCTTGGCATGAGCGCCGATCAAAAAATCCGCCATGATGCGCTCGCGCTTGCCACCCGCGCGACGGTAAGCCTGCCAGATTTCCCCGCTCGACGAAGCCGTCTCCCGGGCAAACTCGGCGTACCCGACGCCCAGCGTCGACAGCGTTCGCTCGAAGGTCGCCGCATCGTCGAATGCGGCACGCACTTCCGCCCACACAACCGGGCAAGCCTGCAAGGCCCCTTCACGCAAACACTGCCTCAAGGCGTCCGCCGAAGCCTGGCCGAAACGCGGATCGTCAAAAAACACGTCCAGCAGGACGCTGGTATCGACCGCCGTGATCATTCATCGCCACGCAGCATGGCCGTGAATTCGTCCGTATTCCGGCCACGCCCAAGACAACCTCTCACGGTGCCCACAGGGTCGTCCGCCACCTGCTTGACCGCGACGAGACGCCCCTGTTCCAGAGTGAAATCGAGCACCGCCCCCGGCCGGATGCCCAAGCTCTCCCGCAGAGCCTGAGGAATCGTCACCTGCCCCCGCTCCGATACGACTGCACGCATACGCCCTCCTTCGGTATGAATTCAATTAAATTCATACTTACTTTGAAATACGTACAGACTAGCAGGGTAGCTGCGGGAAATCCATCGCCTTGCGCCTCGGGCCGCCTCAGCCGCGCGCCGGATTGATGATGCCCAGCACGCTCGACTGGTTGGCGTTGTAGAGCGCCAGCGCCTGCGTCGCAACCTGCTGCCGCACCACATTGCGGCTCAGATTGCCAGATTCCTGCGCGTAGTCGGTATCGCTGATGCGGCTTTTCGCCGCCGCCAGGTTCTCGTAGGTACCGCTCAGGTTGGCCAGGGTCGAACCCAAGCCCGCCTGCACGGCCCCGATTTCCGCCCGCATGCTGTTCACGCTGCCCAGCGCGCTGTCCAGGGCCTGGATCGCGCTGGCCGCTCCCGCCGCCGATGTCACGTCCAGCGCGGACACGCCCAGCGCCTGCGGCGTGGCGTTACCGATAGTCAGCGGCCGGGTGTCGCCGGCGTTCGCGCCGGCCTGCACCTGGCCGTTGAAGCTGCCGTCGAGCAGCTTCTGGCCGTTGAACTGGGTCGTGTTCGCCAACTGATCCAGCCCCTGCCCGAGCTGGTCGATCTCGGCTTGCAGAGCCCGCCGGTCGGACGCGCTGTTAGTGCCGTTGGCCGCCTGAATCGTCAACTCGCGCATGCGCTGCAACGACTCCGTCGCCTGCCCGAGCGCGCCTTCCGCCGTGCTCGTGAGCGACAACCCGTCATACACATTGCGGATCGCCTGATTGTCGGAGCGCAACAGCGCCCCCATGGCCGAACTGATCGCCAGCCCCGCCGCGTCGTCCCTGGCCGAATTGATGCGCGAACCGCTGCCCAGCCGCGCCAGCGACGTCGCCAAGGCCGTCTGCGCTTCATTGAGACTATTGGGGTTGATGGCGCCGATCATCTGCTTGTCTCCTTCACACGATCCTCATGACCCAGTCTAGTCGATTGCCATTCGGGAAACAAACCCCCGCGGACTCGATTGCGAACCCAATTTTCCACCACGAGACCGGGGGAGTCTTCAAAGACTGCCGCGTTGCCGGTGACGAGGGTGGCGCCGGCGCTCACCGCATGCGCGGCAACGAGGCGGTCGAAGGCGCCGGTCCGCCATGCTCCAGTCCGACGCACGGGTCGTCCAGTCCGCCGCCACATAGTCGGCAAAGTAGAGGGCGCCATCTTCCCGGCCGAAATGCACGGCATCCAGAACGAACAGCAAATCGTCCGGATCGCCCAGGCTGTCGGCGACGACGCGCGCCAACGGGGGAGGCATCCGGGCCAGAAGGGCATGAAAACGATCGAGGGTAAAGTCGAGATCGAGAATCGCCAACGCCATACCTCCAAAAATTGCGCGGGCGTCAGTCAGGCAGCTTGCTTCAGTGGCGCGTGGGCCTTCTTGCTGACGTAGAGCACTTCAACGCCGACGACGTTGCCATCGATATCGTAGTCGATCACCACGCCCGGCTTGATCTGCTCGGAACGTTCCACGTCCGCAGGGGAGATTTCCAGATAGACGGCGTCGGCTTCGGGGTCGAATTCAATCAAGCGTATCGAGCGCCGCGGCAACATCCTGCACGTTGGCAAAGCCGACCGACACCTCGGCGAAGATGATCGGGCTCACATAAATCTCGCCGGATGTCGCAACCTCCCGCAACATTCGCGTCGACCAGTCGGCCCACTCGGTCGTGCCGGCAATCACGTCGAGAATAACGCAACTATCGACCAGTACGACGGACATCCATCAATCCTCGCCGCGCGTCAGGCGCATGATCTCGTCGGGCGACATGATCAGCTTGCTCCTGAATTTGCGCAGTTTCTCCACCAGCCGCTCGCCGCGGGTTTTTGCGCCCTCCTTGCGCACGAGCATGACCCGTTGCCGGTCATCGAGGACAAATTCGACCTCCGTATTGGGCAATAGCCCCGCCTTGCGACGAATCGCCGCCGGCATCGTCACTTGCCCCTTGCTGCTGATCAACATATCGCCACCATACAAAAGTAAAGCGTAAGAAACAGTTTAATCCCACCACATGCCTTGACATCAAAA
The DNA here is from genome assembly GCA_030691075.1 of Sulfurisoma sp. Taxonomy (GTDB): domain Bacteria; phylum Pseudomonadota; class Gammaproteobacteria; order Burkholderiales; family Rhodocyclaceae; genus Sulfurisoma. The sequence continues at coordinate 64,500 of JAUYFI010000187.1, read as the reverse complement.
CCGATCAAGCGGATTGATGTGTTTCAGCCCGGAGAAGCGTCTGAAGTCGTTGTCGGCGGAGTGGACCGTGTAGCCCTGTTCAAGGGCCAGGGCGGCGATATGGGCGTCGGTGGTGAGATTTCCCGCCGTGCCCGCCTGCTGTAACAGGTTCCGCATGATGGGCCAATGCCCCGATCCAGGGGCAACGAGACGGGCGGGAGGCTGCGCCAGCCATTCGTCGATGTAGGCAATCGCCTGTTCCGGCGTCAGCGGCCGCGAGAACACCCGGGGATTGGTGCATATCCGCAGGAATGCCAGCACGGATACCCAGGGGAGGCCGATTATCGTGGCGCCTGACAGCGCCTTTTCCCACCAGGCTTTCGCCTGCTTGTGCAGGGGCAGATCCTCATTGACGGCATAGATCAGCAGATTGGCATCGACGAGGATCACTTGCGCTGCTCCAGTTTTCCGGCAAGGGCATCATCCTCCAGCATGTCCGCCAGTTGCAGCGCCTTATCCAGGTCGAACCCCGCCCGCAGGGAGCCAAGGCTGGCCGGCTTCAGGCGATACGCCTGAGGGCGGTGCGCCGTCTGCCGCAAGCCGAGCAGCAGCGTTTCATTAACCACTTGCTTGAAGGGTTTTCCGGTTTCCAGAGCCATTTTCTTGAGTTCGCCGGCAAGCGTGTCTTCCAGTGCGAGAGTAGTACGCATCACAATGTCTCCAGACGAAGCATCAAAACATCACCATTGTAGCGGTCAAAACGCCTCCGCGAAACCTTTACGCGATATATCGTAAAGGTAACCGGCGCGGCGCGGCTTTGTCGCGCAGGTCGCCTCGAACGCTGGTTGGACCTGTCTGGTCTATCACCGCCTATCCCGGGATGCCCTAAAGTTTCCCCCGCCGGCTCCGATAAAGCTCCTGTCAGCGGCACATACCGCTACCCAACCGGCGCCGGCGCCAGCGCATAGCAAAGCAGCCGACGAGGAAAACCCTCTCCAAGGAGATTGAAAAATGGCACAAGTAATCAACACCAACATCCCGTCGCTCAATTCCCAGCGCAACCTCAATACCAGCCAGACGGCGCTGGCCACCTCGCTGCAGCGCCTGTCCTCCGGCCTGCGCATCAACAGCGCGAAAGACGACGCTGCCGGCATGGCCATTGCCGACCGGATGACCTCCCAGATTCGCGGCCTCAACCAGGCCGTGCGTAATGCCAACGACGGCGTTTCACTGGCCCAGACGGCCGAAGGCGCCCTGCAGGAAACCGGCAACATCCTCCAGCGGATGCGCGAACTCTCCATCCAGTCGTCCAACGCCACCAACAGCGCGTCCGACCGCCTGGCCCTGCAGTCCGAAGTCAACCAGCTCAAATCCGAGCTCGACCGCATTGCCAGCACCACCTCGTTCAACGGCCTCAAGCTGCTCGATGGTTCCTTCACCACCCAGAGCTTCCAGGTCGGCGCCAATGCCCGCGAGACCATCAACGTCTCCGTCGCCGGCGCTTCCGGCGAGATTCTCGGCGCCAACCAGATCAGCTCCCAGATCAGCGCGGCCAAGGGCGCCAATAGCGCCACCCTGAACGGCACCAAGCTCGGCGCCTCGGCCGCCGTCACCACCACCGCCGCCCTGGCCCGCACCGTCAACGATTTTGCCTCGGCCACGACGGCCCGCGTCACCGATGCCGCCGGCGGCGCGACGGATGTCAGCATCGCCGCCACCTCCACCGCCAAGGAAGCCGCCGCGTCGCTCAATGGCCTGGTCGGTATCGAGGCCGTTGGCTACAACGCGATGAAGCTGGATTTCAGCAGCATCCTGAGCAATACCGCGCTTCCCGCCTCGATCAACGTCGGCGATCTCGTCAGCTTCGACCTCTCCACCGATGCCGGCACCGCCCAGACCGTCAGCTACGCGGTCGGCGCCACCGATTCCGCGACGCGCACCAATATCCAGTCCGCCCTCACGACCGCCGTCGCCGCGATCAACACCGCCAACGGCAACAGCGACCTGACGCTCGAAGGCGCCAGCGGCTTTGCCACCGGCGATGAGATCACCATCGCCAGCGCATCGGGCGTGGACATCAACCTGGCCAACTTCGCCGTGGCCAACAACACCACGAATACCACGCTGGGCTTCACCGCCGTCGCCGCGGCGGACACCGGCGCGCGCACCATGACCCTCAGCGGCGTGGCGAATGGCGCGGTCAGCTTCACCGTCGCCGCCGCGACAACCGCCTCGGCCAACGACGGCCTGCTGGCTGGCCTGACCGCCCGCTCGGCGGATCTCGCCGCCGCCGGCTACACCTTCTCGCAAACCACCGCGGGCGGAGCCATCACCTTCAGCCGCAGCACCGGCACCACCGACTCCGCCGGCGACTTCGTCGCCAAGATGTCCGGCGGCCTCGCCGGCACCACCTTCACCACCACCAGCACCAGCGGCGCCAGCACCAGCGTCGCCAATACCGTCAATCTGCTCGGTACCGGCACGGCCGGCTTGGGTAACACGTCGGCAGCCGCCGCCGATGCTGCCACCGCGCGCAGCGACAACTATTTCGGCGGCGGCGCAGGCGCGTTCAATGCGACTTCCACGGGTCCGGACGCAAGCATAGATGTTGCCTCAATCTCTGACACTTCCTCCGCCGCAACGTTTGCAACCCAGCTGAATACCCTCACCGGCGTCAAAGCCACCGGCTACAACCAGATGAAGCTGGATATCACGGCTATCCTCAATCAAGCGGCGAACGCCAGGGTCGATGCCGGCGACACCATCAGCTTCGCGCTATCGACCAACGCAGCCGCCGACGTACAAACCGTCAGCTACGCGGTTGGCGCCACCGACGCAGCGACACGCACCAACCTGCAGACCGCCCTAGGGACGGCAATTGCCGCCATTAATACCGCCAACGGCAATTCCGATCTGACGCTGAACACCGCCGCCCTGACCTCGGGCGACGAGGCCACCATCGTCAGTGCATCGGGTGTTGATATCAACATCGCCAACTTCGATATTGCCAACACCACGGTAGCGACCAGCCTGACTTTCAGCGGTACCGCAGACCACTCCACAGCACTCACACTTTCTCTAACCGGCGTCACCGGGACGGCTGGATGGACAAGCGATGGGACAGCGACTATCGCAGAACAAAATGATGCTCTGTATGCGGCACTGGCCCCAGCAACCGCCTATGGCACACTTGCGGCTGCTGCTGGTTATACTTTCACGCAAACGGGCGGTGCTGGTGCTGCAATACAGATAGTCAAAACCGGCACGACCGATCCAGGTGTGATCTCTGCAACGTTGGGAGGTGCGACCAACTTCACGCTCACCGCAGCGACACTTGCCGGGTATGGTTCGACTGCCACGACAGCCGGTCCCGCTACTACCGTAGCCGCCACCGCCACCAACACTTCCCTCGCCGCCACTAACCTGGTCACCGGCCTGGATGGCGTAGCGATCACCCTGACCGACGCTAGCGGCACCGACTCCGCCTCGGTGCGCGGCACGGTCATGGTCTCCACCGAAAGCGGCTACAACCTGAAGTTCGATGCCAACGCCACCGAGGTGCTCGCCGGCGCATCGAACAACACCAACGTCACCCTGGCGCAAACCACCGGCACGGGTTCGGGCAGCGTCAGTGCAGCCGCCGCCGCGAACACCGCCGCCGTCACGGCCACCGGCCTGGTCACCGGCCTCAACGGCACGGCGGTAGCGCCGGTCGAAACCCGTCTCGCCACCGCCGGCAACGACTCCACCTCGGTGCGCGGCCAGATCATCGCCGCCGCCGATAACGGCTTCAGCCTGAAGTTCATGACCAACGCGGCGCAATTCGAGAGCGGCGCAACGGACGCGACCAACCTCACCCTGACGTCCGCCACCGCCACCACCGGCATCTCCGAGGGCAACAACGTCAGCGCCCAGACCATCACGGTCTCCGGCATTGTCAGCCAGGCAATCAGCGTCGCCGCCAACTCGACGGCCAAGCAGATCGCCGCCGCCGCCACTGCCGTCTCCGGCAACACCGGCGTGACCGGGCGTGCCCGCTCCGAGGCGACCTTCAGCGGCCTCTCGGCGGACGGTTCGGTATCCTTCAATCTCTACGGTTCCAACGGCGATGCCGTCGCCATCTCCGCCACCGTCACCACGGCGGATCTCTCGGCCCTGGCCTCGGCGGTCAATCAGCGCACCGGCTCCACCGGCATCAGCGCCGAAATCACCACCGCCGGCAGCCTGAAGCTGGTCAGCGCCGAGGGTTACGACATCAAGATCGAAAACTTCGCGCACTCCTCGGCCGTGACCGATTCCAGTGGCGTCAATGATGTCGAGCGGACCCTCAACATCACCGGCATCACCGGCTCGGCGGTTACCCTCAAGGACGGCGGCACGGTCGCCCAGGCCGCGCAACTGGATTCCACCGTGATTGCCGGCAGGGTAACCTTCGAGTCGCTTTCCGGCCCGTTCTCGGTGACCTCGAACATCGCCAATACCTCCGGCGGCGTGCTCAACACGACCACGGCGGGCGAGACGGTGGCCAGTTCCAAGACCAAGCTCTCGACAATCGACATCAGCACCGCCGAAGGCGCGCAGAATGCCCTGTCGGTCATCGACGCCGCCCTGGCCCAGACCAATACGATTCGCGCCGACCTGGGTGCGATCCAGAACCGCTTCGGTTCGACGGTGGCCAACCTGACGACCAGTGCCGAGAACATCAGCGCCGCCCGCTCGCGGATTCAGGATGCAGACTTCGCCAGCGAAACCGCCGACCTCACCCGCGCGCAGATTCTGCAGCAGGCGGGCGTGGCGATGCTGGCCCAGGCCAATGCCCTGCCGAACCAGGTGCTCACCCTCCTCCGCGGTTGATGGAAAAGGGAATAGTGTCTAGTTAATGGAAAGCGGTGGGGGCAACCCCACCGCCGACCCAGGCAAGGAGAAAAACCATGGCAATCAATACGATCAGCAATTCCGGCAGCCCACCGCCGCTGCCGGCCGCCCCGCAGGGCGAGTCCGCCCCGGCCGCCAAGGCGTCGGTGGTCGTGCCCGAGCCCGTTCCGCAGCAACAGCAGCCGAGCCGAGAGCAAGTGCAAATGGCGATGGAGGCGATGAAACAGATGATCGAGACCACCGCGCCGAACAGCTTGCAGTTCTCGATCGACGATGGTTCCGGCAAGACCGTCGTCCGGGTCACCGATGCCCAGACCGGTGAAATGATCCGCCAGATTCCTTCCAAGGAATTGCTGGAAATCGCCCGCTCGCTGGACAGGATGCAAGGAATGCTGTTGAAGCAGAAGGCGTAGGCACGCCACGCAACAAACCGGAAGCCCGCCCGACGGCATGTCGGCGCGGGATTTTCGCGTTGGAATCCCTGGTCACTGCCGCAACAACGATCCCTCGACGGCGCATGGGTAGCGCGCCTGATGCACGAGCTGGTAGGGATGCGCAACATAACTATCCTGGTGATCGAGCACAAGCGACCGGATATAGTCGATCGCCTCCGCGCGGGAACGGCGCGACCCGGCCGATGCCAGCCATGCCTGCAAAGATTGCCGGTCTGCCGTGCTCCAGTCAGCCGCGCAGGTCATCCACTCGGCGGCGACGTAATCGGCAAAATAGGGCGTCCCGTCCTCCCGGCTGAAATGCACTGCGTCGAGAACGAAAAACAGATCGTCGGGGTCGTGCAGGGCTTCGGCGATCCATTCCGCCCGACCGCCATCCATTCGCGCCAACAGGGTGTGAAACCGGTCCAGGGAAAACTCGATCCGGCGTCCGCTGGGGAGTACAGGCATATTGGCCTCCATGAAAAATTCCGCTCACCCCGTGCCTAGCAAAGATCAAGCCAGGTTGACGTGCTTGTCCAGTCAAAAGTCGGCGCCGGCGATCCGCTCCGCCTATTTATTGTTTATACAAAATGACTGACTGGGATCGCGTCAAGCACGAGGCGGTGGCCGATGTGCCGGTGTCGTTCGATCCAGCCGTCGATCCTTACGATCCGAACGATGCCGCCGCCGTCGAGGCGTTTTGGAAAGCGGCGGTAGTGCGACGCCCCGGCCAGCGGGGCGCGCAGAAAGCGCCGAAGAAGGTCGCCACGGCGATCCGCCTGTCGTCGGAGGTGGTCGACTACTTCAAGACCGGCGGCCCCGGATGGCAGACGCGCGTGGACGCGGCGCTACTGGAATATGTGAAGGCGCACAAAACGGCCTGAGGGTCGCAATCAGGCCCGGTCGGCGGGTACGGAAAAGGGGCCCCTTTTTTCACGGAAGCAGAAGGCGTAGGCGCACGGCAAGAGCGTTCGCGCAGTCGAAGAAGGCCCGCCTCGCGCGGGCTTTTTTTCGTGGGTGCGTCCAAAGGAATATCAGCCTTGCATGGCAACAAAAACAAGCTAGAATCTGGTTAGCTAGTCCGATCTAATGGGGAATCGTCATGGAAGCCGTCGCCGTCTTCGAGGCTAAATCGCGCCTCTCGCAAATTCTTGCAGCCGTGGAACGTGGGGAAGAGTTCACCATAACCAAGCGTGGAGAGCCTATCGCCCGCATCGTCCCCTATCGGCGGCACGAGCACGACGCAGCGGCCTGCACGGCACGGCGAAAATTGATCGAGGAATGCCGCAACGCGCGCGACCTTCAGCCGCGGCAGGATTTCGACCTGCGGGCCGCGATCGAGGAAGGGCGCGACTGATGCCTTTCGTCGTGGATAACTCGGTGGTCGCGGGCTGGCACTTTCGCGGCCAATCGACGCCATACGCCGAGGCCGTGCTGGATCGACTGGTCGACGACATTGCCCATGCCCCCGCCCTTTGGCCACTGGAATTTTCCAATGTGCTGCGCAAGGCGCTGACGGGGAGGAAAATCGACGAGGCGCGCGCGCAGGAAATCTTGCGTTTCCAGGCCGAATTGTCCGTGGTGGTGCATGGCGGAACGGCCGATCCGTCCGAAAACCTGGCGCTTGCCCTGCGTTACAACCTCACCAGCTACGATGCCGCTTATCTCGATCTGGCGCTGCGCTTGCAACTGCCGATCGCAACGCAGGATGCCGCCCTGCGCGAGGCGGCACTGGCTTCCGGGGTCGGGCTATGGAAACCGGGGTAGAAAAGTCGGCGCTGGCGGGACGGCGCCACGCTATGGGGCGAGATACAAGCCCATGCTTTCGGCGGCGGCTTTAAGCGCCGTGTCACGCGTGGCAAGTGGAATGCTCATGCGCGTGGCAAGCTCCAGGTACGCGGCATCGTAGGCCGACAGCCGATGCTGGCGGCTGAGCTTGTAAATCCGGCCAGGGGCGGGCGCCCGCTCCACCAGAAGACCGAAACTTTCCGCCAACACAAGCATCTCGGCGCCCAGTTCCTCGCTCAACAAGCCACGATTTACCAGCATGTGCGTTGCATTGGCAAATTCGGCGGGCCAGATAAATGCCGTATAAAGCGCGCTACCCCCCGATCGTTCGAGCAGAGCTTCGGTGTATGTCGTCGCCTGTCGAGGGTAAGCCCAGGCAACGACCACCGAGTTATCGACGACAAACGCCGGGACCACCAACTCGTCCGTCCGCGATGCCGGAGCTACCATTTGCGGCCCGCTTCCCTCAACTCGCGCTCATCGAACGGTTCGACATGTTCAAACCGTTGGCGCGCGGCGCGAATACGCTCGGCGTAACCGGGCTCCCTCCCCTTATCGCTCGGCACAAGTCGCGCAACCACGGTTCCACGACGGGTAACCGAAATTTCCTCACCCGCTTCGACCCGTTGGATAAATTTCGATAATTCATTTTTCAGTTGATAGATCGGCACGGATTGCATGGCACCCTCCTTGAGCTAGCTAGCTATATTCGACATTGGAATCATGGAGCGAGACACACACGAAGTCAAGCTCAAGAAAGTCGGCGCTGGCGGGACGGCAATCCTGTTTGACAAATGGGTCTGGAGGGATAGACTAGACCAACCAACCTAAGGGATCGCACCATGCAGCAATACAACCTTTACGAAGCCAAGACCCGTCTATCCCAACTGGTCCAGTCGGCACTTGACGGTGAAGAGGTTTTGATCGCCCGGGCAGGCAAACCCGCCGTGCGCCTGGTGCCGGTGACCGATACATCGCCCGCCACGCGGGGATTCGGCTGCCTCAAGCTTTCTCCCGGCGCGCTGGATGCGGCCTTTACCCCGGAAGTCGAAGCCGAGGTGGCGGCGCTTTTTCTGGGCGAGGAAGACACATGAAACCCGCCTTGCTGCTCGATACGCATATCGCTCTCTGGTGGTTTACCGCCGACGAGCGTTTGCCGGAGCCAGAACGCGACTTGATCCGTTCCAGCCGATGCCACATCAGCCTGGTCAGCCTGTGGGAAGTCGCTATCAAACACCGGCTCGACAAGCTCCCGGTCTCCCCCCGGGATTTTCTTGGCGCAATCGAGGACGCCGCAATACGCCTGCTGCCCATCCAGCCGGCGCATATCGTGGCGACGACCGAACTCCCCATGCGGCACAAAGATCCATTCGATCGCCTGCTCGTCGCGCAGTCCATGACGGAGACAATGGCACTGCTGACCGCCGATGCCCAGGTCGCGGCCTATGGCGGGCTGGTTCGCATGGTTTGATGGCGCTTCGCAAGTCGGCGCCGGCGGGACGGCCTGGCGTCGGCGCCCCGCGGATAATCGACCCACGTCCGGCAATGCTTGCCGCCCGAGCATCGCTTTTTGCCGCACGGGACGACCTCATGGCGGCAAACAGAAATACTTTCCCCCCTTTGTTCAGCGTTAAAGCCCGCTGGCACGCTAGCTGCTACACGTCCGTCGAGCAGGAAACTTGAGCGCATCCAACGATTATTCTGGATGCACACCGGTCGGACGGAAAGGAGCCAGAAATGCCACAGGTAATTAATACCAACATCGCGTCGCTGAACGCCCAGCGCAATCTGAATACCTCTCAGGGCGCGCTGGCGACCTCGCTGCAGCGGCTTTCCTCCGGCTTGCGCATCAACAGCGCCAAGGACGACGCCGCCGGCATGGCCATCGCCGACCGCATGAGTTCCCAGGTGCGCGGCCTCAATCAGGCGACCCGCAATTCCAACGACGGCATTTCGCTGGCGCAGGTCGCCGAAGGCGCGCTGGGCGAGACCAACAACATCTTGCAGCGTGTGCGCGAACTCGCCGTCCAGTCCGCCAACGCCACCAACTCCGCCTCGGACCGGCTGGCCCTGCAATCCGAAGTCAATCAACTGGTCGCCGAGCTCGACCGGATCGCCACGACAACGTCGTTCAACGGCCTGAAGCTGCTGGACGGCGACTTCGTGGCGCAAAACTTCCAGGTGGGCGCGGAAGCCAATCAGACGATTTCGGTGTCCGTGTCCGGCGCCGATTCGCAGACGCTGGGCATCAACAAGCTGACCGCGAACAATACGACGCAGGGCATCCAGGTGGCGACAAGCGGGTCGAGCGTGGGGATGAGTTCCACGGCCCTGAACGTCGTTTCCGCCGCCAACGCGGATGTCACTACCGCGCTCGGCACCCTGATTACCACCCAGACCGTTAACGTGATCGACTCTACCGGCGCCGTCCAGCCGCTCACGATCAGCGCCGCCAACAGCAACCGGGATGCCGCCGCCATCGCCTCATCCTTGAATGCCATGACCGGCGTGTCCGCCTCCGCCGCCGCCAACGCCGCCGCCTTCAGCGTCGCCGCCCTTCCGCCGGGCGCTGTCGATGGCGACACCTACAAGTTCACCCTGACCACCGGCGATGGCGGCGCGACCAGCAATATTTCCTTCCAGATCGCCGCCAGCACCTTCGTCAACGATTTCAACAGCGCCGTGTCTACCGCAGTGGGTGCCATTAATACCACCAATGGCAATACCGATCTGACTTGGGACGCCACCTCCCAGACCGTCACCAGCGCGGCCGGCAAGAACATCGGCGTGCAGAACTTCCTGGTGCAAGACAATGCCGGCATGATCTTGAGCGGCCTCGGCACTACAACCTACGCGGCCGCCGACAGCGTTTCCATCACCATCGACGGTACGGCGGTCAACTACACCCTGCTGGCTGGCGACGTCACCGCCACTGCGGTCAACAACACTTTCTACACCAACTGGGCCGCCGCGATCGATACCGCCCTGGGCGCCAGCTACACGATTTCGCAGCCCGCCGCCGGTCAGGTCCAGATACTCAAGACCGACGGCACGGCCATTGCGCTGACCGCCTTTAGCACGATCACCGCCGGCGCGGGCAACTCGACCCTGGCGGTGGCCGCCAGCATTTCGGGCGGTGCGCCCACCGCCGCACTCCTGACGGAAGCTGGAGTCGTTGCCAGCACGGTGACGCCCACCGCGGTTACCACCGACACGATGACCTTCGCCGGCCGCACTCTGACCGATAACGGCACCACGGACTCGGCCGTGAAGGTCGGCCAGGTCACCGTGCTGCTCGACCCCGGTTACAACATCCAGTCGACTGTCGCCGTTGGCGCCGGGAGCATCCTCAACGCCGCCGCGACAACCAATGCCACGCTCACGGCCGGCGTCGGTCTCGCCGACACCACCGGCGGCAACTACGTCGCCGCGCAAACCATGACCATCAACGGCACGGTCACCTCGTCCGTCACCATCGCCGAGAATTCCTCCGCCAAGGAAATCGCCGCACTGGTCAATGCCGTCGCCGACCAGACCGGCGTGCAGGCGACTGCCCGCACCACCGCGACGATCTCCAACCTCTCCACCGCCGGCGTGGTGTCCTTCAACCTCAACGGCAAGGACATCTCGGCCAACGTCACGCCCACCGACCTGACCGAACTGGCCAGCGCGATCAACTCCAAGACCGGCGCCACCGGCATCGTCGCCACCCTCGACATCACCAAGACCCGGATCGACCTGCTGCATGCCAGCGGCGAGAACATCAAGATCCAGGATTTCACCCACTCCGCCACGGCCAACGCCAGCATGCGCATCACCGGCCTCGCCGGCACCACCGCCGTCACCCTCACCGAGGGCACCGGCATTGCCACCGACTCGACAGTCGTCGGCGGCGAGGTGGAATTCAAGTCGGTGGCCGGCTATTTCAGCCTGAAGAGCTCGATTGCCGCGACGGCGGGTGGACTTTTCACGGGTCTGTCGAGTGAACTGCAGGCCAGCGTCAAGCAGACACTGAATTCGGTCGACATCAGCACGAACAACGGTGCCAACCGCGCCATCGACATCGCCGACGGCGCGCTGGCGCGCATCAACAGCATCCGCGCCGACCTGGGCGCGGTGCAAAACCGCTTCCAGTCGACGATATCGAACCTGAACACGACCGCGGAAAACCTCACCGCCGCCCGCTCGCGGATTCAGGATTCGGACTTCGCGGCCGAGACGGCGGCGCTGACCCGCGCGCAGATCCTGCAACAAGCCGGCGTGGCGATGCTGGCCCAGGCCAACGCCCTGCCCAACCAGGTGATGCAGTTGCTGCAGCGCTAAACGATTTGAGCGATGTGCCGAGGCCCGCGCCACGGCGCGGGCCTTTTTGTTAAAAAGTCGGCGCTGGCGGGACGGCGGGTGTAGAGTTATTTCAAGAAATGGGTATCTCCTTCACGCACGTAGCAGATCGATTCACCAAAAAACCACAAGACGCCGTTCGGCCTGAGCTTGTCGAAGGCCAGTGCTGGCGCGGAACCAGCGGTTCGACAAGCTCACCGCGAACGGCAACTGGTTTGCTGAAACGTAATACTACGTGCGTCAAGGAGATACCCATTTTTCAAGAAATTGTCGCGGCTGCCGTTATAGAGCAAACGAGGTAATCGAATATGGCAGGACTCTCTTCTCCGGGCATCGGTTCGGGACTGGACATCAACGGCTTGATCACCAAGCTGATGGATGTCGAGAAGCTTCCGCTCAAAAAGCTGGATACGAAGGAAGCGAACCACCAGGCCAAACTGACCGCCTATGGCACGCTGAAAGGCGCATTGTCGTCCCTGCAAACGGCGGTGCGCGGCTTGGCCACGCCCACAAAATTCAATACGACCAAGGCGACGGCGGCCGATGCGGCGGTGCTTTCGGCGACGACCACCAGCATCGCCAAGCCGGGCAGCTACGGCGTCGAGGTTACCCAACTCGCCGAGTCGCACAAGATTTCGGCACCGCCGAGCGCGGGGGCCGGCTTTGCCGACCCGGCAACCGCCATCGGCACCGGCACGCTGACGATGGAGTTCGGCACCTACGACAGTGGTGGCAACACATTCACGCTCAACGCCAACAAGGCCGCCAAGACAATCACGATCGACAGTACCAACAATTCGCTTTCGGGCATCCGCGATGCCGTCAATGCAGCGAACGCCGGCGTCGCGGCCAGCATCATCAACGACGGCAGCGGTTATCGCCTGGTGCTGTCGAGCACCACCTCCGGCGCGGAAAATTCCCTGCGGATCACGGTGAATGAGGGTACGGGCGGCACCAACACGGATACCGCCGGGCTTTCGCAACTGGCCTACAATCCGACCGCCGCTGCGGGCAGCGGCAAGAACATGGAGCAGACCGTCGCCGCGAAAAGCGCGATCCTGAAAATCGACGGCATCACGATCACCAAGCCGACCAACAACATCGGCGACGCGATTTCGGGCCTGACGCTGAACCTGCTGAAGACGAACGCGGGCAGCCCGACGCAACTGACCGTGGCGCGCGAGACGACCGGAGTCAAGACGGCCGTCGAGGATTTCGTCAAGTCCTACAACGAGCTCGCGGCCACGATGAAGGATCTGGGTGGTTACAATTTCGAGACTCAGAAAGGCGGGCTGTTGCTGGGCGACACCGCCCTGCGCTCGGTGCAGGCCCAAATGCGCGCGATCGTCAGCCAGCAGCTTCCCTATGCGGACGGCGGGCTGAGTTCCACGTCCGACCTCGGTATTTCCTTCCAGAAGGATGGCACGCTGTTGCTCAACAGTTCGAAGCTGGATGCCGTGCTGGCGGACAGCACCAAGAACGTGGGCAGCCTGTTTGCCACCCTGGGCGTGACCAGCGACAGCCTGGTCAGCTATGCCGGGTCGTCGGCCAGCACCCGGGCCGGGCGCTATGGCATCAACCTGACACAGGCGGCCACGCGCGGCACGGCGACGGGCGCATCGGCACTGGGCGCGACGACAGTCATCACCGCCGGAGTCAATGACACGCTGACACTGAAGCTCGACGGCACCACGACCACCATTACGCTGACACCCGGCAGCTATTCGACCAGCGGGCTGGTGGCCGAATTGCAAACTCGCATCAACAGCGACAGCACTTACCTGGGTCAGGGCAGCAAGGTCACCGTTGCGCTGGATGGCAGCAGCCGGCTGGTGCTCAATTCCAGTCGCTACGGTTCCACATCGAACGTGGAGGTTACCGGCGGCACGGCGACGAGCGGGCTGTTCGGCGCATCGACCAGCAGCGTTACCGGGGTCGATGTGGCGGGAGAAATCGGCGGCGTGGCCGCCAGCGGAGCCGGCCAGTTGCTGACCGGCTCCGGCGATGCCAGCGGTTTGCAACTGCTGATCGACGGCAGCGGCACGGGCGCCCGCGGCACTGTCGGGTTTTCTTTCGGCATTGCCTATCAACTCGACAAGGCGCTCGACCAGATGCTCGGCAGCACAGGTTCGATCGCCACCCGTACCGGCGGCATCGACTCCTCGATCAAGGACATCGCCGACCAGCGATCCACCCTCAACCTGCGCCTGGAGAGCATCGAAAAACGCTATCGGGCGCAGTTCAACGCACTCGACGGCCTGATCGCCTCGATGCAGCAGACATCCTCGTATCTGACACAGCAACTGGCGAATCTGCCAGGCACATCCAGTAGCAATTAAAGCAGGAGAATCCGATGTTCCAGACCATGAGCAGCGCGAAAGCCGCCTACGGCAAGGTAGGCCTGGATATAGGTGTCGAGACGGCCAGCCCGCACAAACTGGTCATCATGCTTTATGACGGCGCGCTGATGGCGCTGGCCTCGGCTGGCGCCCAACTGAAAAGAGGCGACAAAATGGCCATGAGCGAATCGATCCTCAAGGCCAGCGCCATTATTGCCCAGGGCTTGCGCGACAGCCTCGATGCCAAGGTTGGCGGGGAACTCGCCGTTCGACTGGCCGCGCTTTATGACTATATGTGCTTCAGGCTGCAATTCGCGAATATCAAGTGCGATCCGGGCGCTATCGACGAGGTCGTCGGCCTGCTGCACGATCTGCGCGGCGCATGGGAAGAAATAGGCAAAGATCAGACTGCAGTTCCCGCGAGCAGGGTGGCCGCCTGATGGCTACCATGCTGCCGATGCCTCCCCAGATCGAAACCTACAAGGAAATGAGCGCGCTCTCGGCCCGCATGGTCGAGGCGGCCCGGGTGCAGGACTGGGATGCCCTCGTTTCCCTCGAAATGACCGTGTCGGCGCTGCGCGATTCGTTGATCGCCGGAGATGACGCGAACGCAACGCTGAGTGCCGCCGACAAGGCGCTCAAGGCCGCCATCATCCAGCGCGTGCTCAATGACGACGCTGAAGTCCGCCGCCACACCGAGCCGTGGATGGAGCATGTGCGGCAGTTTCTCGGCAATACCAACAAGCGCAGGGAAGTCGAGCGCGCCTACGGCGCCGCCGGCTGAACGCGGGTGGCGCGGCTCGCCACCATGACTGCCTCCCCTGCCGCTGACTCCAGGGTGTTGCCATGGCCCTGATCCCCCCCGACGTTGGCGTGCAACTGCGGGCGCAGATAGAGGCGCAATTGCAGCCGCTCGGCCCGGTGCGGCCGATCCCGGCCGACCTGCCGGACCTCCAGATCGGCCAGGCCTTCACCGCGCGCATCCAGGAGGCGCTGCCGGAGAACACCTACAAGGCGATGGTGGCCGGCAAGATGCTGACGCTGCAGTTGCCGGAAGGCGCCAAGGCCGGCGACCTGCTGGAACTGGTGGTAATCGACCGCTCTGCCCGCGCCGTGATCGCCCGGATTGCGCCGCAGGCGACGGCCGATGGCGCGCAGGAGGTCTATCAATTTTCACGGCTGTCGGCGGCGGGACAGATGATCGGCAAGCTGCTGGTGGCCGAGGGCGAGACACCGACGCCGGCGCCGCTCAACCGCGGCCAGCCGCTGCTCTCGCAGCCGCCGACAGGTGCCCACGATCTGCTGCCGGCGCTGAAAAGCGCGGTGGCGCAAAGCGGCCTGTTCTACGAATCGCACCAGGCGCAATGGGTGACCGGCAAGCTGCCGCTCGCCAGCCTGCTGCATGAGCCTCAGGGGCGCCACTCGGCGCCGGATCTGCTGATTGCCCATCGCATCGCGCCGGAGCAGGCGTCTTCCCGCAACGCCGAGCTTGCGCCAGCCGCGCCACGCGCCACGGGGGTCACCACCCTGCTCGGCGGACTGTTCGGCGGCGAGGAGGCCGCCGCGAAGACTTCCGCCGCCAATAGCGCCGTACCGCCAGGGCCGACTTTTTCCCCGGGCCAGTCGGTGCCCGAGGAGTTGCGCCCGCTGGTGCAGCAGCAGCTCGAAGCCGCGGCCGGCCAGCGCCTGATGTGGCACGGCGAGGTCTGGCCGGGGCAGAACATGGACTGGCAGATCGAGTGGGAAAGGCCGGAAGATGCAGGCGGCAATGCCGCCGGGAAGGATGAGGAGGGCGCCGGGCGCTGGCGCACCACGCTGTCGCTGACGACGCCGCGGCTGGGGCGGGTCGATGCCACTCTGCAGGTCGAGCCCGCCGGCATCCGCATCGCGCTGACCACCCCCGGAGGCGCGAGCGCGACGGACCTGCACAACGAGATCCCGGCGCTGGCGGCGGCGCTGGGCGAAGCGGGTCTGCCGCTGCTGGCGATGCAGGTGAAGCATGAGTACGAGTAATCCGGCCGGCAAGGACGAGCGGGCGCTCGCCATCGCCCTGGCCTATGCCCCGGGCGATGGCGCCCCGCGCGTGGTGGCCAAGGGCCGCGGCCTGATCGCCAGGGAAATCATCGCGCGGGCACGCGAGCATGGCGTCTATGTGCATGAGTCGCCCGAACTGGTGGCCCTGCTGGCGCAGGTCGATCTCGACGACCACATTCCGCCGGCGCTTTACATTGCCGTGGCGGAGCTGCTGGCCTGGCTCTACCGCGTCGAGCGGAAGGGGGGCGCCGCGAATGCCACCGGCTGACCCCCGGAAAAAGATGTACTGGTAGAATGCATCCGTGTCACCTCCGAACGCCATGAGCGAACCGCCACCCCCCTCCGTTCTGTCATCATCCGCGCCCGAATTGCTCGAGCCGGGCGACTACAGCCAGTATCTTCTGAACGCCAAAAGCGAAATTATTTTCGTTCTGCGTGCCCTGCTGCCCGTGGCCGCGCGCATCACCATTTATTTCAACGAAGGCCGCGACTTTCTGTTGACGACGCTGGTGGCCATCGGGGAAAACACGATCATTCTCGATTACGGCAGCGACCCCGCCATGAACCGGAAGGCGCTGGAGACGGACAAGCTCTTCTGCGCCACGCAACTCGAAAAGGTGAAAATCCAGTTCATCCTGCGCGGCGTGACCGAGGTGAGCCACGAGGGCCGTCCGGCATTCAGGGCTGCCTTCCCCGAAACCGTGCTGCGCTTGCAGCGGCGCGAATTTTTCCGTTTGACGGTGCCGATCGCGCGGCCGCTGCGCTGCATCCTGCCCTACGAGAAGGCCGACGGCAGCCGCGCGCAGACCGAGGTGAAGGTGGTCGATATCAGTGGCGGCGGCATGGCGATCATGGTCCCGCCCGAAGATATCGGTTTCCAGGCGGACGCGGAGTTTCCCAACTGCCGTCTCGAGCTGCCGGAAGTCGGCATCGTCGTCGCGACCATCAAGGTTTGCAATGTGTTCGAGATCACGCTGCGCAATGGCTCCAACGTCAAGCGCGCCGGCTCCCAGTTCAAGAACCTGTCCGGACCGATGCTGACCCTGGTGCAGCGCTACATCATCAAGGTCGAGCGCGAGCGCAAGGCGCGCGAGACGGGGATGAACTGACCCAGGCATCTGCTCGAACCGCGGCGTCACCCGCGGTACTTTTTCACGGCAAATGCCCTGTCGCAACAATGTCGCAACAAATGCCCTTGACAATGCCTCTCCCCGGAACAAGAATGAAAATGCGCTGCTAACTAACTGTTCAGGTAGGTGCTTTTCTTGTAAGTCATTGTATTAAGTAGACTTCCGTTCGCGGTGAGCTTGTCGAACCGCAGATTTCGCGCCGATACCGGCCTTCGACAAGCTCAGGCCGAACGGGGTTATCGTTATATTTCAATGGGTAATGACCCCTGAACAGTTACATACGCTGCTAAATAAGAGGAGTCAGTCATGAGAAATCGAACTAAATTGAGAGTGCTTGCGCTTTCGATCGGCATGATGTTCGGAACCGCGAGCGCGACGCAGTTGCCCGCCAATGTCACCCAGGCCGCTCAGCAGGCAGGGATTACCGTGGGCAGCGATGGTAGCCTTGAACTTGGCGAGATGCGTTTCGTGCCTTTGCTGCCACCCAATTATTCGGCATCCGTCGAACCTGCGGGCATGCCGTCGTTCAACAACGACGGCTCGTTGGTCTGGGGGAATCTGCAGTTCGCCCCCATCATCAGGGGCTTGGGGGAGATGCCTCACCTGCCTGACAGCCTGGTGCCGATGGCGGGGAATTCGCTGCCGCCCGACTTCTCGCCGCCGGCGGGTTTCGTTCCATTTTCCGGCGTGCCTCTGCCCACGGGTGTCACGGTGCCTCCGCTGACCGCGGAAGAGATGTTGTCGCAGATTGTGCTGGATGCCGGCATTCCCGCCGATGTCGTCCAGGTTCTGTCCGATGGAACGCTAAAGATCAATGGCATAGGAACGTATCTGCCGTTCAAGCCGCCGACCGCCCAGCAGGGCTACGTCCGCGATCCTTCCAACAAGGGCGTGCAGATACAGTCCGACGGAACCATTGTTTTCCCCGATGGGACGGCATTTGCCCCCGTGGTGGCCGGTCAGGAAACCGGGGAGATGACCTTGCCTTCCACCTTCACTCCACCAACGGGAACAACGCTCTCGGCAACCGTAAGCCTGCCCAATCAGTTCGCGATTCCGTCGAACGTGCAAATTCCGGGCGGGATGACGCTGCCACCTGGCGTGCGCATCCCCGAGCATTACAGCATTCCCTCGGGCACGCATCTTCCTCCGGGCGTCAATATTCCGGCCACGGCCACGGTTCCAAGCGACGTGACGATACCCGACGGCATCATGCTGCCGCCCGGTACGCTGTTGCCAACCAGTGGCCTGCCTGAAGGCACGACAGTGTTGGCAAGTGGCGCGATTATTATTCCGGGAACGGCCATTCCACCGGGGGTGACGCCGCCGTCCACTTGGACAGCCCCGACAGGCACGCTGCAAAACGCACAAGGCGGCATGACGTTGCCGCGTCCTCCAGCCAACGGGTTTACTCCTCCACCGATGCCTTTGCGCATGAACGCGAATGGCTCGATCGTGGTACCGGCCCCTCCGGCCGGCGCAATGCTCCCGCCCGGCGCCGTGCTCAACACGGATGGCACCATGACGTTGCAGCCGCCGCCATTCATCGGGCAAGTCGGACTGGGCGGCGTCATCCAGGCGCCGACTTCGGGGACCAGCATGCCGGCCGGTTATACGCCGACAATGGCCAGCGGAACGACCATGGTCGGCGCCTACACGCCGCCGGGCGGCTATATGCCTCCGGTAGCGCAGACCCCCGGCACATTGCCGCCCCCGCCGCCGATCACGACGACAGGTGGCCCGATGCCCGCACCCGTACCTGCACCCGTACCCGCGCCCGTACCTGCACCCGTACCTGCACCCGTACCCGCACCCGTACCTGCACCCGTACCCGCGCCCGTACCCGTACCCGTACCCGCACCGATACTGCCGCCGCCATAAGGTCTGCGACAGCAGGGTGCCGAAGATTCGGTGGCGCCTTCGATTTCAAAAGCCAGGCTTCTGCCTGGCTTTTTTCTTCGTGCGCCAGGCATGGCGCACAAAACAGAAGCGGCCACCCGGGTGGCCGCCAGCAAGACACGAGGAGCGGCAGACGTCAGACCTGCATGTTCATGATGTCCTGATAGGCCGATACGAGTTTGTTCCTGACCTGGACCATCTGCTGGAAGGAGAGATTGGCCTTCTGCAGGTTGATCATCACGTCCTGCAGGTTGACGTTGCTCTGGCCGGAGGCGAAGTCCTGCGTCATCTGCTGCGCCTGCTGCTGGGCCTGGCCGACCTGGTCGATGGCGGACTTGAGTGCCTGCGAAAAATCGACGCCACCGGGAGCCTGCGCCTTGTCGGCCGGCTTGCCTTGGGCGACAGACGACGCCGAGCGCAGCTCGGAGAGCATCTGTTCAATATTTCCGGTATCAATCGCCATGGTCGTGCATCAGAAAAAGAGGGTACCGAGCTTCCACTAGCAAACGATATGCCAAACCACGCGGATTGGCAAATCTTTAGCGACAATCTTTAGCGATTGGCAACGATTCAGGTGGTCATTGCCCTTTGAACCTGAAAACGGCGGCGGGCGCCCAGCCCGATCATGGTTCGACCGTTCGCCCCTCCCCGTTCGCCCCTCCCCGTTCGCCCTGAGCCGTTCGCCCCTCCCCGTTCGCCCTGAGCCTGTCGAAGGGAGCCTGTCGAAGGGAGCGTGCGGTTCGACAAGCTCACCGCGAACGGTAGATCAGCGCGAAGCTTGCCGTTCGACCGTTCGACCGTTCGACCGTTCGACCGTTCGACCGTTCGACAAGCTCACGGCTCACGGCTCACGGCTCACGGCTCACGGCTCACGGCTCACGGTACGTTAGTTAAAACAATGCCTTACAAGCAAATCGCCTGCCTGAGCGTTACAGCGACTTATTCTTCGGGAGGCAGGAAACCCTCTTCGCGGTAGAGGGCAAGCTTGTAGCGCAGCGTGCGCTCCGAGATGCCCAGCAGGTCGACGGCCTTCTTGCGCGAACCGCCGACCTTGGCCAGGGTTTCGAGGATGTGGCTACGTTCCACATCCTTCATGTTGGCGGGCTGGCCGGGGGTTCCGGACACGGCGGCGCGGCCGGGAGCAGGCGACGCCTCGACTGGCACGGCCGCGAAAGCCGGCGTGACCGAAGGGAATTCCCGTGGGACTGGCGGGAGGACGGCGGCAAGAGCCGCCGGAGCCGGCGCGGACCCCGGCCCGAACATCAGTTGCGCGGCGTCGATGGTGTCGCCAAGTGCCAGGATGGTGGCGCGCTGGATCAGGTTCTCGAGCTCGCGCACGTTGCCCGGCCAAGCATGGGCGGCAATTATTGCCTCGGCCGAGGCAGCCAGCCGCGCGACCTTGCCCAGACGCTGGCCGTGCAGCACGCAGAAATGGCGCGCCAGCGGCACGATGTCGGCCGGCCGCTCGCGCAAGGCCGGGATCCGCAGCGGAAAGACGTTGAGGCGGTAGTAGAGATCCTCGCGGAAGCGCCCGGCCCCGACCTCGGTCGCCATGTCGCGGTTGGAGGTGGCGATGACGCGCAGGTCGACGGCCACCGGCTTCTTGCCGCCGACGCGCTCGACCTCGCGTTCCTGCAGGACGCGCAGCAGCTTGGCCTGCAATGCCATCGGCATCTCTGAAATCTCGTCGAGCAGCAGGGTGCCGCCGTTGGCCTGCTCGAACTTGCCGGCCTGGGCGCTCTGCGCGCCGGTGAAGGCGCCCTTCTCGTGGCCGAACAGCGTGGCCTCGAGCAGATTGTCGGGGATCGCCGCGCAGTTGATGGCGACGAAGGGGCCGCTCTTGCGGTTGGACTGGTCGTGGATGTAGCGCGCAAACACTTCCTTGCCGGTGCCGGACTCGCCGGTGAGCAGCACGGTGGCGTCGGTCCGCGCCACCCGCGCGGCGAGCAGCAGCAGATCGCGCGTCTTCGGATCGGCGGCGATGACGCCTTCGGCCTCGGGCGGCTGGGTGGCGTAGCGGGCGATCTGGTCGAGCAAGGCGCGCGGCTCGAAGGGCTTGAGCATGAAGTCGCAGGCGCCGCCGCGCATGGCGGCCACGGCGCGGTCGACGTCGCCGAAGGCGGTCATCAGCAGCACCGGCAGGCCGGGGACACGCGCGCGGATTTCCGCCAGCAGTTGCAGGCCGTCCATCGGTGCCATGCGCAGATCGGAGATCACCATGTTGAAACGCTCGCGGCCCAGCAGCGTCAGCGCGGCGGGGCCATCGGCGGCGCCCACGGCGCGATGACCGGCAGCCTCGAGGGTAACGAGCAGGGCATCGCGCAGGGCATGATCGTCTTCGACGACCAGCAGATTCAGGGGTTCAGTCATGGTCGGGCTCCGCCGCGAGGGGTAGGGTCAGGATGAACTCGGTGCCAACGCCGAGTTCGGAGCGAACATCGATGCCTCCGCCGTGGGCACGGGCGACGCCACGGGCGATGGCCAGGCCCAGGCCGGTGCCGTCACCGCGGG
Organism: Sulfurisoma sp.; assembly: GCA_030691075.1. Lineage (GTDB taxonomy): Bacteria > Pseudomonadota > Gammaproteobacteria > Burkholderiales > Rhodocyclaceae > Sulfurisoma. The sequence continues at coordinate 43,170 of JAUYFI010000187.1, read as the reverse complement.
TCGTGAAAAAGGGCTCGAACATGCGGGAAAGCGTGTCGACGGGGATGCCGCGGCCATTGTCGCGCACGGCCAGCACCAGACGATCGCCTTCCCGACGCACGGCCAGCGTGACTTCGCCGCCGGCATCGACCGCCTGCAGCGCGTTCTCCAGCAGGTTGGTCAGCGCGCCAACCAGGGCCTTGCGGTTACCGTTGATATGCTCGACCCCGGCCTCGCTGCCCACGACAAGCGCAATGCCACGTGCCCGCGCCAGGGGATCGAAGGTGTGTCGCAGTTCCGCGATCAGGTCGACCACGGAAAATGCTTCACGTCCCAGTACCTCGCCGCGGGCGAACATCAGCGTGTCCTGGATCAGGCGCTCCAGCGCCTTCAGCCGCTCGACGGTCTTCTGCGCGATGCTGACGCGGCTCTTTTCGGGAAGTTCCGGCAACTCCAGGTTGCCAGCGTAGAGCAGCGCGGCGGCCAGCGGCGTGCGCAACTGGTGGGCAAGCTGCGCGGCCATCTCGCCCATCGCGGCCAGGCGCTCGTTGCGTTCGGCCTGCACGCGCAGTCGGTGGGTCTCGGTGACGTCGTGCAGCAGCACGATGCGCCCGCCGGCCGAGTCGAGCGGAGTGACGGTCACGGCAAGGCGCTTGTCGGCCAGCGCGTACTCGCCCGGAGTGTCCGTGGGCACAAGTCGCCTGTCCTCGATTTGCGGCCAGGCAAGCCGCGACAAGGTCGCGCCGAACACGACCTCGGCCGCTGGATTCGCCTGGACCGTGCGCCCCTCGGCATCGAGCAGGATGACGCCGGCGGGCAGCGCGTCGAGCAGGTGCGAAAGTCGTTCTGTCAGCGCGGCCTTTTCCTGATATTGTTGGCGCAGCGCGCCGTTGGCGGCGGCCAGTTCCGCCGAGAGCGTCGCCACCTGTCCCTGCAGCGCCGTGTAGGCCGACGACAATTCCTCCGACGCCTGATTGAATATGCGGAAAGCTTCGGCAAGATTCGCCTGATCGAGCACGGGCGCCACCGAGGCCGCGGTGGCGGGAGTTTCCGAGACGGTCATGCCGCCGCCGGGCCGCCCGAAAGCGGCAAACGCGGCCCACCCCCTTCGAGGGGGGGGGGCAGCAAACAGAGTGAGCGGGAGGGGCTCGTCATTTGGGGCGATGATGGCAGACTTACCCCACCCCAACATGGGTCGAAATGGCGGCAATATTTGCCGCTTCTTGCCGGAACCGCTCTTGCCAGGGCAGTCCACAATCCGGCAGCGGCATAAATGGGCTTGATTACTTACAAATAATGGCTACTGCGGAACAGGCAAGCGCTTTCCCGATCTCATTCGAGGCCTTCCATCGCCTGCAACCCCGCCAGAAAATGGCGGCAATGCTGGTGCTCGCCTTCGGCATCGCGGTCATCGTCGGCGCCTGGCTGTGGACCAAGGATCCGCCCTACTCCATTCTGTTCACCAACATCTCCGAGAAGGATGGCGGCCAGATCATCACCGCGCTGCAGCAGCAGAACATTCCCTACAAGTATTCCGAGGGCGGAGGCGCCATCATGGTGCCCGGCACCATGGTGCATGATGCGAGGCTGCGCCTGGCCTCGCAGGGCCTGCCGCGCGGCGGCCTGGTCGGCTTCGAGCTGATGGAGAACCAGAAGCTCGGCATCAGCCAGTTCGCCGAGCAGATCAACTATCAGCGCGGACTCGAGGGCGAACTGGCGCGTTCGATCCAGTCGCTCGGCGCCGTGCGCGGAGCACGGGTGCATCTGGCCATCCCGAAGCAGACCGCCTTCCTCCGCGACGAGCAGAAGCCCTCGGCCTCGGTGCTGATCAACCTCCATGCCGGCCGCGGGCTCGAGGCGGCCCAGGTCGCCGGCATCGTGCACCTGGTGTCGTCGTCGGTGCCGCAGTTGCATCCCGGCAATGTCAGCGTCATCGACCAGGACGGCAACCTGATTTCGCAGCAGCAGGATTCGCTCAAGAACGCCGGCCTCGACCCGACGCAACTCAAGTATGTCCGCGAAATCGAGCAGGCCTATATCAAGCGCATCGAGGAGATCCTCGCGCCGATGCTGGGCGCGGGCAACGTACGAGCTCGCGTCACGGCCGACGTGGATTTCTCGCAGAGCGAACAGCTGGCCGAAAGCTACAAGCCCAACCCCAACCCCGAGACCGCTGTCCGCAGCTTGCAGACAGCCGAGGCCGCGACCAGTTCGCCGGATGCCGCCGGTGTACCGGGCGCGCTCGTCAACCAGCCCCCGGTGCCCGCCACGGCACCGTTGACCGCGCCGGGAACGCCAGGCGCGGCGGGCGCCACCGCCAATCGCCTGCCGCTGAACTTCACCAAGAATGCGACGACCAATTTCGAGGTCGACAAGACCGTGCGCCATACCAAGGGCATGCCCGGCGGCATCCGCCGTCTGTCGGTGGCCGTGGTACTCAACCACAAGCGGCCACTGGACAAGGAAGGCAAGCCGGGCAAGGCCGTGCCCCTTTCCGCCGCCGAGATCAAGCAGATGGGCGATATCGTGCGCGAGGCGATGGGCTTCTCGCAGGCGCGCGGCGACACGCTCAACGTGGCGAACGCTCCCTTCACTCCGCCGGAAAAGGAAGTCGTGCCCGACAGCCCGATCTGGAAGGATCCGCAACTACTGGCGCTGCTCAAGGAACTGGGCAAGTACCTGGCCTTCGGCGTGATCGCCTGGCTGACCTGGACCCGGCTGCTGCGACCGATGTTCGACCGCCTCGCCACCATGGTGCCGCCGGCGCCGATCCCGTCCACGGAACAGCGCGGAATGGCCGAGTCCGTCGAGCACCGCATGAGCTACGAGCACAAGCTCGGTGCCGCGCGCGAGATGGCCAAGCAGGATCCGAAGATGATGGCCAACATGATCAAGGAGTGGGTCGGTGGCGGCGAGCAGCGCTGAGGACGGCGTCGAAAAAAGCGCCATGCTGCTGCTGTCGCTGGGCGAGGACGAGGCCGCCGAGATTCTCAAGCACCTTGGCCCGAAGGAGGTGCAGAAGCTCGGCCACGCCATGGCGGCGATAAAGGCCGTGCCGCGCAACAAGGTGGAAGCCATTCTCGACGAACTGGCCCAGCAGACGGCCAAGGGCAGCCCGCTCACCGTCGACGAGAACGTCATCAGGGCCATGCTGACCAAGGCGCTCGGCGACGACAAGGCGGCCAATCTGATCGCCCGCATCATGCAGGGCGGCGACACCGCCGGCATCGAGGGCCTCAAGTGGATGGACGCGGCCACCGTGGCCGACCTGATTCGCAACGAACACCCACAGATCATCGCCACCATCCTCGTCCATCTCGATTACGACCACGCCGGCGAGATTCTCAAGCTATTCACCGAGCGCCTGCGCAACGACGTGCTGCTGCGCATCGCCACGCTCGACGGCGTGCAGCCGGTGGCGATCCAGGAACTCAACGAGGCGATGCGGCGACTGCTCGCCGGCGCCGCGGGCAACGTCAAGAAGGCGGCGATGGGCGGCGTGCGTCATGCCGCGGAAATACTCAACTTCGTCGGCCAGGCGGTGGAAACCTCGGTGGTCGACAATGTGCGCGAATACGACCCGGAGCTGGCGCAGAAGATCCTCGACGAGATGTTCGTGTTCGAGAACCTGATGGATGTCGACGACCGCGGCATCCAGTTGCTGCTGCGCGAGGTGCAGTCCGACTCGCTGATCCTGGCGCTGAAGGGCGCGCCGCCGGAGCTGCGCGAGAAGATTTTCAAGAACATGTCGCAGCGCGCCGCCGAGATGCTCAGGGAAGACCTCGAGGCCAAGGGGCCGGTACGCCTGTCCGAGGTCGAGAACGAGCAGAAGGAAATCCTCAAGATCGCCCGCCGCCTCGCCGACGAGGGGCAGATCGTGCTCGGCGGCAAGGGCGGCGAAGATCAGATGGTCTGACGATGATGGCCCCCCACGCTCGCATTTGCTCGCCGCCCCCCACGGGTGGATGCCTGTCCTCTTGGGGCGGCCCTTTGAGGACATAGACCCATGTCCAACCTCACCGCCTGGGAACGCTGGGAACTCGCCGCCTTCGACGAAGCCGCCAAGCCGGCTGCCGTGCCGAAGAAGGACGCGGCGCCGGCCGCCAAGCCGCCGACCGTCGAGGAACTCGAACAGATCCACGAACGGGCGCGGCATGAAGGTTATCAGGCCGGCTACGGCGAGGGCCAGGCCAAGGCGCGCGAAGAGGCGCAGAAACTGGCCACGGCGGCGGCCAGGCTCAACGCGGCTCTCAATGGCCTGGAAGACCAGGTGGCGGAGGAACTGCTGGCGCTGGCGGTGGAGATCGGGCGGCAGGTGGCGCGCAGCGAGTTGTCGGCCCAGCCCGCGATTTTGCTCAATGTCATACGCGAGGCACTGGCGCTGCTGCCGCACCAGCACGCGGCGATTTTTCTTAACCCCGAGGATGCCTCGCTGGCCCGCTCCTATCTCGGCGACCAGCTCACTCATGCCGGCCATCGCATCCACGAGGACCCCAAGCTCGCGCGCGGTGACTGCGTGCTGGAGGCCGGCGGCAGCCACATCGACGCCACCGTCGCCACGCGCTGGCGGCGCACGCTCGAGGGCCTGGGGCTGGAGTCGGCGTGGCAACCCGCCGATACGGAGCCCGCGAAGGAATGAGTAGCAGCCGCGAACTCTGGTCGCGGTATCTGGCCGACTGTCGCGGCCAGGTAGCTCATGCGCAGCCGTTCGAATTGTCGGGACGGCTGACGCGCATCAATGGATTGGTCATGGAAGCCGCCGGGCTCAAGCTGCCGCTGGGCTCGGGGTGCCGCATCGAAGCACCGGACAACGGCAGCGTGGAAGCCGAGATTGTCGGCTTCGCCGGCGAGAAGCTCTACATGATGCCGACCGAGGATGTCTACGGCCTCGCCCCCGGTGCCCACGTCACGCCGCTCGAGCCGCCACCGTCCCCGCCGCGCTTCCGCCTGCCGCATACCCTGCAGCGGCGCACGCTCGACCGCGCCAAGCACCTGCCGGTCGGCGACCAGTTGCTCGGCCGCGTCGTCGACGGCAACGGCAAGCCACTCGACACGCTGGGGCCGCTCCACGCCAAGCTGACCCGCTCGCTGGTGAGCCGGCCGGTGAATCCGCTGCAGCGCGCGCCCATCGACCACACGCTCGATGTCGGCATCCGCGCCATCAACGCGCTGCTCACCGTCGGCCGCGGCCAGCGCCTCGGCCTTTTTGCCGGCTCCGGCGTGGGCAAGAGCGTGCTGCTGGGAATGATGGCACGCTATACCGCGGCCGACATCATCGTCGTCGGCCTGATCGGCGAACGCGGCCGCGAGGTGAAGGAATTCATCGAGCTCAACCTCGGCCGCGACGGGCTGCGCCGCTCGGTCGTCGTGGCGGCGCCGGCCGACGTCAGCCCGCTGATGCGTTTGCAGGGCGCGGCCTACGCGACCACGGTGGCCGAGCATTTCCGCGACCAGGGCAAGCATGTGCTGTTGATCATGGACTCGCTGACACGCTACGCCATGGCCCAGCGCGAAATCGCGCTGGCCATCGGCGAGCCGCCAGTAACGCGCGGCTATCCGCCTTCCGTCTTCGCCCGCCTGCCGCAACTGGTGGAGCGCGCCGGCAACGGCCCCGAACGCGGCGGTTCGATCACCGCCTTCTACACCGTTCTGGCCGAGGGCGACGATCAGCAGGATCCCATTGCCGACTCCGCCCGCGCCATTCTCGACGGCCACATCGCGCTCTCGCGCAGCCTCGCCGACGCCGGCCACTATCCTGCCATCGACATCGAGCAGTCGATCTCGCGCGCCATGACCAGCCTGATCCAGGCCGGCCACCTCGAGCAGGTGCGCAACTTCAAGCAACTCTATTCGCGCCACCAGCGCGCCCGCGACCTTCTGTCCGTCGGCGCCTATGCCAAGGGCTCCGATCCGCTGCTCGACCGCGCCATCGTGCTGCTGCCGCGGATGGAAGCCTTCCTGCAGCAGGGGATCGGCGAGCGTGCCACCAGCGCGGACAGTCTCGCCCAGCTCAATGCCCTGTTCCAGCAGGCGTAGAATCGGTTTGCCGGTCGCTGTCCATGAGCAATTTCCCACTCCAGCCCATTCTCGATCTTTCGCAGCTTCGCCTCGACGAGGCCACGCGCCGTCTGGGCGAGTTGATCACCGGCGAGCAAGCGGCCGAGGAGCGGCTACGGATGCTGGTGGATTACCGCGCCGAGTATCACGCGCGCTTCCTCGAGGCGGCCAAGGGCGGGCTGGGACGCGACACCTGGCACAACTTCCAGAGTTTTTTCGGTCGCCTCGACACGGCCATCGATCAGGCCGAGGCCATGGTCGAGGCCAGCCGCCAGCGTACCGCGGAAGGCAAGGAGGAATGGATCGCCAAGCGCGGCCGGGTCAAGGCCTTCGATACCCTGGCGCAACGCCACCAGTCCCGCGTCGACTACGCCGAACTAAAACGGGAACAGAAAGCGCTCGACGAGCATACAGCCCAAGCTGCCAGCCGAAAAGAAACAGATCAGGCATGAGCCTTGCATTGGGGTGACCGACGAGTCACGTCCCCGAACAGGATCAGACCATGCCCACTCTTGCCCTTGCCCCCCCGGCGCCCACGCCGACCGCTACCGCCGCCACTGCCAGCAATGCCAGCGCAGCGGTCGATACCGCCGGTGACGCAACGCAAGGCGCGCCCTTCGCTACCGTGCTGCAGGAACAACTGGCTGCCCAGATCCCGATGCCGGTTCCAGCATTCGTGGAGCTCCCCGCCGCGGTGGAGTTCCCCGCCGCAGTGGAGTTCCCCGCCGATGCGGAAGTGCCCGCCGACACCATTTTGCTGCTGCTGGGGATGGTGGCTCAGCCCATCACGCCCGATGCCGGTCTTCAGGTTCCCACGGAAAGCGCGGGGGTCATCATGGCCGTGGATCTGCCCGACTTCGAAACCCCGCAACCGCCGGCCGTCGATCCTTCCAGCGTGGTTCCGCTCGCTCTGCCCGCGATCGCCCTCCAGCCGGGCCAGGCAAGGCAAGAAGTCGTCGCCCCCCAAGGAGACGTCCTTCGGGGCGCTGGCGAGACGCCGCAAGGTCACCCGACGGCGGCAACAAATGTTGCCAATGCGACGGCAATTCTTGCCGCGACAGTCGATACCAACACGGGTGGGCGATCCGCCTTCACGGCGGGCAAGGCCGAGGAATGCCTTGCCACCGTCGCCACGGAAAATCCGGGCTCCCGCGCCGATGCCCTGCCGCAGGCACAAGCAAATGCTCCCCGCGCGGCCGAACAGGCCGTTCGCATCGAGGCTCCGCTCGGCACTCGGCAATGGGATGGTGAATTCACCAACCGCCTCGCCTGGATGGTTAACAAACGGGAACAGCACGCCGATATCGTCCTGACGCCGCCCCAACTGGGCCGGATCGAGGTATCGCTGTCGGTCAGCGGCGAACAGGCGACAGCCATCTTCACCTCGGCCAGCGCCACGGTGCGCGACGCGATCGAGAATGCGCTGCCGCGCCTGCGCGAGGTGCTGCAGGAGTCCGGCATCAACCTCGGCCAGGCGCAGGTCGGTTCCGAATCACCGCGGCAATCGCCGCCACGCGACGAAAACAGGGATAATCGCGGCAATGCCGTGGCCGCCGGCCACGACACCGGCGCCATGGCGCCCGGGCTCGCGGCGAACTCGCCGACGGCTTGGTTGCGCAGCGGTCGCGGGATCATCGACGTCTTTGCATGACTGCGGCATGAGCTTGATCGTTAGGATCGGAGAACACTGAATGGCAGACGCGAAAAAGGCAGAGGCCGCGGAAGGCACCGAGGCGCCGGAGGCGCCCAAGAAGAAGCTGCTGCTCTTCATCATCATCGGCGTCGTCGTGCTGGTGCTGGGTGGCGGCGGCGCCGCCTTCTTCCTGACGAAGAAGGGCAGCCACGCCGACGAGGAGGCCGTCGACGGCGAAGAGGCGCCAGCCAAGGTGCAGAAAGCGAAGAAGGCGAAGAAGGACGACAAGGAAGCGCCGCCCGTCTTCGTCAAGCTCGATCCCTTCACCGTCAAATTGCAGTCCGAGGGCGGCGAGTCCTACCTGCAGACGACGCCCGAATTGCGCGTGCTCGACGCGCCGCTCGGCGACAAGATCAAGCAATTCACACCGGAGATACGTCACCGGGTGCTGTTGATCCTGTCCGCCAAGAAATCCGCCGACGTAGCCACCGCCCAGGGTGTGCAGCAGCTCTCCAACGAGATCCGTGTCGCCATCAACCGCATCATCGATGGCCCCAAGGAGGTCGGCAAGGGCAAGAAGAAGGCGGCGGCCGAGGCGCCCGCCAGCTTCCCCGACGAGGCCGATCCCGAGGACTCGGTGCAGGCGGTGCTGTTCACTTCCTTCATCGTCCAATAAGTGGGTTCGCATAAGGCATGAGCCAGGAATTTCTCTCCCAGGAAGAGGTCGACGCCCTGCTCAAGGGCGTGACCGGGGAGACCGACGAAGCGCCGGCCGAGGAGGAGACCGGAGGGGTCAAGAACTACGATCTCGGCCGGCAGGAACGCATCGTCCGCGGCCGCATGCCGACGATGGAACTCATCAACGAGCGCTTCGCCCGCCTGCTGCGCATCGGCCTGTTCAACTACATGCACCGCAGCGCCGAGATTTCCGTCGGCCCGATCCGCGTGCAGAAGTACAGCGAGTTCATCCGCAACCTGGTGGTTCCGACCAATCTCAACCTGGTCCAGGTCAAGCCGCTGCGCGGCACCGCGCTGTTCATCTTCGACCCCAACCTGGTCTTTCTCGTCGTCGACAACCTGTTCGGCGGCGACGGCCGCTTTCATACCCGGGTCGAGGGCCGCGACTTCACCGCCACCGAACAGCGCATCATCCAGGGCCTGCTCAACGTCGTCTTCGCCGAGTACGAAAAGTCGTGGAAGCCGGTATTCCCGGTCGAATTCGAGTACGTGCGCTCGGAGATGAACACGCAGTTCGCCAACATCGCCACGCCCTCCGAGATCGTGATGGCGGTGACATTCACGCTGGAACTGTCGGGCAATTCCGCCGAGATGCACATCTGCATCCCTTATTCGATGATCGAGCCGATCCGCGACGTGCTCTACAGCACCATGCACAGCGAGCAGGTCTCGTCCGACAAGCGGTGGACGACCCTGTTGACGCGCAACCTCAAGATGGCCGAGGTCGAGCTGATGGTGCCGCTGACGCACACGCAGGTGACGCTGCGCGACATCGTTAACATGAAAGTCGGCGATGTGATTCCCGTCGGCATCGGCGACCACGTGCAGGCAATGGTCGATGGCGTACCGGTGATGGATTGCCGCTACGGATTGCAGAATAGTCAGTACGCACTGAAGATCGAGCGTTTTCTGGCCCAGGATGAAGTACAGCCGTAGGAGCCGCTAATGAGCGAAACCGGCCAGGCCGCGGAAGGCCAGATTTCCGAAGACGACTGGGCTGCCGCGATGAGCGAGCAGGCGGTAGCTGAGACGCCCGCTGCCCAGCCAGCGCATATCTTCGAGCAGCTCTCCGGCGGCGGCGCCGGCGCCGGTGGTGCAATGGCGTCGCAGGGCTTCGACATGATTCTCGACATTCCGGTCGCCCTGACCGTGGAGTTGGGGCGCACCAAGATTTCCATCCGCAATCTGCTGCAACTGGCCCACGGCTCGATCGTCGAACTCGATGGCCTGGCCGGCGAGCCGATGGACGTGCTGGTCAATGGCACGCTGATCGCGCAGGGCGAGGTAGTGGTGGTGAACGACAAGTTCGGTATCCGCCTTACCGACATCATCACGCCGCAGGAGCGGATGAAGAAATTGAACAGATAGGCCCGCCTCCCCCAGCCACTCCCTCGCGGGAGGGGCGACTTGTGGCTCGCTGCGCTCGATTGTTACGGGAAGCGTAATTTTGGCTGGGGAGCGGGTTGCCGGCTCCGCCGACGGGCCGCGTTTGTTTGGGGCGGCCCGACGCAAACGCTACATCGGCTCCTAAACGCGGAGTAGTCCCGGCTTTTCGGGTGTGCTTCGCCATTTCCGGCGGGGCCGCCGTTTTATGCTGGGCGCGCCATTCATCGAGCGCCGCCCATGTTCCGTCCATCGTTTGCCACCCTGCTGACCGCCCTGACGATCACCGTGTCGCCAGCGCCGACTTTTGCGCAGGTATCGCCGACCGCGGATCTCGGCGGCAGCGCGCTGCAACTGATCCTCAGCCTGCTGCTGGTGTTCGCCCTGCTTGGCGGCAGTCTGTGGCTGCTCAAGCGGCTGTCGGCGCCGCGCGGCGGCGCCGGCGGCCTGATGAAGGTCGTCGCCGCCACGGCCGTGGGCACGCGCGAGCGCGTCGTCGTGCTTGAGGTCGGCTCGACCTGGTTGGTGCTCGGCGTCGCGCCGGGGCGCGTCTCGGCATTGGCGGAAGTCCCGCGGCAGGCGCTGCCGCAACCACCGGCCGCCGAGTCCAGGGATTTTCCCGGCTGGCTCAGGCGGGTCATCGAGCGCAAGAATGTCCGCTAGGCTTCTTTTTCTTCTGGCCCTGCCATTCGCGCCGGAAGCGTTCGCCCAGGCACTGCCGGCGATCACCAGTTCGCCCGCGTCGGGCGGCGGCACCCAGTGGTCGCTGTCGATCCAGACGCTGCTGCTGCTCACCGGCCTCACTTTCATCCCCGCCATCGTGCTGATGATGACCAGCTTCACTCGCATCATCATCGTGCTCTCGCTGCTGCGCCACGCGCTCGGCACGCAGACCTCGCCGCCCAACCAGGTACTGGTCGGCCTCGCGCTGTTCCTCACTTTTTTCATCATGGCGCCGGTGAGCGACAAGATCTATACCGACGCCTACCTGCCGCTGTCCGAGAACAAGATCAATTTTTCCGAGGCGCTCGACCGCGGCGCCGTGCCACTGCGCGGCTTCATGCTCAAGCAGGTGCGCGACGCCGACCTGCAGTTGTTCACCCGCATCGCCAAACAATCGCGGCCCGCCAGGGTCGAGGACATCCCGATGCGCGTGCTGATTCCGGCCTTCGTCACCTCCGAGCTCAAGACGGCTTTCCAGATTGGCTTCATCGTCTTCATCCCCTTCCTCATCATCGACATGGTGGTCGCCTCGGTGCTGATGTCCATGGGCATGATGATGATGTCGCCGGTAATCGTCGCGCTGCCGTTCAAGATCATGCTGTTCGTGCTGGTCGATGGCTGGAATCTGGTCATCGGCTCGCTGGTGGCGAGCTTCGGTTAACGGAGACCACCGATGACTCCGTCGACCGTCATCGACATCGGCCGCCAGGCCATCGAGGTGCTGCTGCTGGTCTCGGCGCCGTTGTTCATTGCCGCGCTGGTCACGGGCCTGTTGATCAGCATCTTCCAGGCGGCGACGCAAATCAACGAGGCCACGCTGTCCTTCGTGCCCAAGCTGATCATGATCTTCGTCACCCTCGTGCTCGCCGGGCCGTGGATGATCACCGTGATGACCGACTACATCCGGCGACTGTTCGAGGCGATTCCCAGTCTGATAGGCTGAATGATTCCGGAAACCGCAGTTGGCCGCCGCTCCCTTCGATACGCCCGCTGCGCGGGCTACTCAGGGCGAACGGTTTCATCATCGGGGGTGGTGCCAACCATGACCGTTAACCCCCCACGCTCACTGTGTGCGCTGCCCCTTCCCCCAAGGAGGGGCAAGCCGCGCATTTCGCCTTGGGGCGGCCCAGCGGCGAAATGATCACCATCACCAGCGCTCAGCTCGACGCCTGGATCGTCGCGTTTTTCTTCCCGCTGGCGCGCATCCTCGGGCTGCTGGCCGCCGCTCCCTTCTTCAACAATGCCGCAATGCCGCGCCGGCTGCGGCTGATGACGGGACTGGCCATCGCGCTGGCGCTGACACCCGCCTTGCCGCCGATGCCGACGGTTCCCGCCGGCTCCTGGATCGGGCTAGCCATCCTGGCGCAACAGATGATTATCGGCATTCTCCTGGGCTTCGCTCTGCGCATCGCATTCACCGCGGTGGATGTCGCGGGGGAACTCATCGGCCTGCAGATGGGCCTGTCATTCGCCGTTTTCTACGACCCGCAAAACGCCGGGCAAACGCCCGTCGTCACCGAGTTCTTCGGCCTGCTGGCGACGCTGACTTTTCTCGCGCTGAACGGCCACCTGCTGCTGCTCGACATCCTGGCCGAGAGCTTCACCCTCTGGCCAGTGTCGGCCACGCCCTTCCAGGCGGCCGGCCTCGGCAAGCTGTTGTCGGGCGCGGCGATGATCTTTGTCGCGGGGGTACTGATCTCGCTGCCGCTGGTGGTGGCGCTGCTGATCGCCAACATCGCCATGGGGGTGCTCGCGCGGGTGGCGCCGCAGCTCAACCTTTTCGCGATAGGATTTCCCGTGACCATGTTCGCGGGCTTCGCCGTCGTCGGCCTGTCGCTGCCCTACTTCGGCGCCGCGCTGGAGGAAATCTTCAGCCAGGGATTCCAGTTGATGCGCGCCGTGATGCGCGCCAGCACCGGACTACCCTAATTTCCTGGTCAGCCGGATAACACCCTCGGCAATGCGCTGCGAGCCGAGCACCGAGGACTCCAGGCCCTCGGAGTACTCGACCACCTCATAGCCCTCGTAACCGCCCTCGCGCACGATCTGCCTGGCGCGACGCTGGAAGACCTGGCGCGCCTCGCCAGCCCCGCCTGAGTAGTGGCGTTTCATGTGGAGCGAAAAATGAACGTGATCGCCGGGAAACGCGGCCACCTCGATCTGCCAGTTCGGCGCCAGCGGGTCGAGGATCAGGTAGGCGGCGGCGGCATAGGCGCCCCAATAGACCAGCTTCTCGAGCGAAATTCCGAACGAGGGCAGCACCTGCACCGTGGCGTCCGGCACCAGCGCGCCGCTGCCCGGAATCCTGCGCTCGATCGGACTGAACAGGCTGTCGATGGAGTTGCTGCCCTGGTTGATGGCGCAGCCGGCCGCCAGCAGGGTGCAGGCGGCAACGAGGGCGATGACGGGAGTTCGCATGCCGAGCCCTATAGATAGTTGAACAGGGACAAGTTGGAAACGCGAACGAAGGATTGCTGTGCCGCTTCCAGATCGGTCTGCTTGCGCGTCAGGTCCGAAATGGCCTTGGCATAGTCGAGATCCTGCAAGGTGGACAAAGTCTGCTGGTACTGGAGCTGAATATCTTCATTCACGCTCGACAGCGAATCGACCTCGTTCAGGCGCGATCCGATGGCTGCGCGGGTGCGCAGAATGTTTTCGTTGGCCTGGGTGAGATTGGTCAGGGCGAAGCCGATATCGTTCGAGTACTTCGCCGGCCCGCCCGGACCGACCGGCCCGCTTTCCAGCGTGCCGATCACATTGGCCAGGGTGCGGAACACGCTCTGACTGGTGCTTGGCGCCAGGCTGAATTTGTCGCCCGCCGCCGGGTTGCCGGCGATAGTCACGCTGATTCCGTAATCGGCCGTGGCGCCCACCAAACCGTTGAAGGCGATCGCTTGTCCATCGTAGTAGCGCCGTAGACCGGTCGGTCCGGGAAAGGATGCTGTCGGAGTAGCACCGGTCAGCAAGGAGACGTTGCCCGTCACATTGACCAGATCGTAATAGGTCGCGCCGCTGCCGGCCACCGGCGTGCCGAACATCGTTGTCAGCCCGGTGTTACCCGGTACCGCCGAAATGGTAATGACCTGACCGGTGGGAGATTGCAGCATCATGTGGCCGCTGGCGTCGGCCGTGGCGACCGCCGACCCGGATGCGGGCGGTGAGACGCCCAAGGCGGTGTTAGCCGCAATCTGCATCGCCGTCGCCAGGGCCGCGGCGTCGGCGTAGGCTCCCGCCGGCAGCGTCACCGTCGCCGCGGTAGAACCCGCCACCGAGATCATGAATTGATCGTCGACACCGGCCGTGAGCGTTGGCGCCCCGATCACGACGCTACCGATTACGCCGGTATCCTTCCAGAAGCGCACCTCGACATTCTGCTTGGCGGCTGCCGGCACCGCGGCCCACAGCGCGGGATTGTTTACGTTTCCCGCATCGATGATCGCCGTTCCCGTGTTAGCCGCGGCGTAGCCGGTGGTGAAGGTGCCGTTGCCGTTGCGGATGCGCTTGAAAACGTCGTTGCCGGAATCGCTGACCTCGAGGAAGCGCGTCGCCGACACCTGCAGCCGGCGCTGGCCGTCGTCGCCCTGATAGCCGACCTCAAGCGCCGGGTTCAGCAGCATCGCATCGATGGATGCATCGAAAGGTTTGGTGCTGCCCATGTAGCCGGAGAACAGGAACTGGCCGCTGCCGTCGGTGGAGTTGGCGATGCCCAGCAGCTCGCCGAAGCGGGCGCGCAGTTCCAGTGCCACGCTGCGGCGATCATTGGCCGACAGCGAGGCGTTGCCGGCCTGCACCGTCAACTCCTTGAGGCGGGCCATCATGTCATTGACGCCGGTCAGTTGCACCTCTTCCAGCCCCAGCGCCGACTTGGCGTTGTCGTGGTTGGTCGAGTACTGGGCGGTGATGTCCTGCGCCTGGGTGACCTCGAGCGCACGCGCCGCGTTCACGGGATCGTCGGCGGGGGTGAGGATGCGCCTTCCCGCGGCGACCTGCTGCTGCAAGTGCAGCAGGGACGCGGTCTGGGTGTTAATGGATCTGATTCCCGCATCGAAGATCATGCCGCTGCTGACTCTGATCATGAATTTTCTCCGTTAGCGACCAAGGGCGAGAATCTCGTCGAATAGCTTGCCCGCGGTGTCGATCAGCTTGGCCGACGCCTGGTAGGCCTGCTGGAAGCGCAGCAAATCGGCTGCCTCCTCGTCGAGATTGACGCCAGAGATCTGATCGACCGCGCTCTGCGCCTGGTCGGCTTGGGTCTGCTGCGCCTTGCCCGTCACCTCGACCTCGCGCGTCTTGTTGCCGACCTGGCTGACGATCTGCGAATAGGCCGACTGGTAGCTGGCGCTGGCGCCGCTAGTGGTGCTGCCCGGCGTACCGGCAAGCGTACTCAGGTTTTGCAGGTTGCCAAGCAGTTGCATGGTGCGATTGTCCGAAACGCCGCCGCTGTTGGACGACAGCGTGAAGCTGTCGTTATTCTGTGGCGTTCCCGAAATCGTGAATGACAGGCCGTTGAAACTGATGGTCTTGCTGCTTGCGGTCGCTGGGTTGTAGGCGATGTTGCTCACCACCGGCACGGCGCCGGAAACCGCGAACTGGTTGGTGGTGCTGTTGAAGGTCAGGGTGATCGGCGCCGTCAGCGGCAGGTAGCTCCTGTCCTCCACGCTGCCGGCGTCGATGGCGGCCGTCCCCGTGTTGCCGGACGCCGCAGCCGTCCGCATCGGCAGGGCGGCCGCGATGCCGCTCGGGTCGGTGACCGCCACCGAAATGTTGCCGGCACCGCCACGCGTCGGCTGGATGACGAAGCTGTCGTTGAGCGAGGGCACCGTGCCCGAAAAGCCAAGCTGAAAGCCGACCTGCTGCTTGGTCGCCAGGTCGGCCAGCGCGGCCTGCGCCGCCAGGGCAGCGGTGGCGCCCGTGCCGCTGCCGGTCCACGTCTGCCTGTCGGAGAGGCGGGTCAGGGCGAACGTATAGTTGGGGACAGCGTCCACCGCCGTGACAGCGAGCTGGTAGTCCGAAGTGGTCAGCGCCTGGATGTTCGATCCGGCGGAATCCAGCACTGCCGTGCCCGTGTTGTCCGACTCCGCAATCACGCGACTGCCGACGGAACTGGCCGGACGGACGAGGAATGTGTCGCCGGCGACGGCGGCGCCCGATGCCAGGGAAATCTTCACGCCATCGACGGTGATCGGGAACGCAGCCGCCGCAAAGGCGCCCGCGGCCGAGTTGTCCGACAGCCGCACGACATCGTAGGTAGACGTGCCGCCGTTGTAACTGATGCGGTAATCGCTGTTGATAATCTGTGCCGACAACAGCGTCGCCTGGCTGGCGTTGGCGCTACCCGCATTCACCACCGGCGTCGGCACATTGAAGAACGCGCCCCCGAGGCCGCCGGACAGGTTCTGACCCAGCCGGTGGATGTCGTTGAAATTCTGTGCCAGGCCAATCGCGATCCGGCCCAGCGAATTCTGCGCCAGGTCGAGCGACTCGCTGCGGAATGCAATCAATCCGCCGAGCTTGCCGCCCGACAGCAGGGATTCGGGCATGTTGACCGTCGAACCGTTCGGCGAACGCAGCGCGACGATGGTGCGCTCGGGGTCGGCGGGCGCGGCGGCGGCCTGCATGGAGTAGCTGAGCGTCCCGGCCACCAGCGCCTGGCCGTTGCCGATGAAGACGCTGTAGCTGCCGTCGCTCTGCTGCAGGGTGGTAACGCGGATTTCCTTGTTGAGGTCGGCGATCAACTGGTCACGCTGATCGAGCAGGTCGTTCGCCGGTTGACCCGGCCCGGAGGCCTCGGCGGCTATGATGCGCTGGTTCACGCTCGCGATCTGCTGCGCGTAGGAATTGATCAGCGAGACCTCGCCGGTGATCTGGCCGTTGATGCCATCCCGTATCTCGCGCAGGCGCTGGTCGATGGACTGAAAGCGCCCCACCAGCGCCTGACTGGACGAGAGCATGGCCTGACGCGCGGAGATTGACTGGGGGTTGGCCGCGACGTCCTGCACGCCTTTGAAAAAGTCGGCCATGGCCGGACTGAGTCCTGCATCCGGGTCGGCCAGCAGATGGTCGATCTGCTTGATTTCGGCCAGATAGCTGTCCATCTCGGCGGCGCCGGTCTGCGCCGACAGCACCTGACCGCTAAGGAACTTGTCGTAGACGCGCTGAATGGTCTCGACGTTGGTGCCCTGGCCGATAAAGCCGGCACCAGTGAACATCGGCGCGTTGGTGGTCTGGACGATCTGCTGCCGCGAGAAACCCTTGGTCGAGGCATTCGCGATGTTATGACTGGTGGTGAGAACACCTGCCTGCGCGGCATTGAGTCCGGTGACGCCGATATTCAGGATTCCGCTGCCCATGATATCTCCGTGTAAGTTTCAATATCGGCAATAACTGCCGAGCACTGAGGGGTTACCGAAGAAATAGCAACGGTCGTGCCAGGAACCTAGCCGGCGAGAGCCGTCCTTAGCGTATTACCGCCGATGATGCGCTCGAGCTTGACGGCATACATGGGATCGGTGGCATAGCCGGCCTGTTGCAGGCCGCGGGCGAAGGCGGCGGCATCCTGCGTGCCGACCACGCCGGCGTAGCGCGGCGACGACAGCAGCAGGCTGGCGTAATCACGAAAAGCGTCGGCATAGGAACCGTAGGCGCGAAAACGATCCGTCTGGCGCTGTGCCGTGCCGTCGACATACTCGGTGGTCTGGGCCTCGGCGACCGCGCCGGACCACGAGCGGCCGGCCTTGAGGCCGAACAGGTTATAACTGGGCTGACCATCGGCCAGGCGAGGCTCGGACTTGCCCCAGCCGGTTTCCAGTGCGGCCTGGGCGACCATGAAGTGCGCGGGAATGCCGGTGGCGCGGCTGACTTCCATGGCGTGGGGCCAGACACGAGCGACAAACTCGCGGGCGCCGGGCGGCGGGACGGTCTCGACGGCCCCCGGGACAGGGCTCGTGGGGGCGGCAGGCAAGGCCCCCGGTGAATTGAGCACGCCATCGAGCCGGTAGCCGCCGGGATTGCCGATGGGCGCCAGGGGCAGGCCCCTCTCATTGCCCGGAGCCAGCGAATGCGGCTTCGCCTCGGGCATCAGGGGCAACGGGCCCATCGGCGCGTCCGGGAGCGCGTCCGGCGCGGTGGCGGACCGCAACAGTTGCCTTTCGATCACGGCCGCCAGGCCGGTGCCGCCCTTGGTGGCCATCACCTGGGCCAGTTGCTGGTCGAGCAGGGATTCGTAGAGTCGGGTCTGCTCGGAGTCGAACATGCCCTCGTGCGGCGTGGCGTCGCGCATGGACTTGAGAACCATCTGCAGGAACAGCGCCTCGAACTGCTGGGCGGCGGCCTTGAGCGCCTTGGGATCGGAATCCTTGACGCCTTTTTTCAGCGCCGAAAGACTCTGCAGATCAAAAACGGAAGGGACGGCGGCGTTGGAAGTCATGGCTGGCCCGATGATCCCGCCGGCTTGCCGCCGGCAATCGACGGAACAGGCCGGCAAAAACTGCCCATCAGATGACTTCGAGCTCCGCCCGCAGGGCGCCGGCGGCCTTCATCGCCTGCAGGATGGCCATCAGGTCCTGCGGATTGGCGCCGAGGGCATTGAGCGCCTTGACCACGTCGGCGAGATTGGCGCCGGTCTTGACGTTGAGCAGCGCGCCGCCCTCCTGCTTGATGTCGATGGCGGCCGGCGCGCCCGCGGCCGACGTATCGGCGCTCACCGCGACCGAAAGATTGCCGTGGGCGACGGCGCAGTTTTCGAGCATCACCGACTGGTTCATCACCACCGAGCCGGTGCGGGTGTTGACGATCACCTTGGCAATCATCTGGCCCGGAATCACGTCGAGTTCCTCGAGACGGCCAAGAAAGGCGACCCGCTCGTCGGCGCTCGGCGGCGCCTTGACGCGAATCTGTCGTGCATCGACGGCGGTGGCCGTGCCGAGGCCGATGGCGCCGTTGATGGCCGCGGCGACGCGACGCGCGGTGCCGAAATTGGTGTCGTGCAGATCAAAATAGACGAACTCGCCCTGCCCGACCGGCGTCGCCACTTCGCGTTCGACCGTCGCCCCACCCGGCACGCGGCCGACCGAGAGGTGATTGATCTGCACCTTGGAGCCGCCACCCGAAGCGCCCGCGCCGCTGACCACCATGTGGCCCTGGGCAATGGCATACACGGCGCCGTCGGCGCCTTTGAGCGGGGTCAGCACCAGGGTGCCGCCCTTGAGCGACTTGGCGTTGCCCATGGACGATGCAGTCACGTCGATCTGCTGACCGGCACGGGCGAAGGCCGGCAGCGTCGCCGTCACCATCACCGCCGCCACGTTCTTGAGCTGCAGGCTTTGTCCCGGCGGCAGGTTAACGCCCATGCCGGAGAGCATGCTGATGACGCTCTGCACGGTGAAGGGCGTCTGCGTGGTCTGGTCGCCGGAGCCATCGAGACCGACGACGAGGCCATAGCCGACCAGCTGGTTGTTGCGCACACCGGCAATCGAGGCGAGATCCTTGAGGCGCTCGGCCCGCGCGCTGTCCATCACCAGCAGCGTGGCGAACAGCCACATCACCGCGATCAGGATTTTGTGGATACGGCTGATACCCATGATGGCGGTTTTCCTAGAAGGGCAGGAAGGAGAGGAAGAAACGCGCCAGCCAGCCCATGACCTGCGCCGAGTCGACGAAGCCATTGGCCTTGAACTCCATGCGCGCGTCGGCGACCTGCGTCGACGTGACCGTGTTGGCCGCCGTGATGGTGTTGGGGTTGACCACGCCCGAGAAGCGGATGAACTCCTCGCCTTCCTTGAGGCCGATCTGTTTCTCGCCCGACACCAGCAGGTTGCCGTTGGGCATGACCTCGATCACCGTCACCGTGATGATGCCGGTGAAGTCGTTGGCCGAGGTGTTCTCGCCCTTGCCGCCGAACTTGCTGCTGCTGCTCGCGTCGAGCGTCATGCCCAGCACGCTCTTCAACGGCAGACCGACCATGGTCGGCACCGACGTGCTCATGTCCTGCGCGCGTTCGGCCTTGGTGTCCGACTTCTTCGAGGCCTGCGTCTTCTCGGCGATGTTGATGGTGATGGTGTCGCCGACGAAGCGGGCGCGGCGATCCTCGAACAGCGGCCGCGCGCTGGCGACGTTGTAGATGGCACCGTTGTTGGCCGGCGCGTAGTTGCGCGGCTCCGGACGCGCCGTCATCGGCTGGTGAACGGCGGTGGGCGGCGTCGTGGTGACGCAGCCCGTTGCCAGCAGCGCGGCACCGATGAGGGTCGATAGCCTTTTCATGGCGTCAATCATTACATCTGGACGAGGCGACCGAGCATCTGATCAGATGTGGTAACGGCCTTCGAATTCATTTCGTAGGCGCGCTGGGTCTGGATCATGGTCACCAGTTCCTCGGCGACGTTCACATTCGATGTCTCGACATAGCCCTGGTTGATGAGGCCGGTGCCGTTGGTGCCCGGTGTATTGGGCGTCGGCGTGCCGGAGGAGCCGGTCTCGACGAACAAGTTCTCGCCCATGCTCTGCAGACCGCCCGGATTCACGAAGCTGGCGAGCTGGATGGTGCCGATCTGCGTCGCGGCGGTAGTGCCGGTCTGGGTGATCGAGATAATGCCATCGCGGCTCACCGTAACCGATTGGGCGGTGGAGGGAATAGTGATCGCCGGCGACAGCGGGTAGCCGCTCGAGGTCACCACCTGGCCGGTGGAGTCGCGCTGGAAGGCACCGTCGCGGGTGTAGGCCTGCGTGCCATCGGGCATCGTTACCTGAAAGAAACCCTGGCCGTTGACGGCGAGATCGAGCGGGTTTTCGGTCTTCTGCAGGTTGCCCTGGGTGAATATCCTTTCCGTGGAAATCGCCCTCACGCCGGTGCCGATCGTCAGGCCCGAGGGAATGGTGGTCTGCTGCGAGGAGGCGGCGCCGGGCTGGCGCATCGTCTGGTAGAGCAGGTCCTCGAACACCGCGCGCGCGCGCTTGAAACCGTTGGTGCTGACGTTGGCCAGGTTGTTGGAAATGACGTCCAGGTTGGTCTGCTGGGCATCGAGGCCGGTCTTGGCGATCCAGAGCGAGCGGATCATGCGTTACTCTCCTGCTAGCGTGGCGAAAGTATCTGGGTGGCGGCGCGGTCGTTGGCGTCCGCGTTGGTGAGCATCTTGATCTGCATGTCGAACTGGCGCGCAAGCGAAATCATGGTGACCATCTCCTCGACCGGATTGACGTTGCTGTTCTCGATGTAGCCGGCGGCGATCTGCGTCGGCTCGCTGACCGGCGCGGCGTCGCCCCCGCGCGTGCGGAAGAGGCCGTCGGCGCCGCGCACGAGCTCGGCTTCATCGGGATTGACCAGCTTGAGGCGGCCGATGACGTTGACGGTGTTCTGCGCGCCGCTTTCCGGGACAACCGACACCGTGCCGTCGCGGCCGATGGCGATCTTGACATCGGGTGGCACGGTAATCGCGCCGCCGTCGCCCTGCACCGGAATGCCGGCACGCGTCTGCAGGATGCCGTTGACATTGAGCTCGAGGCTGCCGTTGCGGGTGTAGGCCTCGCTGCCGTCGGGCATGGCCAGCGCGAGCCAGCCCTTGCCCTGGACCGCCACGTCGAGCGTGCGGCCGGTGAAGTTCATCGGCCCCGGCGAGAAGTCGGTATAGGTGCTGGCATCGACGACAAAGGCGCGCGTCGGCAGGGCGCCGGGCCGGACATTGGCCGTCTGTACCTGCACCGCGCGCAGGCGGTGCTCCTCGGCCTTGTAGCCGCTCGAGGTGACGTTGGCGAGATTATGGGCGACGGCCGCCTGCCGGCCCAGCGTCTGGCTGGCTCCGGTCATCGCGGTGTAGATCAGTCTGTCCATGTTTTCGCCCCGTCTGCCGTCCCGTCAGCGCCGACTTTTATCGGAGATTGACCAGCGTCTGCAGGATCTGGTCCTGCGTCTTGATGGTCTGCGCGTTGGCTTGGTAGGCACGCTGCTGGGTGATCATGGCGACAAGTTCCGCGGTGAGGTCCACGTTGGATTCCTCGATCGCCGCCGACTGCAGCACGCCGAGCGAACCGCTGCCGGGCACGCCGACCAGGGGCTGGCCCGAATCCGCGGTCTCGGCCCATTGGTTGTTGCCCAGCGAACTCAAGCCGTTGGGGTTGCTGAAGTTGCCGAGCACCACCTGCGCCAGGTCGCGCGTCTGGCCGTTGCTGTAGCGGCCCTGGATGGTGCCGTCCGAGCTAACGCTCAGACCGGCAAGGCGGCCCGAAGTATAGCCATCCTGGCTGATACTGTTGACGCCGAAGATGTTGCCGAACTGGGTCGAACCGCTCAGATCCAAGTTGTAGATAAGTGGCGAGGTTGCTCCCGTCGTAACCGCGAGCGACTGGGCAACGATGCCGGAGGCCGGCGTCGTCAGCGCGCCGGTGCCGCTGAAGATCACGGGCGTCGGGCCGGCTGCGTCAGTACCAATGGTGACACCGCCGTCGATACTCGTGTAAAGCTGCCAGGTGTTGGCGGGAAGACCCGCCGTGCCATCGCCCTTTCTGAAGAAGAGCGACATCAGGTGCGGGTTTCCCAGTGTGTCGTAAACAGAAACCGACGTTGAGGTCGTATAGGTCGTCGGATCGGTAAAACTGAATGGCGGCGCCACGCCGAAGGTCGTCGCGCGCGAATCCAGGTTGAAGCCCATCCTGACACCACCCGTCGCGCCGGTGTTTCCCGTCGCCTGCGGCTGGAGATCGGCGGTGTTAACGAAGATGTCGGCGGGCGTTGACGGCACGATGACGCTGGCCGTGTTGGCGAGGTAGCCCGTCAGCCGGGATCCTGTATTGCTGACGATATAGCCACTCTTGTCCACGTTGAACTGGCCGTTGCGGGTCCAGGTGTTGGTGCCATTGTCGTTGAGACGGAAGAAACCCTGGCCATTGATGGCAAGATCGAGCGGATTGCTCGTCGCCGTGACGTTGCCCTGACCGAACTGCTGGGCGATGCTCGTTACCGAGATGCCGATGCCCACCTGGCTGCCGCCGCCCAACGAGGCGGCAAACACGTCGGAGAACTGCGTGGACGAGGACTTGAAGCCCACGGTTCCTGAGTTAGCGATGTTGTTGCCCAATGTATCAAGGGCCTTCGATGATGCATTGAGCCCGCTCAAGCCTTGCTGGAATCCCATGTTCGATCTCCTCCTTCCGATATGCCTTTACAGTATCTGCCTGATCTCGTTGATGCCGAAGCCGCCAAGCCGCCCGACATTGACGTTCATTCCCGTGGCCTGTCGCGTCACGCTGTCGACCATCCCATACTCGAGTCGCTCCGCGTTCACGGTGTCGCTGCCGCGCGTCGCCGTTACCATGAAGCTGTAGCGGCCATCCACCGCCTGGGCGCCGGAATCGGTCGTACCATCCCAAGCGAAGGCATGCTGGCCGGCTTCCTGCCCGCCGAGCGATAGCGTACGCACCACCAGGCCGTTGGCATCCTTGATCTCGATATTGACCACGTCGGCTGATTCGGCCAGTTCGATGCCCGCCATGCCCACGCCGTTGCCCAGATCGAGCCCCGTGCCCGGCACCAACACGCCGTGCCCGACCAGGGCAGCCGCCTGGAGGGTCTGGGTCTCGCTCTGGCCGTCGATCAGCTTGGCCAGCGTGGCATTCAGGCGTTCGATGCCATCCACCGTACTGATTTGCGCCATCTGCGAAGTCACCTCGGCGTTGTCCATCGGGCTGAGCGGATCCTGGTTTTTGAGCTGCGTGGTAAGCAGCGTCAGAAAGCGGCTCTCGGCGGAGTCGATCGAACTGGTGCTCGTCGTTTCCCTCGTGCCATTGAGCGACTCGTACACCGCGCTGGCCGGGTTGCTCGAAACCGAACTGGTAACGGTCATGTCGTTTCTCCTTATTGTCCGATCGCCAGGGTCTTCTGCATCAGACTCTTGGCGGTGTTCATCACTTCGGCGTTGTTCTGGTAGGCGCGCGAGGCAGAGATCATGTTCACCATCTCGTCGACCACGTTGACGTTGGGCATGGCGACGTAGCCCTGCTCGTTGGCCGCCGGATTGGCCGGGTCGTACTGCATGCGCAGCGGCGCGGCGCTGTCGACCACCTGCGTCACGCGCACCCCCAGGCCGCCACCCTCGACGGCCGAGGCCTTGAAAACAACCTGCTTGGCGCGGTAGGGTTGGCCGTCGGCGCCGACGACGCTGTCGGCGTTGGCGAGGTTGCTCGCCACGGCATTGAGCCGGGCGGACTGCGCGGTCAGCGCGGAACCGGCAATGTGGAAGACGTTGAGGACGCTCATGACGTTACTGTCCCTGGATCGCACTGGAAAGCGAGCGGAAGCGGCTGCTGATGAAGGTCAGCATGGCTTCGGTCTGCAACGCATTCTCGGCAAAGGCGGCGCGCTCGATGTCCATGTTCACCGTGTTGCCGTCGACCGCGCCCTGGTATTCGCCGCGGTAGCGCAGTGCGGCACCGTTGGGGCTGGCATCGTCGGAGCCCGGCAGATGTCCCGCCTGGGTGCGCGCCAGCGCCACCGAGCCCTCGTTCTTGCCGGACAGCGCGGCATTGAGCGCCGACTTGAAATCGATGTCCCGCGCCTTGTAGTGCGGCGTGTCGGCATTGGCGATGTTCGAGGCCAGCATTTCCTGACGATAGCTGCGCAGGTTGAGCGCGGTACGCTGGAAGCCGATTTCGCGGTCGATGCGGTCGATCATGGTGGCCGGAATTGCCTAAAGTTGTTTCGGGTACTGCCGTAATGCACGTGCCGTGCCAGCCCGCCGTTTTCTCCCGTGCGACTCGAAATGGCCGTGCCCCCCCCACCTGAGTCGCGCGCTTGCCGGCAAGGTGGGCTCGCGCTCGGCAAAACTTGCCGGCACGGCGCGGACGGCTGCCAGCGCCACGGGCATACGCCTTGCTGATCATGCCCAACCCATGGTTGAATCCTGTCATGCACCTATTTCGCCTGCTGTTTCTGTTCCTTGCCGCCGCCTTGGCGACAAACGCCTTCGCCCGCCAGGACCCCGCTCCCGTAAAGCGGGCGGTCGAGAATTTTCTCCGTGTCCAGGTCAAGGGCCTGCCGGGACAGGCGACCTTCAGCGTCGGCACCATCGACCCGAACAATCAGCTTGTTTCCTGCCCGAGCTTCGACGTCGCCATGCCACCGGGCGCCCGCCCCTGGGGTCGCACCCAGGTGTCGGTCCGCTGCCAGGCCGAGGGCGGCTGGAGCCTTTTCGTGCCGGTCCACATAAAAGTAAGTGGTGACTATCTGGTTACAGCCCGGCCTCTTGGGCAGGGACAGATGCTGCAGGACGCCGATCTGGCCAGGCAACACGGTGACCTCACCGAGATGCCGAACGGCATCCTCACCGACCCGGGCCAGGCTGTCGGCCGCACGCTGGCCATGGCGCTGCCCGCCGGCCGGCCGCTGCGCGGCGACATGCTGCGCCAGGCCGTGGTGGTGCAGCAGAACCAGAGCGTGAAGGTCGTCGCCAAGGGCGCCGGGTTTGCCGTGGCCAACGAGGGCCGCGCGCTGACCAACGCCGTCGAAGGCCAGGTGGTGCAGGTGCGACTGGCCAACGGCCAGGTGGTGAGCGGCGTTGCCCGGGCCGGCGGCACCGTGGAAGTAAACTATTAGTCGAGCAGAATCAGGGCTCTAATAAGATGATCGGCTGGCTCAAGTTTCCTGTTAGGATGCCGATAAGAGCTTCAGGTAGCGAGGCTTTTGCCCTCAGGAACTTGAAGAAGGAAGTCCATCGTGAAGATCGATAGCGGAGTCAAGTCAGTCGGCACGTCGGTTGCGTCCAAGCGCCCGGCCACTGCCAACGACGCACCACGCCAGCCCGAATCGGGTAGCGCCGCGCGCGTCGATATTTCGTCGCTTTCGGCACGGCTGCAGGTCATCGGCGCCGAAATGACGGCGGATGCGCCCGTCGATGCTGCCCGCGTCGCCGAAATCAAGCAGGCTATCGCCGAAGGGCGTTTCAGCGTCAACCCCGAGCGCATCGCCGACGAATTGTTGCAGAGCGTGCGCGAGATGCTGGGCCAGCGTAGGTAGGTAGGTGCCCCCCCACGCTCACGTTCGTTCGCCGTCCCCCGCGGAAGGGCGCCGCCGTTCCTGCGTCAGCCCGGGAGGAGATTAAGGTGGTATCCGTTCCCCTGCCAGCCCAGTCGATTGCGGGCATCCTCGCCGACGAACTCGGCGCGGTGCGCGAGTTCGTCGCGATTCTCAAGGAAGAGCAAACCACGCTCGTCGAGGGCAAGGCCGACAGCATTGCCGCGCTCATCGAAAAAAAGTCGGGGCTGGCGACACGCCTCACCGATTGCGCCAAACGTCGCGAGGCGGCTTTGGCGGGATTCAAGCTGCCCGTCGGCCGTGCCGGCATGGATGCCTGGCTCGCCGCCCCCCCCACCGACGCCACGGCACAAAGAAATTGGCGGGAACTGCTGCCGCTGGCCGCCGAAGCCAGGAGCCTCAACGAACTCAACGGCAAACTGATCGGCACCCGCCTGCAGCACAATCAGCAGGCATTGGCCGCACTGATGGGGGCAACCGAACAGGCCATGATGACCTACGGCCCCGACGGCCAGACCCTGGCGCGCCCTGGCGGCACCGGCCGAATTCTCGGCTCGGCCTGAGCCGCGGGTCTTGCGGCGTTACCTTGCCGCACCGCCATCCACCGGGACTTCCACCACCTTGTCGGGTACGTTGGCCTCGATGTTGATGGCGACGCGGCGGTTGCGCTGCCGGCCATCGGGCACCGCGTTGTCGGCCACGGGACGCTGATCGGCGAAACCAAGCGCGGTCATCCGCCGCGCATCGACGCCGCTGTCGATGAACAGCCGCACCACACTGGCGGCGCGGGCGCCGGAAAGCTCCCAGTTGGAGGGAAACTGCGGCGTGCCGATCGGCGCGTTGTCGGTGTGTCCCTCGACGGTGACGGGAAACTCCGTTGGCGCCAGTATCTGCGCCACGGCGGCCAGCGCGCGCACGGCGGCAAGGTCAAGGCGTGCCTCGCCGGTGGCGAACAGCACGCTGGCATTGATTTCGATGGTGATGCCCATGGCACCTTCGGTCACGCGCACCTGGCCGTTTTGCACCAACGGCCCCAGCGCCTCCATCAACTCCTTGGCCATGTTGCGCATCTTTTCCTTGTTCTGACGCTTGTTCTCCTCGACCTTGAGCTGCGCCGGGTTCTTGCGCACGGGGATCGCGATGGCCGACGGCGCATTGGGATTGACCTGCACCAGGGCGCCGGAGGCAGAACCGGGAATGCCGCGGAAGGCCGAGGCCATGGTGTCGGACAGCACGCGGTATTTGCCATCGTTGACAGAGGAAATCGCGTACATCACGACAAAAAAAGCAAACAGCAGGGTGATGAAGTCGGCATACGACACCAGCCAGCGCTCGTGGTTTTCGTGCTCATCCTCGGCGCGACGGCGGCGGTGGTGCGCCATGGGGGGTCAGACGATGTAGCCTTGCAGCCGGCTCTCGATGATGCGCGGGTTATCCCCGTTGGCGATGCCGACGAGGCCGTCGAGCAGCATCTCGCGCATGGCCACCAGGCGCGAGATGTTGGCCAGCAGTTTCTTGGCGACCGGCAGAAAGATGAGGTTGGCCGCGCCGACGCCGTAGATGGTGGCGACGAAGGCGACGGCGATGCCGGCGCCGAGCTTGGACGGGTCGGAGAGATTTTCCATCACATGGATCAGGCCCATCACCGCGCCGAGAATGCCGATGGTCGGCGAATAGCCGCCGGCCGATTCCCACACCTTGGCCGAGAGCTTGAGCTGCGCCTCGTAGGAGGCGATGTCGACCTCGAGCACCTCGCGCAGGCGGTCGGGCTCGGCGCCATCGACCAGCAGTTGCAGGCCCTTCCTGGCGAAGGGGTCGTCGAGCAAGCCCATCTGCGCCTCGAGCGAGAGGAGCCCTTCCTTCCGCGCGAGATGGCTCCAGTTGGCAATCTGGTCGATCAGTTGCCGCGGTGCCGTCACCGGCGGGAAGAACACCCAGCGCACCATGCGCATGCCGGTCACGAAGACGCTGTATGGGCTTTGCAGCATGACGGCGCCGAGCGTGCCGCCGATCACGATCAGCAAGGCCGTCGGCTGGACCAGCGAGCCGACATGGCCACCTTCCAGCACCTGGCCGATCAGGATGGTGCCGAGGCCGAGCGCGAGGCCGAGGATACTGATCTTGTCCATGAAGGCTACGCTACCTCTTTGACCTTGGGCGGGCGGCCGCGGCGCTTCTTCAGCGGCGCCTCGTCGCCGACGACCACGGCGGCGCGCAGTCGCGCCACGGCCTGGCTGTGCAGCTGGCAGACACGCGATTCGGTGACTTCCATGACTTCGCCGATCTCGCGCAGATTGAGGTCCTGCTCGTAGTAGAGGGCCATCACCATCTTTTCGCGCTCGGGCAGAGCGGCGATGGCGGCAACCAGCGCCTGGCGCATGCTCGCTTCCTCCAGCACGGCCAGCGGGTCCTGGCTCGGGCCGCTGGCATGGCGCTCGAGGTAGTCCTCCCCATCGTCCGCAGTCAGATCCTCGAGGTGGATCAACTGGTGGCCGCGGGCGTCCTGCAACAGCTTCTGGTATTCGGCCAGCGGCATGCCGAGCGACTCGGCGAGTTCCTGCTCGGAAGGCTGACGCCCGAGCTGGTGCTCGAGTTGCTGGATAGCGGAATCGACACGGCGCATTTCGCGGCGCACGCCGCGCGGCAGCCAGTCGTTCTCGCGCAGGCCGTCGAGCATGGCGCCGCGGATGCGCTGCACTGCATAGGTCTCGAACTGGGCGCCCAGGCCTTCCTCGAAGCGGCCGAGCGCGTCGAGCAGGCCGATCATGCCATTCTGGATCAGATCGTCGACCTGAACGCTCGCCGGCAGCTTGGCCATCAGGTGAAAGGCCAAGCGCTTGACGAGGGGGGCATGTTGCGTAATCAGCTGTCCCTTGTCGAGGGAACCCTGTGGCGTGTACATCGAGACGGTGTGGGCACGGAGAGGCGGTGGCTGCGGCAAACTATACCATCGTTTCCGCCAGGCTCCCGGCGCGGGCTTCATCCCAGAGCCCGTCGCCATCGAGCCCGGGCCCACTCGCCGCGCCGTCGGCAAGCGCCGGCAGCTTGTGTCGCAGCGCATCGGCCAGATGCTCGGTTACCGGCACCCGCGCGTCGCCCAGATAATCGAGCCGCACACCGAGATGGTCGGCGGCCACCCGCCGCATGTTCTCGAAAATCGCCCGCGCCTCTTCATGCGAGCGTGCCCGCGTGATGGCGATCTGGAAGCCGCCATGGATGCGATCCTGGGCGATGCGCTTGATCAGCGCGTAGGCATGGGTGATGGCGCTGCTCTGCGCCGCCACCACCACGGTCAGATGCCTGGCGGCGCGCGCCAGTGCCGAGAGATGGCCACCGCGCCGCGTGGCGCAGTCGATCAGAACGAAATTCGCGCCCTCCTGTAGTTGCTCGACGCAGTCTGACAGGCGCAGCCGCGTATCGGAATCGAGGTGATCGAGCTCGCGCGCGGCGCGCGCCGCCGGGACGATGCGCAGCAGCGGCGCGGCGGCCAGCTCGATCTGGCGCAACGCGCGCGTGCCATTCACCGCGTGCATCAGGTCGTAACGCGCCGTGAGGCCGAAGGCGGCGACGGTGTTGTTGGGCGAGCCATTCTCGTCGACGATAACCACGCCCTGCCCCTGCTGCGCCAGCGCCGCCGCCGTCTGCACCACCAGCGTGGTGCGGCCGCAGGCTTCGCGCCCCGAGGCAAAAGCCACTATCTGCGGAGAGCGGCTGCCGAAGAGGCGGCGCAGACCGGCGGCCTGATCGCCGTGCCAGGCCAGTTCAGACAAGGGAAGCTCGCAATCCACCCGCCTTGGCTTGCGGCAGGCTCAGGCCCACCTCCTCCTCGCGCAGACGGTGCGGCGATTCGACCGCCGGCAGCTTGAAGGCGCGGTGCAGCAGGTAGCTGCGGTTGGGCAGGTGCAGGTCCTCGGGCACGCGCTGGCCGTTGGCGACATGGGTCAACAGCAGGCCGTGGCGCACCACGGCGTCGAGCGCCGGGGCGAGCGAGGCCGCCTCGTCGATTTTTGTCAGGATCGTTCCCGCGAGATCCTCGCCAGCATATGAACGGATCACGTCGTCGAGGGTGTCGCCACGACTGGTGGCATTGAGCAACAGGATGCGACTGACTTCGCCGGCGCGCATCAGCATCGCCGCCTGCTCGGCTACCATGCGGTCGCGCTGGCTCATGCCGACGGTGTCGATCAGCACCATGTGCTTGTCGCGCAACTCGTGCAGGGTACGACGCAGGTCGTCGCTGTCGCGCACCACATGCACCGGCACACCGAGGATGCGGCCGTAGATGCGCAGTTGCTCGTGGGCGCCGATGCGGTAGGAGTCGGTGGTGAGCAAGGCCAGACGGTCGGCGCCGTAGCGCACGACGCAGCGCGCCGCGAGTTTGGCCGTCGTCGTGGTCTTGCCGACGCCGGTGGGGCCGACCAGGGCGAAGACGCCGCCGCGGTCGATGATGTCGGAATCGCTGGCGAGCGTGCGCAGGCGGCGGTTGATGCCGGCCAGCAGCCACTTGCGTCCGGCCTCGGCCGAGAGATCGGGCGGCATGCCCTCGATCAGGTGGCGGGCCAGCTCGCCGGAGAAACCGGCGTCGAGCATCTCGGCCAGCAGCATCGCCCGCGCCGGCGATTCGCGCGCGAGATCGCCCCAGGCAAAGCCGCCAAGCTGGCGCTCGAGCAAGGACTTGATCGCATGCATCTCGGCCAGCAGTTGATCTGTCGACACATCGCCGCGGCGACCGGGCGGGGTTCCCTGATCGAGATAACCGCGCAGCCGCTCGGCATCCCCCAAGGGGACTTCCTTCCGGGCGTCGTCATTGTGTACTTCGCTCGTGGCACGCTCGGGCAGGGGCCGCATCCGTGGCCGCTCCGGCACGGCGGTGGCAGGCGCCGTCGAGGCCACGGCGGCCGGCTGCCACGGCCGGAACGGGGCCTGGGCGCGCGCCTTGCCGGAAAGACTGACCGTATAGTCATCCCCGACACCCGGCTCCGGCGAAACGGCGCGCGCGCTGTTGGCCGGGCTCGATTGCGGCGCGGACGCGGTCGGCTGCGGCGCGGCGGGCCGGAACGAGGGCTGCCGCGACAGGGCATCGAGGCTGTCGGCCGACATCGCCACGATCTCGACGCCCTCCGCGACAGCCCTGTTGGAAACGACGATGGCATCCGCCCCGATGTCCTGCTTGGCGCGGCGCAGGGCCTCGCGGGCATTCGCGGCAACGTATTTCTTGACGGTCATGGCACCCTCTTCTCGTTGGGGTCGGTGATCATTGCTTGGCTCCGATGACAGCCGTCACCTTGATGGTTCGGGAGTCCGGAATCTCGGCGTTGGCCAGAACTTTCAGATTCGGCCAGGCGCGGCGGAGGAAGCGCGACAAGAGCCAGCGCAGCTGTCCGGGAACCAGCAGCACCGCGGGTAAGCCGATTTCTTCCTGACGCCCGGCGGCGGTGGCGGTCTCGCGCAGCAGCGTGTCGGCCAGCCCGGGCTCCATGCCACTGGCGTCACCGCCCACACCGCCAGCCAGAGCCTGGCCGAGTATGCGCTCGAGCCCCGGCTCCAGAGCCATCACCTGCAATTCGGCATTACCCGGATACAGTTGCTGCACGATGGCACGACCGAGCGCCACGCGAACCTGCGCGGTCAATTCCACCGGGTCCTGGCTACGCGGCGCGTTCTCGGCCAGGGTTTCGATGATGGTGCGCATGTCGCGGATGTTGACACCCTCGTCCAGCAGATTCTGCAACACGCGCTGCACGACCGACAGGGACAGTTGCTTGGGCACCAGATCCTCGATCAGCTTGGGAGCATCGGTGGCAATGTGATCGAGCAGCGACTGCGTCTCCTGGCGGCCGAGCAACTCGGCGGCATGCGACAGGATGACGTGGTTGAGGTGGGTCGCGATCACCGTGCCGGCATCGACCACCGTGTAGCCGAGCGCGTGGGCCTGCTCGCGCAGCGTCGCCTCGATCCACACCGCCGGCAGGCCGAAGGCCGGGTCGGTGGTCGACGTACCGGGCAGCGGGCCGGCGACGCGGCCCGGATTGATGGCCAGGTGCATGCCGGGATAGGCCTCGCCGGCACCGATCTCGACGCCCTTCAGCGTGATGCGATAGGCATTGGGCTTGAGCTCGAGGTTATCGCGGATATGCACGGGCGCGGCAAGAAAGCCGACCTCCTGCGCGAACTTCTTGCGCAGGCCGCGAATGCGCTTCAGCAGTTCGCCGTCGATGCCGCGATCGACCAGCGGGATCAGACGGTAGCCGACTTCCAGGCCCAGCACGTCGACGGGCGCGACGTCGGCCCAACTGGCCTCGACTGTTTCCTGCGGAGCGGCGGCGGGTGCTGGCGCCGCCGCTTTCCCTTCGGCCGCCACCTGCCGATTCTGCAGCATCCAGTAGGCCAGGGCGCCCAGCGCCCCGGCCAGCAGCAGAAACACCAGATTCGGCATGCCCGGGATCAGACCGAGAATACCCAGGATGCTGGCGGTGAGAATCAGTACTGTCGGGTTGCCGAAGACCTGGTCGCCAACCTGCTCGCCGATGTCGCGCTCGTCGCCGCCGACGCGCGTCACCACCAGGCCGGCGGCGGTGGAGATGATCAGCGCCGGGATCTGCGCGACGAGGCCGTCGCCGATGGTCAGCAGGGTGTAGTTCTTCGCCGCCTGGCCGATATCCAGGTCGTGCTGGACGACGCCGACGATGAGACCGCCGATGATGTTGATGAGCAGGATCAGGATGCCGGCGACGGCATCGCCGCGCACGAACTTCGAGGCGCCGTCCATCGAGCCGTAGAAGTCGGCTTCCTGCGCGACTTCCTTGCGGCGGCGGCGGGCCTCGTCCTCGCCGATGAGGCCGGCGTTGAGATCGGCGTCGATGGCCATCTGCTTGCCGGGCATGGCATCGAGAGTGAAACGCGCCGCCACTTCGGCGATGCGGCCGGCGCCCTTGGTGATGACGACGAAGTTGATCAGGGTCAGGATGACGAACACGACGATGCCGACGGTATAGTTGCCGCCGACCAGAAAATGACCGAAAGCCTCGATCACCTTGCCGGCCGCGTCGGGGCCGGTATGCCCCTCGAGCAGCACGACGCGCGTCGAGGCGACGTTGAGCGAGAGGCGCAGCAGCGTCGTCACCAGCAGCACGGTGGGAAAGACCGAAAAATCGAGTGGCCTCATCACGTACATCGATACCAGCAGCACGATGATCGCCATGGCGATGTTGAAGGTGAAGAAGACGTCAAGCACGAACGTCGGCAGCGGCAGCACCATCATGGACAGGATGGCGATGATGAGCACCGGCGCGCCGAGCTGACGCAGTTGGGTGCGGCTGAAGAAACCGTCGAGGGCGAGTGCTTGCGTGGCCATGGCGATTACCGTTCCGGGCTGCCGGGGTCGAGCTCGGCCGGCACGGCGATGGCGGCCGGCGGCCGCGGCATCAGCCCCATGGCGCTTGCCGCATACTGGTTAAGCTGATAGACGTAGGCCATCACCTCGGCCACGGCGGTGTACAGCGTGGCGGGAATCTGGTCGCCGATCTCGGCGTGGCGATAAAGCGCCCGCGCCAGCGGCGGTGCCTCGAGCACCGGCACCTTGTGCTCGTCGGCAAGTTCGCGGATCTTCTGCGCCACCAGGTTCATGCCCTTGGCCACCACCGTTGGCGCGCCCATCTTGCCGGCGTCATACTTGAGCGCAACGGCGAAGTGCGTCGGATTGGTCACCACCACGTCGGCCTTTGGCACCTCGGACATCATGCGCCGGCGGGCCGCCTCGCGCTGCGTGCTGCGAATACGGGCTTTCAACTGCGGGTCGCCCTCCATCTCCTTGTATTCCTGCTTCAACTCCTCGCGCGTCATCTTCAGCCGCGAGTAGTACTGCCAGAGCTGGAAGGGCACGTCGATCATGGCGATCAGCGCCAGGCCGGCAACCATGGCCAGCGCGGCGAAAATCAGGATGCGTCCGGTCGACGCCAGCGCCACGTCGATCGGCTGGGCGATCAGCGCAAACAACTGATCCTGTTCGTGGCGCACCACCCACCAGATGATGCCGCCGAGAAGGAAGGCCTTGAGCACGCTCTTGACCAGTTCGGCGATGCTCTGCCACGAAAACATGCGCTGCAGCCCGCGCAGCGGATCCATGCGCATGGGATCGGGCGTCAGCGCCTTGCTCGAGAACGCCCAACCGCCGAAGGCGACGGGCGTCAGCAGCGCCGCGACGATGGTCGCCAGGAAGATCGGCGCCACCAGCATGAGTGCCTCCCACGATAGATTGACGAAGGAGGCGCCCATGAATTCGGGGTCGAAGGCGGCCTTGCGGTCGAAAACGAGGCCGTGGCTGACGATGTCGCCGGCACGGTGCGCGAGCCAGCCGCCGAACGCCCATATTGCGCCCACCCCCGTCGCCATGACAAGGAAGGCAGCGAGCTCGCGCGACTGCGGAACCTGTCCCTCGGCCCGCGCCTGTTCGATGCGCCGGCTCGATGCGGGTTCGGTTCGTTCGAGATCGCTGTCTTCAGCCAAAAACGGTCTCCTCCATGGCGGCAATTATTGCCGCCATGGTCAAGCGGGAACCCGTGATTAAGGCTGGATTACTTGGCTAATTCGGGCACGGCCGCTCGCGCCGAAAAGTCGGCGCTGGCGGGACGCCGGGGGTGGGACGGCAAGCGGCGGAGCCGCAATCCGTGCCGAGGTCGCCACGATAGCCCCGTGACAATCGAGCGCGGCGAGCAAGCTCCCCCTCCGCGAGGAGGGGCCGGGGGTGGCGGGCTCTACTACGCCGCCGCCTCGAGATCGCGGATAAACGCCGAGCGCGGCACGCCGCGTGCCTCGCCCATGGCGCCGAGAATTTCCTTCATGTCGAGGATCAGCACGATCTGGCCGTTGGACAGCGTGGTGACGCCGGCCACGCCCTTGGGACGGAAGTCCTCGAGCGACTTGATGACGGCGTCCTCGCGGCCCATGAAGCCGTCGATGGCGAGAATGAATGTCTGCTCGGCGGTCTGCATCAGCACGCCGTACTCGGCCACCTGCTCGGAGGCCCAGCCGATGAGGTTGCACAGCGGATAAATCGGCATGATTTCGCCGCGCACCACCATGGTGGCGTTGCCGCCGACTTCCTGGACATGTTCGATCTGGATCGGCAGGATCTCGCGCACCATCGACAGCGGCACGGCGAAGGGCTGCTGGCCAAGCTGCACCAGCAGCACCGGCAGGATGGCGAGCGTCAGCGGCAGCGAAATGGTGAACGTGGTGCCCTTGCCGGCCACGGACTTGATTTCGATCGAACCATTGAGCTTCTGGATGTTGGTCTTGACCACGTCCATGCCGACGCCGCGGCCGGAAACGTCGGAGGCGACATCCATGGTCGAGAAACCCGGCAGGAACACCAGATTGAAGCTCTGGCGCTCGTCCATGGTGTTGGCTTCTTCATCGGAGATAAGTCCCTTCTCCACCGCCTTGGCGCGCAGCTTCTCGGGGTTCATGCCCTTGCCGTCGTCGGCGACGATGAGGACGATGTGGTCGCCCTCCTGCCGCGCCTCGAGGCGAACCTGCGACTTCTCGGACTTGCCGGCGGCCCGGCGCTCCCCGGTCGGCTCGACACCGTGATCCACGGCGTTGCGGATCAGGTGCACGATCGGATCGGACAGATCCTCGATCATGGTCTTGTCGATCTCGGTATCCTCGCCGACGAGCAGCAGCTCGACGTCCTTGCCCAGGCTGCGGGCAAGATCGCGGGCGATGCGCGGATATTTCTGGAACAGGCGGCCGATCGGCTGCATCCGCGTCTTCATCACGGCGTTCTGCAGGTCGGAGACCAGCAGGTCGAGCTGGCTCACGGCCTGGTCGAGCGCATGCAGCGTCTCGGTATCGGAACGGCCGTTGAGAATGTCGCTGCGCAGCGAATTGAGGCGGTTCTTGGTCAGACCGATCTCGCCGGACAGGTTGAGCACCTGGTCGAGCCGCGAGGTATCGACGCGGATCGAGTTGTCGCGCGTCTTCTCGACGTCGCGGCGGCCGCCGGTCGGGCCCTGGTAGCCAGGCTTGTCGGAGGTACGCCGACCCACCGCCGCCTTGATGATCTCCTCCTCCGGCGCCCCCCCCTTGACGTCGTGATGCACGCCCGACGCAAGGGGCGCGGGTGCCGGCGACTCGGCCGGCGCGGGGACGGCACCGGTGACCGCATTGAAAAGATTGTCCCAGTCGGGACCGCCGACGGCCGGCACGGCAGAAATCGGCGCCGCGACGGGCTCCGTGGCCGGCACTGGCGGCGCCACCGCGGCCACCGCGGCCACCGCGGCCGGCGCCGCGGCGAGCTGGCCGGCCAGTGCGGCCTTGAGCTGGGCGATCAGCGCCGCGTCGGCCGGCATCGGCTGCACACCGCCCTCGAGGTTGTCGAACATGCCGCGCACGGCGCCAGTGGCATCGAGGATCACATCCATGAGCCGGCCGCTGATCTCCATCTCGCCGGTGCGCAGCTTGTCGAACAGATTTTCCGTCAGGTGGCAGAGCGTGACGAGTTCGGCCGCGTTGAGGAAGCCGGCGCCGCCCTTGATGGTGTGAAAGCCGCGAAAAATCTCGTTCAGCAGGCCGAGGTCATGCGGGTTCTGCTCGAGGTCGACCAGCTTGTTGTCGACGCCCGAAAGAAGATCGCCCGCCTCCACCAGAAAATCCTGGAGGAGATCTTCCATGCCCTGAAAGTCGCTCATTGCCTTTTCTCCCTGCCTGCCGCTTCGTCAGAAGCCCAGGCTCTCCAGCAGTTCGTCCACCTGCGCCTGGCTGTTCACCACGTCGCTGCGGCCCGTGGCATTGATTACCGGGCCATTGAGCAGGCCATCGGCCTCCGCCTTCTTCTCGGCGGGCATGGCCTCGATCAGCGTCTGCAGCAACTGCGACTCCAGTCTCTGCACCAGATCGATCACCTTCTTGATGACCTGGCCGGTGAGATCCTGAAAATCCTGCGCCATGGTGATCTCGATTGTCTGCGCATTGACGGTCCTGAGCTTGCCCGGCGCATCCTTGAAAAAGACGCGGGTATCGGCCGCCAGCGCCTTGAATTCATCCACCGACAGCTGGTTGGCGAACATCCTGTCCCAGCGCTGCGCCATGGCCTCCGAGCGGCCGAGCAACTCGTCCTGCAGCGGCTTGGCGATATCGGTGGCATTGAGCACGCGGCTGGCCGCCTGCTCGGTCATCTCCACGATGTAGTTCAGGCGCTGCCGCGCATCCGGGATCTGGCTGGCGGTTTGCTCCAGCGCCTTGTCGTAGCCGAGCTCGCGCAGGCTGTCGTGCAACTGGCGGGCGAGGTGACCGAGGCGGTTGAAGACGACCTCGTCCTCGCTCTCCACGCCGCCAGAAGCCGGCGCCGGCGCGGCGCCGCCGGCGCCATGTGCCTGCTCGGCCACGCTGTCGAACAGCGCCTGCAGATCGTCGTTGTCGCCCGCGGCATCGCGCGCCGGCGCCGGCGCCGGCACCGGGCTGCCGGCGGAAAAGGTATCGAACAGTGCCTGCAGATCCTCGGAATCGCCGGCTTCGTCGAGAGTGAGCGGTTTTGCCATGGTGTCTCCGCCGCGCCCTCAGGCGTTCATCTTCTCGAAGATCTTGACCAGCTTCTCGTTCAACGTCGCCGCGGTGAAGGGCTTGACGATGTAGCCGGAGGCGCCGGCCTGGGCGGCGGCGATGATGTTTTCCTTCTTCGCCTCGGCCGTGATCATCAGCACCGGAAGTGTCCTGAGGTTGGCGTCGGCGCGGATGGTCTGCAGCAGCGTCAGACCGTCCATGTTGGGCATGTTCCAGTCGGACACCACGAAGTCGAAACCACCCCCTTGCAACTTCTGCCAGGCGACGGCGCCATCCTCGGCCTCGTCGACGTTGGTGAGGCCGAGCTCCTTCAGCAGGTTGCGGACGATGCGGCGCATCGTCGAGAAGTCATCGACGACGAGAATCTTAAGCTTGGTCGGATCCACGGCCATTGATCTTTACCTTTCCGGGGTCAATCTCTTTGTGACTTGAGCAGCAGCGGGCGCAGCGTTTCGGCCAGCGCCTCGGCATCGAACTTGGCGACATAGGCGTCGACGCCGACGGACTTGCCCATGGCGCGGTTGGCCTCCGACGACAGCGAGGAGTGCATGACGACGGGGATGCCCTCGAAGCGCGCGTCGGACTTGATGTTCTTGGTCAGCACGTAGCCATCCATTTCCGGCATCTCGGCGTCGACCAGGATCAGGTTGAGTTCGTCGCGCACCGAGCGGCCGGCCTGCTGCGCATGGGCCGCCATGCCGGACAGGCGCGTCCATGCCTCCATGCCGTTGCTGGCATGCTTGTGGCTGACGCCGAGCCGGTCCAGCACCTCGGCGATCTTCTTGCGCGCCACCGAGGAATCGTCGACGTAGAAGAGATTGATGTCGCCCGCCTCGTGGATGCGGTCGATCTGGCCGACGATGGCCTCGCCGAAGGTGTCGGACAGAATCTGCTCGACATCGACGATGGACACCAGCTTGCCGTCCGGCAGCTCGGTGATGGCGGTAATGTAGGCGTGGGTGCCGCTGGTGACCTGCTCCGGCGCGCGCACCTTGTCCCACTCGACGCGGATGATGCGGTCGACGCTATGAACGAGAAAACCCAGCGTGCGCTTGCTGTATTCGGTCACCATCATCGAGCCGCCGAGGCCGCCGGGAGCATCGGCGAGGTGCATGGCGCTCGCCAGCGACAGCACCGGAATGACATTGCCGCGCAGGCTGATCAGACCCTCGACGCCGGTGGGCATGTTGGGGGTCTTGGTGATCACTGGCGTCTTGCTGACCTCGCGCACCTTGAAGACATTGATACCGAACAGCTCGTGGGTGCCCAGCGAGAACAGCAGGATCTCCATGCGATTGGAGCCCGCGAGCTTGGTGCGCGCGTCGACGCTGTCGAGCAGAGATGCCTGGACGGAGGGGGTCGGCGATGTCGAGGTCATTGGCATGCCTCCCGCGGGGCCGCCCCAAGGGAGGCTGCGCCCCCTGTGGGGGCAGCGAACGAGGTGAGCGTTGGGGTCATATGTGTTCCTCGCGTCAGGTTCCGGCGGGAGCGGGCGCGTTCAGCAGCAGCAGGCGCGTCAGCGTCTCGGCCAGGCGCGGGGCCTCGAACTTCGGCACATATTCGTCGACGCCGACCGACAGGCCGAGCTGCTGGTTCGACCCCGACGACAACGACGAATGCATGATCACCGGGATGCCGGCGAAGCGCGGATCCGACTTGACGGTCTTGGTCAGGATGTAGCCGTCCATCTCGGGCATCTCGACGTCGGTCAGGATCAGCTGCACGATGTCCTTGACCTGGCGGCCCGAGGACTGGGCGTAGGCGGCGATCTTCTGCAACTCGTCCCAGGCGGCGCGGCCGTTGACCGCGCCGATGTACTTGACGTCCATCGCCTTCAGGGTGCGCTCGATCTGGCCGCGCGCCACCGAGGAATCGTCGGCGAAGACCACGGTGAGATCCTGGCGGTTGAGCGGCTTGATGCTCTGGAAAGCGAACTCATGATCGTCCCCGGCCGTCTCCGCCAGCACTTTCTCGACGTCGAGCATCATCACCAGGCGGCCATCCTGCAGTTCGGTCACGGCGGTCACCAAGCCACCGAGGTTGGCGTTGAGCATTTCGGGCGGCACGCGCATCTGCGCCCAGTCGAGGCGCAGGATGGTATCGACGCCCTCGACCAGGAAACCCTGGGTATGGCCGTTATATTCGGTGACGATCATGATGTCGCGCGGCGTGTCCGTGCTCATGCCGAGGTACTCGGCGAGGTCGACCACCGGCACCAGAACGCCGCGCAGGCTGACCATCCCCTTGACGGCGGACGGCATCCCCGGCGCGGCGGTGACCGGCGGCGTGCGCATCACCTCGCGCACCTTGAAGACGTTGATGCCGAAAGTCTCGCGCCGGCCCGTGCGATCATCGACGCCGAGCGCGAACAGCAGAATCTCCAGCTTGTTGGTACCGGCAAGACGGGTGCGCGCGTCGATATTCTTGAACAGTTCGGACATGCCTATTCGATCCTTCCCGCGAGCCGAAGCAGTTGCCGGCAGTTCCGCATCAGCCGGTATCTTACGTCATTCTTCATAATTTGTAGCATGGCAGCGAGCCTCAGATGCGGAAGCGCCCGGCCACCGCGTCGAGCGCGGCGGCCAGCGCCTGCAGCTCGCTCGCGCCGTCGGCGGCCTGCGCCACCGCCGTGGCATTGTCCTCGGCCATGCGCGCGATGCGCTCGACGTTGCGGGCGATCGCGTTCGAGGCGACGGTCTGCTCGCGTACCGAGGCGGTGATCCGGCTCATGCCGCCGGTGGTCCGCGACACGGCGGCATTGGCCTCGCCCAGCACCATCGCCACCTCCTCGAGGTGCTCCTGGCTCGTCGCCAGCGACGACAGGCCGCGCTGCAGCGCGGCCTCGACGGTATCCGACTTCTGCCCGATCATGCGTGTCACCTGGTCGATCTCGCCGGCGGTGGTGGCCGACTTCTCGGCCAGCTTGCGCACTTCGTCGGCGACGACGGCGAAGCCGCGGCCCTGCTCGCCGGCCCGCGCCGCCTCGATGGCGGCGTTGAGCGCCAGCAGGTTGGTCTGGTCGGCGATGTCGCGCACCTCGCGCGTCATGTTGGTGATGGTCTGCACGCTCTCCATGAAGCTCTTGGCGGTGCTGGCGATGTCGTTGACCGAGTCCTCGACCCGCACGATCTCGCCGATCAGCTTCGACAGCGCCTGGTTGCCGGCCTCGATGCGCTCGATGCTGGAGCCGGAGTTGCGATCCACCTCGGCGGCGCTGTCGGCGACGCTGTTGATGCTGACGGTGACCTGTTCGACGGCGGCGGAAGTGCTCGACGCCGCTTCGCTCTGGTCGGCGGTGCCGGAGCGGATCCGCTCCGTCATGCCGACGACATCGCCGGCGGCCTGGCCGAGGCGGGCCGAGGCCTCGTGCAGTTGGCCGACCATCTCGCGCAAGCTGCCCTGCATGGCGGCGATGCCGCCGAGCACGCTGCCGCTGTCGCCGGGCTGCGTGTCGACGCGGCTGGAGAGATCGCCCGCGGCAATGCGCTTGACCACATCGGCGGCGTATTGCGGCTCGCCGCCGAGCACGGCGGGCAGCATGCGCATCAG
Organism: Sulfurisoma sp.; assembly: GCA_030691075.1. GTDB lineage: Bacteria > Pseudomonadota > Gammaproteobacteria > Burkholderiales > Rhodocyclaceae > Sulfurisoma. The sequence goes on along the minus strand of JAUYFI010000187.1, from coordinate 2,530 downwards.
CCCGACGAAGGCGCCCAACCCGACCAGGGCGCCCAGCGCCATCACGACAATCAGCCATCCCCTGGCACCGTCCGCCACCGCCGCCAGTTTCGGGTCGGCCTTGGCGGCCGCGTCGGCCAGCATGTTGAACTGCGCGAGACTGAAGCCATTGGCGACGACGATCGCCGCCACCAGAATGACCAGCACCAGGGTCAACCGTTTATGTAGCGTCATGGCATTTGCATTCCCGTGGGTTATTCGGTGGTTTTTTCGGCGGCGTCCTGGCACCACTTTAGGGAAATTGGCGCCCGATGACAAGTGCCAGTATCCCGAAGGATATAGCCGCGGGGTTATTCGCCGCCGCCACCGTGGTCGAGCTGGAGGGTGGCCGTGACATGATTGCCGGCGGCATTGAAATCGAGCTCGGCGCACATGGCGCGCAGAAGCATGAGGCCGCGACCGAAGGGCAGTTCGCCGGTGGCGCCGGCGGCGGCGTGGAGCCCCGCATGGTCGAAGCCGGAGCCGCTGTCGCGACAGCTCACGCGCAGCCAACCCGCCCCGGGGCCGATCAGCTGTTCGAGCTCAAGTTCGATCTCGCCCCGGGCGAGGACGGTCAGGCGCGACTGGCGTTCGCTCAGGTAAGCCTCCATGCCATCCGGATGCAGCTTGAGGCTGGAGTCGAGCCGCAGCAGGCCATGATCGAGCGCGTTGTTGTAGAGCTCGGACAGCACGACGAACAACCGGTCGGTGCCGTGGCGAGCAGACTCGAACTGGCCGGCCAGGCCCAGCAGGATGGGCACGGCATCGACGTAGCGGATCTCCGCCGCCGACAGGCGCAAACTGCCGCGCCAGCCCCCGCCGCGCGCGGCGGCCAGCGGCGCGGCACGGCCCGCCGGCGGCTGGACGGGCTCGGTCGGGGATTGGCATTCCACCATCAGCACCGAAATGTCGTCGTGCGCGGCGCCGGCGCCGAGATGATCGGCCACCGCGGCCTTGAGCACCTCGAAGCGGTCCGCGGCGGCGGCGTTGACCAGCGTGCTCGCCAGGCGCTCGTTGCCGAACGCCTCGCCCCGGGCATTCTCGGCCTCGACCAGGCCGTCCGAGTAGAGGTAGAGCTGGCTGCCATCGGCGAAGCCGTGCATGTCCAGCGTGTCGTCGAATTCCTCGTCGGGCAGCACCCCCAGCGGCACGTGCCGCTGGGCGAAGGCGCGGCTGCCGTGGGCGCCGATCAGCACCGGCTCGGGATTGCCGCCGTTCCAGACCTCGATCACCCGCTCGCGCAGGTCGATGGCCGCCAGCGTCGCCGCGACGAAGCGGTCACCGGGAAGGAAATCCTTGATCTTGGCATTGAGCTCGCGGACGATGGACTCGATGCCGTAGCCCTTTTCGGTCATGCGGTAGAAGGGCGCCAGCACCGGCAGCACGTTGATCGAGGCGGCCAGCCCGTGGCCGGTGCCATCGGCCAGCAGGACGTGGAGGGCGCCGTCGGGGGTACGCTGCGCCGCGACAATGTCGCCGCTGAAGGCGGCGGCCGAGCTGATCCAGTGGCGCACGGCGGGGTCGTCGAGTTCGGCGGCACGAACGAAGCGCTGCATCAGGTGACGCGCGACGCGCTTGTCTTCTTCCTCGGCGCGGTAGTAACGCTCGATGTCGTGGGCGCGGGTCTCGGCCTGCTGCTGCATGCGCAGCAGGCGCGCGAGCACGTCGAGCTTGGCCCCCAGCACCTCCGCCGACACCGGCTTGACCACGTAGGCGTCGGCGCCGACCTGCAGCGCGCGCACCTGCAATTCGTCGTCGCGGTGGCCGGAGAGGAACAGCACCGGCTGCCAGTGCGGCGCCGCCAGTGCCTGCACCGCCCGCGTCAGGGCAAAGCCATCCATCCCGGCCATGTAGACATCGGTGATGACGACGTCGGGATGCTCGCTGCGGTAGAGTTCGAGGCCCTCGGCGCCATTGCTGGCAACGATCACCGAATGGCCGAGGCCGCTCAGTTCCCGTCGCGCGAGGGACTGGTCCTCGGCGTTGTCCTCGATGAGGAGAATCTTCATGCCGCCGCCGCGCGCAGCGTCAGACAATCTGGAACAGCTTGCCGAAGTTGGCGATGTCGAGCACCTGCTTGACGGCGCCGCGGCAGTTGGCCAGCGACACCGCCTTGCTGGCGCCCTTGCAGCGGTCGCGCAGCATCAGCAGCATGCCCAGCGCCGAGCTGTCCAGGTAATCGACGCCACCGAGATCGACCCGGACTTCCCCGGCGTCGGCCTGACCGATCGCGTTGTCGATGGCCTCGCGGAATTCGCGGTGGGCATTGAAGTCGAAACGGCCACGCAGGCCAAGCACGACGCATCCGTTGGTAGTGGCGACACTGACTTCCATGCTGTGGGTTCCTCGGATAATGAACTATCGAAAAACATAACTGTTCAGGGGTCATTACCCATTGAAATATAACGATAATCCCGTTCGGCCTGAGCTTGTCGAAGGCCAGTATCGGCGCGAAATCTGCGGTTCGACAAGCTCACCGCGAACGGAAGTCTATTTAATACAATGCCTTACA
>JAUYFI010000186.1 GCA_030691075.1 Sulfurisoma sp. | reverse complement strand
CACCATGCTTGCCCTTGCCAATCAGCCCCAGCAGGTGCTCGCGCTCCGCATCCGTCAAATCAACCCGGTACTTGATCTTCATGTCAGCCTCCCGCCACGAAAGGCTCCAGCGCATGGCTTGCCATCCATCACCATTCACCGTCCGGTGGTGACCGAAGGGCTGACAGCGAATCCGTATCACGGGCAGTGCGTCGGCGTGAGGGTATGCGTACGGTACTCGCCAAAAGCGGCACTGCCGTAAACACTATCGGCAGCGTGCCGGATACCCTCGGCCGTTCCGGCCAGAGTGCCAGGATCCAACGCGACCCTGTAGATGCCTGTTTTGAATCTGCCGACACTGCTCTTCGCACCGCTGAAGCTGCCGATAAGCGTACCGCCAGAGAATACAACGTGCCCGACAATAGCAAACGCGGCGCCGTCGGCATCATCAAACATTCCAGTGTAGGTGTAGTGACCTGGCCCCGCCTCGCTGACCGAGAACCGCAACAGCGTCCCGCTCTCGGTCATCCAGCATACCTCGCCGAGTTCCGCTGCTACAGCGTCCATCCCGGTGAATAGCAGGCTGCCCACGGTCGCGAAGCACAACAGGGTGCGCTTATAGTGTCTCATGGCTCTTCCTTTGTCGTTTTTTGGGGGGGGATGGTCGGCCGCAGTGCGGCAACGGGTCTTGTCTTCAAGGTAGTTCGGGGGTCGGCGCGCGTCAAGGTAGTACAGTTCCCGCAGCGAAATCCGCCGACTTGGCGACACATACGGGCAGGGGGTGACCACCATTCCCACCGCGACCCAAATTCGTCAGAAATGGTTCTTCCACTCGCGGATGGCGGCGAAGACCTCGGAGGCATCGCGCGGTTTCGCGCCGCGCCGCGCCTTTGCCGCGGCGATCACGGCGGGTGCGTCCCAGCGCAGGAAGGGGTTGGTGGCGAGTTCCTCGGCCAGCGTCGAGGGCACCGTGGGCTTGTGCTCGGTACGCAGCCTGGCCACCTCGGCGGAGCGCGTCAGTAGCGCGGAATTGTCGGGTTCGACGACGCGGGCGAAGCGCAGGTTGGCCTGGGTGTATTCGTGGGCGCAATAGACTTCGGTGTCCGGGGGCAGGGCGGCCAGGCGGGCGAGCGACGCCTGCATCTCGGCCATGGTGCCCTCGAAGACGCGGCCGCAGCCGCCGCCGAAAAGCACGTCGCCACAGAACAGAAGGCCTCTGTGATAATACGCAACATGGCCGCGCGTATGACCGGGCACGGCGAGCACCTCGAAGTCGATTCCCAGTTCCGGCAACTCGATGCGCTGGCCGTCGCCGACCGGCTGCGTGACGCCGTCGATTTTTTCCAGCGCGGGGCCGAACACGGGAATGGCACCATGGGCGGTCAGCGCCGCGATGCCTTCGGTGTGGTCGTCATGGCGATGGGTGACGAGGATGGCGCAGAGGTGCGCGCCGGTCCGCTCGAGGTGACGCAGCACCGGCGCCGACTCGCCGGGATCGACGACGACAACGGCATCGCCGGCCTGGATCGCCCAGATGTAGTTGTCCTCGAACGCCGGCAGGGGATGGATTTCGATACTCATGGCAGGGCATTCTAACCATGCCTCCGCCGGGCAGTCCCAAGGAGGCATGCGCCCCCTGTGGGGGCAGCGAGCTGGGTTTGCGAGCGTGGGGGAGTAATCAATGACCATCAGTGGCTTCGCCGACTGGCTGGAAACGCCGCAGGGCCGCTACGTGCTCGACTGGGAGCAGAGCCGGCACGACCAGCTCGTCGCCGACATCTTCGGCTTCAATGCCCTGCAACTGGGCCTGCCGCAGCTCGATTATCTGCGCGCCAATCGTATGCCTTTCCGTTTCCGCGCCGACGACCGGCCGGATGTCCGGGGTGTCGCCGTGCGCGCCACGCCGCTGCACCTGCCCTTCGCCGCCAACAGCCTCGACCTCGTCGTGCTGCCGCATGCGCTGGAGTTCGAGGACAACCCGCACCAGGTGCTGCGCGAGGTGGCGCGCGTGCTGGTGCCCGAGGGCAGCGTGGTGGTCACCGGCTTCAATCCCTACAGCCTGTGGGGCGCGCGGCGGCGGCTGGCGCGGCGCGCGCTGCCGCCACCGTGGCGCGGTCAATACATCAGTGTGCCGCGGCTCAAGGACTGGTTCGCGCTGCTCGGCTTCGAGACGCGGGCCGGCGCCTTCGGCTGCTACGCGCCACCCGCCCGCCAGGAAAAATGGCTGCGCCGCTGGGACTTCATGGAGAAGGCCGGCGACCGCTGGTGGCCCTTCGCCGGCGGCGTCTATGTGCTGCAGGCGATCAAGCGGGTTCATGGCATGCGCCTCATCACGCCCGTCTGGCATGACCGCAAGGCCCGCGCGCGGGCGCTGGTGGCGCCGGTGACGCAGAAGAAAACGGATTCCCAATGAGCGAAGCAGTTGCCCCGAGCGAAATGAGCATCGACATCTATACCGACGGCGCCTGCAGCGGCAACCCCGGCCCCGGCGGGTGGGGCGCGATCCTGCGCTACAACGGCACCGAGAAGGAGCTGTTCGGCGGGGAGCGCGACACCACCAACAACCGCATGGAGATGACCGCCGTGATCGAGGCGCTGCGTGCGCTCAAGCGCCCCATCGCGGTGCGCGTGCATACCGACTCGCAGTATGTGCAGAAGGGCATCACCGAATGGATACACGGCTGGAAGAAGCGCGGCTGGAAGACGGCGGGCAAGGCTCCGGTCAAGAATGAGGACCTGTGGCGCACGCTCGACGCACTGGCGGCGCAGCACAAGATCGAGTGGCACTGGGTCAAGGGCCATGCCGGCCACGTCGAAAACGAACGGGCCGACGAACTGGCGCGACGCGGTGTCGAGCAGGTGAGAAGGGAGAAGTGAAATGACCAGGCAAATAATGCTCGATACCGAGACCACCGGCCTCGATCCGGCGCTGGGGCACCGCGTCATCGAGATCGGTTGTGTCGAGATGCTGGGGCGCCGGCTGACCGGGCAGCGCTTCCACAGCTACATCAACCCCGAGCGCGAGATCGATGCCGGCGCCATGCAGGTGCATGGCATCACCAACGAGCGCGTGGACGGCGAGCCGGTATTCGGCGCCATCGCGGCCGAGCTGATCGACTTCATTCGCGGCGCCGAACTGGTGATCCACAACGCCGCCTTCGACATCGGATTCCTCAATCAGGAGTTCTCCCTGCTGGGGCTGGATCCGGTCACCCGGGTCTGCGACGGCGTGATCGACACGCTGAAAATGGCGCGCGAAATGCGTCCCGGCCGCAAGAACAACCTCGATGCGCTGTGCCGGGACTTCGGCGTCGACAACTCGGGTCGCCAGTTGCACGGTGCGCTGCTCGACGCAGAACTGCTGGCCGAAGTCTATCTGGCGATGACGCGCGGCCAGGAAAGCCTGGTCATGGATCTCGAGCCGGCGCCCGTCGCCGGCGGCCATGCCGTGGCCGGCGAACGGCCGCCGCTGCGGGTGCTGCGCGCCAGCGTCGAAGAACTGACCGAGCACGATCGCGTGCTGGCCGAGATTGCCAGGGAGAGCAAGGGAAAGTGCCTGTGGCTGGCCGAGGGGGCCGCGGGCTGAACATGACCGCGCCAGCCGTCCCGGATGCGCTGCTGTTGCTGTCGTCGTCCTGCCCGCATTGCCCGGCCATGCTGCAAGTCCTTGCCGACCTCCTCAAGGCGGGCAAGCTGGGCCGCCTTGAGGTGGTCAACGTGGCCGCCCATCCGGAGGTCGCGGAAACGCTGGGCGTGCGCTCGGTGCCCTGGGTGCGCATCGGTGCCTTCGAACTGGCCGGCTTGCGCGGCCGCGAGGAACTGGAAGGCTGGGTACAACGGGCGGCGACGGGCGAGGGCATGGCCGACTACTTTCACACCCTGCTCAAGGATGGCGAACTGGCCAGGGTCCGTGCCATGATCGAGGCGCGGCCGGAGTTGCTCGCCGCGCTGCTGCCCATCGTCGCCGATCCCGAGGCCAGCATCAATGTCCGCATCGGCGCCAGCGTGATTTTCGAGGGGCAGGCCGGCGGCGTCGCGCTGCGCGCGCTGCTGCCGCAACTGGCCGAGCTGGCCGAGCATGGCGATGCCCGCGTTCGCGCCGATGCCTGCTTTTATCTCGGCCTCGGCCGCACGGTGGCGGCGCGGCCGGCGCTGGAGGCCTGCCTCGTGGATCAGGATGCCGAGGTGCGCGAGATCGCGGCCGAAGCGCTGTCGGGACTGGGGTGAGTTGGTACGGCGCTCACCGTCCCGCTACCGCCGACTTTTCTCCGACGTCGCCTCGATCAGCACTTCCTCGTAGGCGAGCAGCTCGGCTTCGAAGGTCTGGCGCGTGATGCGGCCGCGCTCATGGGCGCGGTGCAGGATGGTGATGGCCTGGCGCGCATGGGCCGCCGCTTCGGCTGCGCGCCCCTGTTTCTGCCGCACCTGCGCCGTGGTGATTTCGGCAATCGCCCGCTCCATGGCGTCGCCGCCACGGGCGGCTTTGGCGGCAATGGCACTCAGTTCCATGCTGTGGCGCTCCGCCTCGTCGGTCTTGTCCAGGGCGAGTTTGACGCGGGCCGCGATCAGGTGGCCGTTGAAGACATGCCAAGTGGGGTCGGCCAGCCGCTGCGCGGCCGGCAGGTAGGTCTCGATCAGCATCTCGGCGGAACGGTAGTCGCCGCGCGCGATGGCCAGCTCGGTATGGCGGCGCAGCTCCATCAGACTGTTGGGGCTGGTGGCGGGGGTGGGCTCCGCGGCCAGCCCCAAGCCCGACCCCAGAGCAAGCCACGGCAACAGTAGTAGCGGCAACAATGTGCGCCGCAGCCGCGCGCCGTGGATATCCTGCTGCACGCCGATCCGCCGACGGCCTACCGGTCAGGCGCTGGTGTTGATGACCGTGCCGGTCTTCTGCCCCTGCAGGTTAACAACCGGCTGCGGCCGTTTCTGCTCCTCGGCGCGCTGCGGCTGGGCCTGCTGCCGCGGCTGGGGCGGGGGTTCGGGACGTTCGGTACGCTCGCTGCGTTCGGCGCGGGCCTGCGTCTGGGCTTGCTGTGCCTGCTGGGCGGCAGTGCTGCCGACGGAAGAAATCGCATCCATGGCCATGATCGTGACTCCTGCTGCTGAATGTATGCGCATCATGCGCCTGCCCGCGCGGCCGCGCAAGTGTCCCGCGACAGTGTCCCGCGTTAGTGAACGAGCCGTGGGCCGATGTTGATCAGGCTGACGTCGTTCCCGAGCAGAGCCACGCTGCCGCGGCGGCGGTTGTCGCCGGTATCGCTGAATTCGAAGGTGTAGACGCGGGCGAGCATGAGGTGGCCATCGTCGTCGCGGGCCGGCTTGAGGCTGGCGATCGACACCGTGTCGTCGAGGAGTTGCATATCTTCCGCGCCGCAGGCTTGGCGGGCCGCCTGGATGGCCGCGTCGCGCGCCTTCAGGCTATCGAGCCAGAACCAGCCGAGGCCGGCCAGCAGAATGAGGCCGGCGATCTCGAAGACCGGCATCGCGGATCAGCGATCCGCGTTGAGGATCAGCCGGGCCTTGCTCTGCGCTTCCGCCTTGTTGATGGCCGAGACGCGCTGGCCGAAGGCGTCGCGCTCGGCGGTGCCGCGCTTGGTGGCCTCGATGCTCTTGATGCAACGCCAGCGCTTGCCACCCTTGGTGGTGATCTGGCGCATCTCGGCCTTGGGATGATGGGTGCCGCAGTGGTAGCAGTAGGCGGTATCGTTCATGCGAACCTGTGCAAGTTGTTTCTGGTGCAACGCATTCGTATGGTGGTGGGCGGTACTGGTTTCGAACCAGTGACCCCTGCCGTGTGAAGGCAGTGCTCTACCGCTGAGCTAACCGCCCGCCGGAAAGGAGGCGCATTAGACCACGAAGCCCCTCTGGCCGTCAATCCGTCGCCTGCTCTCGCGTAGAATGCGCCCCTCCTTCCTGCTTGGCTTCTCGTCATGACGGTCCGTACCCGCTTCGCTCCCAGCCCGACCGGCTATCTCCACATCGGCGGCGCCCGCACCGCGTTGTTTTCCTGGGCCTACGCCCGTCGCCATGGTGGCACCTTTATCCTGCGCATCGAGGATACCGACATCGCCCGCTCGACGCCCGAGGCGGTGCAGGCGATCATCGACGGCATGCAGTGGCTCGACCTTGGCCACGACGAGGGTCCGTTCCACCAGATGCAGCGCATGTACCGCTACAAGGAGGTGATCCAGCAGATGCTGGACGCGGGCACTGCCTATCACTGCTACATGTCGGCCGAGGAACTCGAACACATCCGCGAGGCGCAGCGCGCGCGCAATGAAAAGCCGCGCTACGACGGCTGCTGGCGGCCCGAGCCGGGCAAGACGCTGCCGACGCCGCCCTCGGGCGTGCAGCCGGTGGTGCGCTTCCGCAATCCGCCGGACGGCGTCGTGGCCTGGGACGATCTGGTCAAGGGCCGTATCGAGTTTTCCAACGACGAACTCGACGACTTCATCATCGCCCGCGCCGACGGCACGCCGACCTACAACTTTTGCGTGGTGGTCGACGACCGGGACATGGAAATTACCCATGTCATCCGCGGCGACGACCACGTGAACAACACGCCGCGCCAGATCAACGTCCTCATGGCGCTCGGTGCGACGGTGCCGCGGTACGCCCATGTGTCGATGATCCTCGGCGACGACGGGCAGAAGCTCTCCAAGCGCCACGGCGCGGTGTCGGTGATGCAGTACTTTGATGATGGCTACCTGCCCGAGGCGGTGATCAACTACCTGGCGCGACTGGGCTGGTCGCATGGCGACGAGGAGGTTTTCTCGCGCGAGCAGTTCGTGCAGTGGTTCGACCTCGCCCACATCACGCCCTCGGCGGCGCAGTTCAACACCGAGAAGCTCAACTGGCTCAACGCCCATTACATCAAGGCGGCGGCTGACGCGCGCCTCGCCGGCGAGATTCGCGAGCGGCTGGCGGGGCAGGGCGTGACGGTCGGTGACCATCCCGATCCGGCACGGGTCGCCGCGCTCTACAAGGAACGCGTGGCGACGCTCAACGAACTGGCCGACGCCGCGCATCCCTTTTATGTCGCGACGCATCCGTCGGTCGAATTGCGCGCGCGGCATCTCACCGACGCGGCGCTGGCCGCGCTGCGCGACCTGCATGGCCGGCTGGCCGATGTGCCCTCGCCGTGGGAGCGCGCGGCCCTGAGTCAGGCCCTGAAGGCGACGCTGGCCGCCACCGGCCTCAAGATGCCGCAGGTGGCGATTCCCTTGCGCGTGGCGCTGCTCGGCCAGCCGCAGTCGCCGGCCATCGACGCCGTGCTCGAAGTGCTTGGCCGTGATACCGTGCTGGCGCGACTGGCGGCTGTGCTCTGAAGCCCGCCAGTGTTTCTTGACAGCTACCGTCGCGTGGTCCATTTTTAATCGGATATGTTGATTCGCAATCCTCTCACCCTGCTGTCCTGCATCGCCCTTGCCGGCTGTGCCGCGTCGTCGCGGACCGGGCGGCAGCAGGTCGTCGTTCCCACGGGCGTAAGCGAGGTCTATTCGGAGGTCGACCTGCAGATGAAGCTGGCCAGCGCATCGCCGCCGACCGAGGAGCAGAGCGAGGACCAGTGCCTGCTGTTCGATTATCAGCGGCAGATCCGCAAGCTCATGGAAAGAATGGTGGCGACGGCGGGGCGACTCTACCCCGATCTCGAGGAGCGCGGCATCAAGTTCCGCTTCGAGGCAGCTCCCAGCGCGCAAGCCGGCGTGCTCTCGAATGCCGGTGGCGCCATCGTGATCCTGCAGGGCACGCAGAACCTGCGGCTACCGGACTCGGTGTTGGTCTTTATCGTCGCTCGCGAGATGGGCCACGTTATCGGCCGCCATCACGACGAGAACTCGGCGGCGACGGTCATGTTCTCGGTGTTGGCACAAGTGCTGTTTCCGGCGGCGGCACTGGTGAAGGGCCTGTCCACCATCCTGCCTTCCACGGTCGCAGGCACGGCGGTGACGGCCTCGGCGGTCTCCTATATCGGCGCCAGCGCCCTGCGCACCACCTACCGTGAGGATCATCTGCGCGAAGCGGAGCAGATCGCCTTCACGCTCATGACGGAGTTGGGCTGGGATTTGTACGAAGTGGCGGCCGAGGCGAGTTCCGTGACCGTCAAGGGCGGCGACGCGACTTGGATGGAGGAACTGCGCCAGTCGCTGACGCGACTCGATCAGCTCGCCCATGGCCCGCGCCGGCGGCCCTTTCGCGTTCAGCCTGGAACTTCGGGCTGAACGCTCGCCACGGGTCTGGTGGCCCCGCGCTTACTTCGGCCATCGCGCGATTTTAGGTCTGGCGCCGGATGCACTCGAGATAGGCATCGGCGTCGAGCGGTTGCCGGCTGCTTTGTGCGCGCCAAAGGGTTTCTCCGAGGCATTCAAGGACGTCGTGCAGCGCCATGTGGCGCTCGCCGTGGTGTGCCGCGAGTTGCTCGAAGGCGCCGCGGATGCCGGGTGGCTGGTCGATCGAGAGTTGCTCCTCGATCGCCAGGTGTAGCGAGAGATGGAGAAACGGATTGGCCTCGCCGTGCTCGGGGGTCCAGTCGCGCGCCAGCGCGTCCTCGCCCGCCTCGAGTAGCGGGTGGTATTCCGGATGCAGCGCGACGATGTCGGCGGCGATGGTTTCGAGCGGCGTGGCCGGCAGTGCCTCGCGGCGCTTGCGCCACGCGTCGATCAGGAAGCGGCGTGCCTGGTCACGACTCGGATTGAACATTGGGGTAGGCGAGCGCGGCGACCGCGCTGTAGGAAAGGATGGCGTTGCCGCCGGTGAGCGGCGCGATCTCGCCGCCGCAGTAGCCGCCGAGCACCGGCAGCCCGGGATGGTGCTGGTTCAGCACGGCGAGGTCGTGGTCGGTGCCGCCGAAAAAGTATGGCCCGCGGCCGATGCAGGAGAAGAGCAGGGCGAACTCGGGCGGCGTTGCGTGGCTTTCCTGGATTTGCGCGACGCCGCGCCGCGGTTCCGTCTCGGCGGACAGCCGGTGGCGCAGCGCCCAGAATATTTGCGTGCCCGGTTCGAGCGAGGCGCCCAGGGTCAGGGTGCCCGCGCCGGCATTGACGGCGAGGATGGGCACCAGCGTGTAGCGGCCCTCGGCGACGGCGCGTTCCAGCCCGGTTCCGCTGTCGATCGTGGCGGCGAAGAGCAGGCCGAGCGGGAGATTGTCGGCGTCGCGCAACTCGACGGGCAGGCGCGACAGCAGCGTGTGCAACGGCGCCGCGTCGGCCAGCAGCAGTTCGTAGCCATCGACATCGGTGACTTCGAGCGCGCCGGAAATGGCTTGCATGCCGCGCGATATTGCCAGATCGAATTGCCCGCCGCGCAGCCCCGCCTCGCAGCGGCCCTCGACCTGCCACTTGCCGTGGTTCCAGACGGCACTGACGGCATGATGCTCGTCGCCGGTGGCGAGCGCACCGAAGCGCGGCTGGGCGATGTTCAGCCAGGCGGCGTCGAGCGCGTCGGGCATGGCCAGCGACAGTCGTGGGCCAGCGCCGTCGGGTGGGGCCAGCGCGGTGGTGACGGCATGGGCGGCAAGCTCGGGACGCGCTTCCGGGCTGGAGGCGAAACCGGTGGCGGCACTCCGGCTCACGCCGTTTTGTCCTTGAATTCGCAGAGGTCGCGAATGAGGCAGGCCGGGCAGTCGGGCTTCTTCGCCTTGCAGGTGTAGCGGCCGAGCAGGATCAGCCAGTGGTGGGCGTGGTGGCGATACTCATCGGGCACGGCGGCGAGCAGCTTGTCCTCGACCGTGCGCACGTCCTTGCCCGGCGCGAGGCCGGTGCGATTGGAAACGCGGAAAATGTGGGTATCCACGGCGATGGTGGGCTCACCGAAGACGACGTTGAGCACGACGTTGGCGGTCTTGCGGCCGACGCCGGGCAGGGCTTCGAGGGCGGCGCGATCGTGCGGCACTTCGCCGCCATGCTGCCCGGCGATGATGCGCGCCGTGGCCAGCACGTTCCTGGCCTTGGTCTTGTAGAGGCCGATGGTCTTGATGGCGTCGGTAAGCTTTGCTTCGCCGAGCACGGCAATGGCCTGCGGTGTCGGGGCATCGCGGAAGAGCTGCCGGGTCGCGAGGTTCACGCTCTTGTCGGTGGCCTGCGCCGAGAGGATCACCGCCACCAGAAGCTGGAACGGTGTGGCGTATTCCAGTTCGGTCGCGGGTTCGGGGTTGGCGCGGGCAAGCCGCGCGAACAGTTCGCGGCGCTGGGCGGGCTTCATGCGACGCGGCGGACGCCGGTCAGTCGGCGGCGGGCGCGGCCGGCTGGGCGCGCAGCAGGTGAATGCGCTGATTGGCGCGCCAGTCGAGCCAGTTGCGGCCAGCGACGAGCAAAGCCAGCACGAAGAAGGCGCCGGGCGGCAGGATGGCGACGAGGAAGCCGGGATAGTCGGCCGGCAGGATCTGGATGGCGGAGGCGGTCGGGAAGATCATCTCGATGCCGGAAAACAGCGTGCCTTGGCCGATCAGTTCGCGGATCGCGCCGAGCAGGCCGATGACGAAGACGAAGCCGACGCCCATCACGATGCCGTCGAGCGTGGCGGCGGGCACGGGATTCTTGGCGGCGAAGGCTTCGACCCGTGCCAGCACGATGCAGTTGGTGACGATCAGCGGAATGAAAATGCCCAGCACCAGGTAGATGTCGTGGAGGAAGGCATTGAAGGCGAGGTCGACCACGGTGACTAGCGCGGCGATGATCAGCACGAACACGGGGATGCGGATTTCGTGGGGAATGAAGCCGCGCAGTGCCGAGATGGCGAGGTTGGACATGGCCATGACGACGATGGTGGCCAGGCCGAGGCTGACGGCATTGACCACGTTGGTGCTCACCGCCAGCAGCGGGCAGAGGCCGAGCAGCTGGGCCAGGATGGCGTTCTGCTTCCACAGGCCGTTATGGGTAATTTCCTTGAAGGTGCTCATGGCGCTTTCTCCTCAAAGGTGTTGCCGGAGGGCAGGGAAAAAAGTTTCGTGCCGCGCTCGTGCGCCCACAGCAGCGCGCGGCCCGAGGCGTTGGTGACGGCGCGCGCCGAGATGGTGGCGCCGGCGCGCTGGTCGAAGCGGCCGCCGTCCTTCTTCACCCTCCATTTCTTGCCGAGCACGGTGTCGTAGCCGAAGCCGTCGAACTGCTTGATCCACGGACTGGCCTTGTTCTTGTCCTTCTTCGGGTCGATGTAGTCGCCCAGGCCCGGCGTTTCCTTGTGCTGGGTCACGCGCTGCGCCAGCACGCGGCCGTCGGCGGAAACGGCGAGGATGAGGCCGACGCGGCCCGAATAGCCGTCGGGCGCGGCGGATTCGAACACCAGCGCCACGGGCTTTCCGGCCAGCCGCGCGCGGTAGATCCGGGTCTCCTCGTCGAGGCCGAGCGCCTTCGTCGGCGGCAGCGTCACGGCGTCGTCGAGCAGCTTGTTGTCGTAAAGCGTCGGCGGCAGCACCTCGCCGATCAGGCGCAGCTTCTCGGCCTGGGCGCTGGCCTCGACCAGGGGTTGCGTGATCTTGTAGGTGCCGACCATCAACGCGGTGAAGGCGAGGGTGAACAGCAGCAGGATGACGGCGGTGCGCGCCGAGATGCGCGCGATCGACGGCTCGGGCGGCGGCGCGACCGTGACCTGTCGCGGCGGGGGCGAAGGGGGCGAGGCAGTCGGCGTTTCGATCATGATTTTTCGCCGTCCTGCTTGTGGCCGAACACCGGCGGCTGGGTGTGCATGTCGATCAGCGGCACGCACAGGTTCATCAGCAGCGTGGCGAAGGCGATGCCGTCGGGATAGGCGCCGAAGGTGCGGATGATCCAGGTCAAGAGCGCGATGCCGGCGGCGAAGATCAGCTTGCCGCGCGGCGTGGTGGCGCCCGACACCGGGTCGGTGGCGATGAAGAAGGCGCAGAGCATGGCGCCGCCGGTGAAGGCCTGGAACACCGGGCCGGCGTAGACGGCGGGATTGATGGTGCTGGCGATGGTGGCGACGGCGACCAGGGTGGCGAGGAAGGCCGCCGGAATGTGCCAGGTGACGATGCGCTGCTGGATCAGCCAGACGCCGCCGATCAGGTAGCCCAGCGCCACCCATTCCCAGCCCTTGCCGCCGATGTTGCCGAAGGTGGCATGCGAGCCGAGGATGCCGGCCACCGTCGCGCGCGCCTCGGCCGTGTGCAGTTGGGTGCGCAGGGCGTCGAGCGGGGTGGCCATGACGATGGCGTCGAGATGGCGCTCGGGGCCGAAGATGGCGGCGACTTGCGCGGAAAAATCGGTGAAGCCGACCGCCGGCCATTGCGACATCAGCAGCGGATAGGCGACGATCATCAGGCAGTAGGCCGCCATCGCCGGGTTGAAGGGGTTCTGGCCGAGGCCGCCGTAGAGGTGCTTGACCACGACGATGGCGAACAGCGTCGCCGTCACGCCCAGCCACCACGGTGCGATCGGCGGGAAGGTCAGCGCGATCAGCCAGGCGGTAACGATCGCGCTGCCGTCGGAAACGAACAGCCAGACCGGCTTCCCGCGGATCGCCAGCATCGCCCATTCGCCGGCGAGCGCGGCCACGGAGCAGAGCGCGAGCTGCACCAGGATCGCCGGGCCGAAGAACCAGAGGTAGGCGGCCAGCCCCGGCAGCAGCGCGGCCAGCACCTTGAGCATGACCGTGCGGACGCTGGCGGGCTGGCGGAAGTAGGGGGAGTTGTCGATCATTGGCGGCGGGTCGGGGACGGCTCAGTCTTGTCGATTGTAAGGCCCGAGGAAACGGGTGCCGTTGCTCTCCACTTCGCGGTCGATTTCTTCCTGCGTTGGCGCGCCAGTTTTCATGGCCCAGCGGCCCAACGCCGACAGGGCGTCGCGGGCGGGAAATTTCATGCGTCGCAGGTCGGCGACATTGACTTGGGTATGGCCGCTGAAACGCCGGAAGTGCCTATCGACGGCGGTCGAATTCAGATAGGCGGCAAGGCCATGCGCCACGTCTTCCGGGATGCCGCTCTTGTCGCGATGAAACACGTTCAGATGATTCTCGAATCCCAGCGCCGGCGCGTCGATGGCGAGGGGCGAAACCACGCTGGCGACGATGCGGCGTTTTTCTTCCTTGGACGAGAAGCGCCTGACGACCGCGTAGAAGCCGTTTGGGTAGAGCCACTTTTCCGTGTCCGCGTTGCGCATCAGCGCGTTCGGTTTGCGCGCGTCGGCCCGGGGCCATGCCAGAGCGCCGCCGCTGAAATGGCAGGGATAGAGCAGGGGAACCGCGCCGGGTTCAGGCATGTCGCGCAAGTGTTCCCGCAGGCGAAAGTCCACGACCGGGCCGGTCGAGACCTCGATGCCGATGTCCGCCAGCGAATGCCGGAACGTCGACGAAGCGTCGAGCGGATCGGCCTGGCCGGAAGTGGGAATATGAATGCATTGCTCCGGGTCGCCGGCAAGGACGATGCGTTCAAAAGGAAATACCTGCGTCGCGAGGTCGGCAAAGTCGCTGTCGGTGGCCTGGGATACGGTGACATCGCCCTGGCGGGCGCCTTTCTCGAGCAGCAGGATGATGTTCTCCTGCAGCACGCCGTCGTCCTGAAACGCATGATCGCGGGCGGCGAACAAATGCAGATGGCGCAATGCCGCCCGTGTCAGGAGAAATTCGCGGAACGGTCGATAGTAAGGGCCATTGCAGAAGCTGCGCGGCACGATGGCGACCAGTTGGCCGCCCGGCGCCAGCAGGGACAGGGCGAGCGCGACGAAGGCGGAGTAGAGGTTGACGGTCTCGATGCCCAGGCGGCGCAGCAGCAGACGATGGCTGGAGTGGCCGCCGATTTTTTTGTACGGCGGATTCAGAATGGCATGGGTGTAACGATCATCGCCAAACTGGATGTTGTTGACGGCGTCTTCGATGAAGTCCTGCGTGCGGATGCTCCATTCCAAAGGCAGGCGTTTGGCGTATGCGGTCAGCGTGCTGTCCAGATGGCCAAGCAGCCGGGGGTCGATTTCATGGGCCGTGACATCGACATGCGAGAAGTCGAAGCCGCCATGACTCCAGCGATCCAGGAATGCGCTCGTCAAGGAACCGATGCCGGCGCCCGCGTCCAGCAAGCGGACATTCCGAACACCGTTGTCAATGAAGAGCGATGCCATGAAACGCGCCACGGTGGATGGCGTCATGAATTGACCGAGTAGCGCCTTGTGTTCCCGCCGCGTTAGCGCCGCGACGTCCCGCCGCACTTGGTCAACATGGTCGAGGAGCGCAAGGTCGGACATGATCATTGATCCTCGTGCGGCTGCGCCGCCTTGGCGAACTCGCGCAGCTTGGCGCGGCGCGCCTCGATCTCGACGATCTCGGTCTGCGTCTCGGGGCTGAGCTGTTCGGTGTTTTCCGGATGGGCGGCGGCCTTCTGCTCCTGGGCGCGGGCCAGGGCGGCGGCGATCAGGGCCTGCGGGTTTGCTGCTGCCGTCTCGCCAGCGCCGACTTTTTCAGAGTTGCCGCTGTCGCTGTTCGCCGCCGCCTGCGCCGCCAGCTTGGCCTTGGTCTCGGCGGCCTTGGCGGCGAGCCTGGCGGCCTTCTCGGTCTTCTCGCGCTCCTCGCGGGCGAGGCGGAATTCGTAGCGGCTGCGCGCCGTGTCGGCCGCGGTCTTTTCGTTCTCGCGCGCCCAGATCTCGCTCTTGGCGTAGCGGTAGTAATCGACCAGCGGAATGCGCGAGGGGCAGACGTAGGCGCAGCAGCCGCACTCGATGCAGTCGAAAAGACTGTATTCCTGCGCCTTGCCGAAGATCTTCGCCTTGGAGAACCAGTACATCTCGAACGGTTGCAGGTCGACCGGGCAGGCCTTGGCGCATTCGCCGCAGCGGATGCAGGGCATCTCGGGCGGCGGCGGCGGGAACAGCGCCTTGGAGCCGACGAGGATGCAGTTGGTGGCCTTGACCACGGGCACAGTGGCGGCCGGCATCCGATAGCCCATCATCGGCCCGCCCATGATGACGCGGTCGCTGTCGGGTCTGGGCTGGCACAGCGCGATCACGTCCTGCATCGGCGTGCCGAAGCGCACCTCGAAGTTGCGCGCCGTCGCCACGTTGCCGGCGACGGTGACGATGCGCGAGATCAGCGGCCGGCCGAGTTCCAGCGCCTCCCACACGGCATAGGCGGTGCCGGTATTGAAGCACTGCAGGCCGTAGTCCGTGGAACGCTTGCCGTGCGGCACCTCGATGCCGGTGAGCACGCGGATCAGCTGCTTGGCGCCGCCGGCGGGGTAGCGCGTCGGCACGGCGACGACTTCAATTCGCTCGGTCTTGAGCCGTTCGACGGCGGCTTGCATCGCGGCCACCGCCTCGGGCTTGTTGTCCTCGATGCCGATCAGTACCTGCTTCGCCTGGGTCAGGTCGCGCAGGATGGCGGCGCCCTTGACGATGCCCTCGGGCCGTTCGCGCATCTGCATGTCGTCGCAGGTGATGAAGGGCTCGCACTCGGCGCCGTTGATCACCAGCGTGTCGAGGTGGCCCGCCTTGCCCGGATTGACCTTGAGATGCGAGGGGAACACCGCGCCGCCGAGGCCGACCACGCCGGCGTCGCGCAGCGCATCGCGAATCTCGCCCGGCGACATCGAGCGCCAGGGTACGGGGGCATGCTCGATCCACTCGTCCCGGCCATCGGGATCGATCACCACGCACGGCGCGGAGAGCCCCGAGGTGTGCGGCATCAGCCGCATCTCGACGGCCTTGACCAGGCCCGAGGTCGAGGCGTGCACGGCCGAGGAGACGTTGCCGTCGGGTCCGCCGATGAGTTGGCCCTTCTTCACGGCGTCGCCGGCGTGCACCAGCGGGTGCGGCACGCCGCCGATGCTCTGGTGCAGAGGGATAACCAGTTCGGCCGGCAGCGGCGCCTCGGCTATGGGGAGATGGTTCGACTCGCCCTTGTGGTAGTCGGGCTTGACGCCGCCGTTGAAAGTGAAAAGCTTTTTCAGCATCACGCGGCCCGCTTCACTTCGAAGATCGGGTAAGTCCACTTCCAGGTCTCGACCGTCTCGGCGACGGGCACCATGAAAATGCAGTCGACGGGGCAGGGCGGCAGGCACAGCTCGCAGCCCGTGCATTGTGTGGCGACGATGGTGTGCATCTGCTTGGCGGCGCCGACGATGGCGTCCACCGGGCAGGCCTGGATGCACAGCGTGCAGCCGATGCAGAGGTTCTCGTCGATGAAGGCGACGCTCTTCGCCTTCTCGACGCCGTGCTCGGCCGAGAGTTCTTTGAACTCGCGGCCGAGCAGGTCGGCCAGCTTGCGGATGCCTTCCTCGCCGCCGGGCGGGCAGCAGTTGATCTCGGCGGAGCCGGCAGCGATGGCCTGGGCGTAGGGCTTGCAGCCGGGGTAGCCGCACTGGCCGCACTGCGTCTGCGGCAGGATGGCGTCGATCTTCTCGACCAGCGGGTCGCCCTCGACCTTGAATTTGATCGAGGCATAGCCCAGCGCGGCGCCGAGCACGACGGCGCCCAGCGCCATGACGAACACGGCCTCGATCATCGGTATTTGTCGAGTCCGGCGAAGCCCATGAAGGCGAGGCTCATCAGGCCGGCGGTGACCATGGCGATGGCGGTGCCGCGGAAGAACACCGGCACGTCGGCGCCCTCGAGGCGCTCGCGGATGCCGGCGAACAACACCAGTGCCAGCGTGAAGCCCATGGCGCTGCCCATGCCGAACAGCAGCGATTCGAGCAGGTTGTGCCGCAGGCCGATGTTGAGCAGCGGAATGCCGAGCACGGCGCAGTTGGTGGTGATCAGCGGCAGGTAGATGCCGAGCACCTGGTGCAGCATCGGGCTGGTCTTCTGGATCACCAGCTCGGTGAGCTGGACGATGGCGGCGATGGTGACGATGAACGACAGCGTGCGCAGGTATTCCAGATGGTTCGGAATCAGCAGCCAGGAATCGATGACGTAGCTGGTGCCGCAGGCCAGGGTCAGCACGAAGGTGGTGGCCGCGCCCATGCCGATGGCGGTCTCGAGCTTTTTCGACACGCCCATGAACGGGCACAGCCCGAGGATGCGAACGAAGACGACGTTGTTGACGAGGACCGCGCCGAGAAGGATGAACAGGTAGCTGGTCATGGTGCGTGGCCGTGGCGCCGACGCGCGAGCGGAAAGGCGGGATTATCGCCGGTTTGGCGGGGTCGAACAACCCTGAAACCCGCGTCGGTATTCGCTTGGCGGCGCTTCGCGGGACCTTGCCGGGGACCGACGAAAGTTAGCGGAATACGGCCGGCGCGAGGGGGCGCCCGGTGTCCTCGGCCAGCCCGCGATGGCGGACGCCGCCGCGATGGGTTTGCAGTCCGGCGGCCAGCCCGGCGTCGGCCGTACAGGCCCCGGCGAGGCCCAGTCTCGCCAGCGCCAGCACATGGGGCAGCGTCGCCTGGGTCAGCGCCAGCGTCGCGGTGCGCGCCACCGCCGCCGGCATGTTGGCCACGCAGTAATGGACGACGCCTTCCTCGACGTAGAGCGGCGCGGTGTGAGACGTCGGCCGCGAGGTCTCGCTGACACCGCCCTGGTCGATGGCGACGTCGACCAGCACCGAGCCCGGCCGCATCCGCCGCAGCAAGGCGCGGTCGATCGGGCGCGGCGCGCTCCTGCCGGGAATCAGCAGCGCGCCGATCACCAGGTCGGCGTCGGCGACATGCCGCGCCAGCAGCGAAGGCTCGGCCACCGCCGTGGCGACGCGGCCGGCGTAAAGAGCGTCGAGCGCGGCGAGCTTTTCGGCGTCGCGGTCGAACAGCGTAACGTCCGCGCCCATGCCCACCGCGATCCGCGTGGCGTTGGCGCCGACGCTGCCGGCGCCGATCACCACCACTTTCGCCGGCGCCACGCCGGGCACGCCGCCGAGCAGCACGCCCGAGCCGCCGTTGGCCATCTGCAGCGCCCAGGCGCCCACCTGCGGGGCGAGGCGGCCGGCGATGCACGACATCGGCGCCAGCAGCGGCAGGCCGCCGGCGGCGTCGGTGACGGTTTCATAGGCGACGCAGGAGACGCCGGCGTCGAGCATGGCCTGCAGCAGTCGCGGCTCCGGCGCGAAGTGGTGGAAGCAGAAAAGGATCTGCCCCGGATGCGTAGCCGGAAACTCGGGCGGTTGCAGTTCCTTGACCTTGACGATCATCTCGGCCGCGCCATAGACCTCGGCCGCCGTGGCCGCGATGCGCGCGCCGGCGGCGAGATAGTCCGCATCGGCAAAACCGACCCGCGCGCCGGCATTCGTCTCGACGATCGCCGTCCCGCCAGCGCCGACTATTTGCGCCACCCCCGCCGGCGTCAGGCCGACGCGGTATTCGTGGTTCTTGGTTTCCTTCGGACAGCCGACGATCATGCTTGCGCGCCGACTTGCTTCTCCACGTATTCGAGCAGCGCGCCGACTTCGGCGACGATGGTCGGGCGGTCGAGCGGGTCCGCCGGGGTAACGATGCCTTCCTCGTAACGCGCCTGGACGGCAAAGAGGGTGAATTCGGCGAGCGGAAGGTAGGGGGCGACATCGATGCCGGTGCGCCGCAAGGCTTTCAGCAGTTCAGTCAGGTCGTGTGTGCGCAAGACATCCTGGCCAAGTCCGTGCAACCACGCTTTCAATGCCTTCTCGATGGCTTGTTGTGCATGAAAACCAAATATCACCTCGTCGAAGGCCTCGATGTCCAGCATGGCGCCCATGGCCCGAAAGTCGGCATGCGCCAGTCGCAGCATCGACACTGCCTTAGCCGTGTCCATAGAGTACCCGGCCTTCGCGCGAGGCATGGCCGACGACGTGGTTGAGCGATTTTTTCCAGAAATCGAACTCGTCGCGGCTATACAGCAGAATGTCCTTGGGTCCCGGCAAGTCCATGAGCGCCAGATACAAGCGCCCCGACTGCTTGCGCCGACTTTTCCCCGCCGAGAAGGGCTCTTTTTCGACGATCATCAGATCGACGTCCGAATCCGGCCTCGCATCCCCGCGCGCGCGGGAGCCGAACAGAATGATGGTCTCGGGATCGACCTCGCGGACGATGATGTCGACCATCTGTTGCAGCACTTTGTCGTCGATGTCGGGCGTGGTCATGGCGGGAAAGTCTATCACCTGGCGGCACCGAGGCAATCCGTTGTCGCCAGCGCCGCCATTTTTTAATTCGACCATCCCGGGTTTAGTGCGACGCGACCTGTCGCGGGCTAGGCTTATCGTTGTCTCTACTCGGATCAGGCAAGTCGAAAGGAGACTCCATGACTGAACTTGCCATCTTTTCCGGATCGTTCGCAATTGTGTTCGCTCCGGGTTTTCAACAGCAGAACATCCATAACCGACGCCACATGCTGGCCATGCTCAACGCCACCTTCATCGGCATGCTCAATCTGCTGATGTTCAAGATCGGGCCACAGGCCTTACCGACTGAAATGCTGACATTCATCGCCGGCGAGCCGCTCGGAACACTTGCCGCGCTTTGGCTCAATGGACGCTGGTTCGACACGACGGCGCGCGTCGAACCGCGGGATTCGGCTAACATGCCGGCATAACGAATCCTGATTAGCAATGAACGTCAGCCAGGCGAATCAGTCGCAGGGGCTGAGGTACGGTTTCGACGGCGGCAACCAGGAGTCGCTTATGAAGCGAGCGCAGGTCGAAACATCGGTTGAAGCGATAACAGAACGCGGCGAGGTAGCGTGCCGCGTATTTGCGAAAGTCAAACGAATGGTAGCAACCGGACAGGCTGGTCTTGAGATTGCCGAGAAGCCTGATGACGGCAGGCATTGCACTGAAAGACCTTGCGGGCGCCATCCCGCAGAACGTAATGCGCAGCAT
>JAUYFI010000185.1 GCA_030691075.1 Sulfurisoma sp. | reverse complement strand
CTAGTCGGTCACGTTGAAACGCGAGGATGCATGCGAGCAAGCTTACGCCGGGCATTTTGGGTGGTGAATCGCCATTTGACGGGAACTGCCTTGGCGTTGCGTTCGCGCACATTGGCCTCGACCTGTCGTCGCGGCGTGTCTTCGTCGGGCATGCGCCGCGACAAGCACATGCCTGACAGAACCGCCAACTCGATTTCAGCGATATTGAGCCAGCTACCATGCCTGGGGGGTAATGGAACTCGAGCTTCTTGGCGATGGCGCGAGGCGGGCTTGTGCGTACTCAGGGTGTCGAGCACGGCGCGAATCACCTCGGCATCCGGGCGGGCGTACCCGGTTGTGGTGGGATCGACACCTGCATTTCCACTTCTTCTTCAGACAGCGTGACTCGATACTTGATCGCCGGCATGTCGTTCTCCAGAGGGTTGGTTATGACTCCCTCTCCGCATCCCCCATGCCAGCCATCCTTTCGATCCATGGTGACCGACTACTGGACATTGCCGAGTCTATCCTATCGCGGTTGCGCCGGCCGACCGGGGAATGGCATCATGGCCGGCCACGGATCGATCGCCCGGAAACCCTGACGGAGACAAGGACATGTCATTGACCACCCTGCCCATGCGAGCCATCGCAGTTGCCTGCCTTGCCTTGGCCATGCCGTGCTCGCCGGCCCGGGCCGAGCCGACGCTCGGGCAGAACGACCAGCCGATCCACGACGCCGCGCGCATCGGCACCCGCGCAGAGGTCGAACGCATCCTGCGCGCCGAGCCGAAGCAGCGCGATGCGCGCACCGGCCTGGGCAGCACGCCGCTGCACCTGGCGGCGACCAATCCCGACGGCGGCCCGCTCAAGGCGCTGCTGGCGGCGGGCGCCGAAGTGAATGCGCGCGACGGGGACGGCGCCACGCCACTGCACATGGCCGCCTACACCGCCAAGGTGCGCAACGCGGAATTGCTGCTCGCCGCGGGCGCCGACGTCGATGTCAAGTCCAACAATGGCCGCACGCCGCTGTCGATGGCGCGCAAGAACCGCGCCGACGAGGTCGCCGGCATCATTTCGCTGTGGGTGCTCAAGGGCTGCAAGGCGGGCAAGCCGTGCTGAAACAGATTGCCTTCGTCACCGCGTTCGGCCTTGCGCTACCCGCCGCCGCCGAGCCACTGCCGCCAGTCGAAGTGCATCTGCCCAAAGTCTGCCTCTCGTGCATCGACTGGAGCGAACACCTGATCAAGAACGGCTTCACAGTCAAACTGAGCTCGACCGACGACATGGCCGCCGTCAAGCGCCGCCTCAAGGTGCCGGCGGATCTCGAGTCGGTGCACACGGCACGGGTCGGCGGCTATTTCATCGAGGGCCACGTGCCGGCCGAGGACATCAAGCTGCTGCTCGAGGAGAAGCCGAAGGCGCGCGGCCTCGCCGTGCCCGGCCTGCCGATGGGCGCGCCGGGGCGCGAGGCGACCGGCACCGACGCCAGCTGCGAGAGCGGCTGCATCATTCTCGAAGGCGGCGCGACCCAGCGCATCCCCCGGCGCGAGCTGTTCGACACCCTGCTGGTACTGCCGAATGGCAAGACCAAGGTGTTCGCCCGTCACTGACCTGAGTACGCCAGCAGTTCGGCGAACATCCCCTGCGCCCACGCCACGTCCTCGCCGCGCGGGTTGGGATCAAAGCTCTGTTGCGCGGTCTGGGCGATGACGCCGTCGCCGCGCAGGCGGTAGCGGGTGTCGAGGCGCATGGCCTCGGGCGGGTCGAGCCGCGTCATCACATGGCAGGTACTCTCGGGCAGCTGCGCTTCCGGCACCCGACCCGCCGCGCCCGCGGCGATCTCGCCCGCGACGATGCGGCCCTGCCGCGCCGCCATGTGGCCGCTCTTGGGATAGTGGCCGAACAGCGGCGACACCGCGCCGACGGCATCGCCGATCACGAACACGCGCTCGTCGTCTTTCGCATGCAGACGCAGCGGATCGACCTCGGCCCAGCCGCTCGCACCCGTCACGCCCGCCCGCCACGCCAGCTCGCCCGCCTGCTGCGGCGCCATGAGGATGGCGTCGTCGAAACGGAAATCGTCGAAGGTGGTGGAGATCGTCCGGGCGTAGGGATCGAGCGCCTTCACCTTCGCGCGCGGCACATAGACGATGCGATCCTGGTACTGCTCGGCGAAGACGCGGTTGAACGCCGCCATCATCGGGTTGGGGTCGAGCACGATCAGGCGGCCCTTGATGCCACGCGATTGCATCAGGGAAGCGATGACCAGCGCGCGCTCGTAGGGCGCCGGCGGGCAGCGGTAGGGCATGGGCGGAATGGTCATCACCAAGTCGCCGCCGGCAAAGCCGTCGAGCTTTTTCTTCAGCGCCGCCAGTTCGGCGCCCGGAATGAAGGCGCAGGGGTAGTTTGCGCGCGCGTGCTCGGCGGCGCGGGCGTCGTCGCCGAACCAGGCCGCCCAGTCGTAGCGGATGCCGGGCGCGAGCACCAGCCAGTCGTAGTCGAGAAAAAAGTCGGCGCTGGCGACACGGCGTTTCACGCGGTCGATGTCGCGCACCTCGGCCTGGAGGTAGCGGTAGCCGTAGGCCTGCGCGGCGCGGGCGTAATCGTGGGTGATGAGCTTGGTGTCGACGCGGCCGGCCAGCCACTGGTTGCTGAGCGGCCCGGACCAGAACGCCGCGTTGCGCTCGACCAGCGTGACCTCGAGTTGCGGCGCCAACTGGCGCAGGTGGTGCGCGGCGCTCAAGCCGCCCCAGCCGCCGCCGACAATTACCACGCGCGCGGCGTTCGTCGCCGCATGAACCACCGGCGCGACGCCGGCGGCGAGTATCCCGCCCAGCCCGGAAAGCAGGAACTCGCGCCGCCTCACCCGAGGAAGAGCTTGTAGGCCGGGTTCTTCGACTCGTCCCAGTGGCGGTAGCCGAGGTTTTTGAGGAAGGCGCGGAATTCCTTCATCTCGGCCGGCGGCACCTGCATGCCGACCAGCACGCGGCCGGTGTCGGCGCCGTGGTTGCGATAGTGGAAGAGCGAAATGTTCCAGCCGCGGCTCATGCTCTCGAGGAAGTTCATCAGCGCGCCGGGGCGCTCGGGGAACTCGAAGCGGTAGAGCAGTTCGTGCGCAACGGGCGCGTGGCCGCCGACCATGTGGCGCACGTGCAGCTTGGCCATCTCGTCGTCGGTGAGGTCGAGCGTGGCCAGGCCGTGCTTCTGCAGCGACTCGACCAGCTTGAGCGACTCGGCGCGATCGGCCACCTGTACGCCGGCGAAGACGTGCGCTTCCCTGGCGTCGGAAAAGCGGTAGTTGAACTCGGTGATGGCGCGCTTGCCGATGAGGTTGCAGAACTTCCTGAAGCTGCCGGGCTTCTCGGGGATGGTCACCGCCAGCACGGCTTCGCGCTGCTCGCCCAGCTCGGCGCGCTCGGCGACGAAGCGCAGCCGGTCGAAATTCATGTTGGCGCCGGAGGCCACCGCCACCAGCGTCTTGTCCTTCGCCCCGGTAGCCTTGGCCCAGGCCTTGGCACCGGCGATCGCCAGCGCGCCGGCGGGTTCGAGAATCGAGCGGGTGTCCTCGAACACGTCCTTGATCGCGGCGCAGATGGCGTCGGTATCGACCAGCACCACCTCGTCCACATACTCTTGGCAGAGGCGGAAGGTTTCCTGGCCGACATATTTGACCGCCGCGCCGTCGGCGAACAGGCCGACCGAATCAAGGCGCACGCGGCGGCCGGCGGCGAGCGAGCGCGCCATGGCGTCGGCGTCCGCCGCCTCGACGCCGATGATCTTCGTGTGCGGCCGCAGCCGCTTGATGTAGGCCGCCACGCCGGCGATCAGGCCGCCGCCGCCGATGCAGCAGAACACCGCGTCGATCGGGTCCGGGTGCTGGCGCAGGATTTCCATGCCGATGGTGCCCTGGCCGGCGATGACATCGGGATCGTCGAAGGGATGGATGAAGACGAGTTTCTTCCGCTTCTCCAGCTCGAGGGCATGGGCATGGGCCTCGTCGTAGGAATCGCCGGCCAGCACCACTTCCACCATGGCACCGCCGTGCTTTCTCACCGCGTCGATCTTGATCGGCGGCGTCGTCGTCGGCATCACGATCACCGCGCGGCAGCCAAGCTTGCGCGCCGACAGCGCGACGCCCTGGGCATGATTGCCGGCCGAGGCGCAGATCACGCCGCGCTTCCTCTGCGCGGGCGCCAGATGCACGATCTTGTTGTAGGCGCCGCGCAGCTTGAAGCTGAACACCGGCTGCATGTCCTCGCGCTTCAACAGGATGCGGTTGCCGGTGCGCGCCGTGAGGTTGGACGCGAGGTCGAGCGGGGTTTCGATCGCCACGTCATAGACGCGGGCGTTGAGGATCTTTTCGAGGTAGTCCATGGCACGGAGCGGAGCGTAAACGAGCGACGCGGAAGGTTACCATGCGCACATGGACTGGCTGAGCTGGTTTTCCCAACCCGATGTCGGCCTCGCCGGTCTGTTCGTGGCGAGCTTTCTCTCCGCCACGCTGCTGCCGGGGGGGTCGGAGGCGGTGCTGTTCGCGGTCGTACGCCTGCATCCCGAGCAACTGTGGCCGGCGCTGCTGCTGGCCACGCTGGGCAACACCCTGGGCGGCCTGACCACCTACGCGATGGCGCGGGCGCTGCCGCAACACCTTTCCCCGGAAAAGTCGGCGCTGGCGACACGGTGGGGAGCCCCCGTTCTTCTGCTGGCCTGGGCTCCGCTGGTCGGGGATGCGCTGTGCGCGGCGGCGGGCTGGCTGCGTCTGCCGATCCTCGCCTGCACGCTGTGGATGGCGGCCGGCAAGGCGGCGCGCTACGGCATGGTCGCGTGGGGAACGCTGGCGTTTTGAATTTCGCGCGGCGGCCTCATGCCGCCAGCGCCTCCTTCCGCGTGATGTGCAGGCGGATCGCGCTCGGCTTTGCACCCTCGTCGAAATGGCAGCGCACGGCATCGCGCACTTGTTCATGCAGGCCGGGAAGATCATCGGCCTCGGTAAAAATATCCGTACCGATGGCGCGAGCCGTGAAACCGCCTTCGGGCGCCTCCTCGACGATGAAATGGATTTCGGTCATGGTCGGCATCTCCCTATCGGCTTGACATTCGGCGCGACGTCCAGTTCCCGTCCCACCGCGACGAGCTGGCCGTAAAACCATGCCGAGCATGCACCGAAGTCGCGTACTACGTCATCGCCTTTTCGCTCCACCGTCAGGCCCTCGCGGGCCGGGCGTCCATTGGTTCGTTGATGCAAATGTCCTTGTTGACGCGATGTGCAACTTTCAGACGGTAACCAAGCCATCGAACTAGAGTTGTGGGGATCCTCCCTACACTCGGTTGCCCTCATGCAGTTGCGCTTCGCTTCGTTTGCCGTGGCCAACTTACGGGAGGACTTCCACCTCCAGGATCGCGCCCATGCTGGGCGCACAACAAAAAGGCCACCCGACGGGTGGCCTTTTCGGGGCGAGGACATCGCTCCTTATTACAGTTCCTTGGCGTGCTCGGCCAGGTATTTGGCGACGCCGTCGGGCGAGGCGGTCATGCCGGCATCGCCCTTCTTCCAGCCGGCGGGACAGACTTCGCCGTGCTCTTCGGTGAATTGCAGGGCGTCGATCATGCGCAGCATCTCGTCGATGTTGCGGCCGAGCGGCAGGTCGTTGACGACCTGGTGGCGCACCACGCCTTTCTTGTCGACGAGGAAGGAGCCGCGGAAGGCGACGCCGGCCGCGGCGAACTCGACGTCGTAGGCGCGACAGATCTCGTGCTTCATGTCGGCGACCAGCGGGTACTTGACCTGGCCGATGCCGCCGTTGTTCACCGGAGTGTTTTTCCACGCCAGGTGGGTGAAGTGCGAGTCGATCGAGCAGCCGATCACTTCGACGTTGCGCTTGGTGAATTCGGCCAGGCGATGATCGAAGGCGATCAGCTCGGACGGACAGACGAAGGTGAAATCGAGCGGGTAGAAAAAGATGACAGCGTGCTTGCCCTTGATGTGCTCGGACAGCTTGAGATCCTTGATCTCGTTGTTGCCGAAGACGGTGGGGGCGGTGAAATCGGGGGCGGCTTTGCCGACGAGAACTGCCTTGGGGAACTCTCCTTAAGTTTTTTGTTGGGGGGGGGGAACCTTGCTTACATTGTGACTACTCGCTGCAATTCAAGCCGTCGGCCGCTGTTCGAAGTCGCCGTGGCTGCCCTCGCCCAGTTCGACGGCGACGTGATCGACCGCCGCGCCGGCGGGGCCTTGACGGCTCCAGGCGATCATTGCCGCCACCTGCTCGGCGTTGCCGGCGACCATGGCTTCGACGCTGCCGTCGCGACGGTTGCGCACCCAGCCGGTGACGCCCAGCGCACGCGCCTGCGCCGCCATCGAATAGCGGAAGCCGATGCCCTGCACCAGACCGCTGATGACGAGGCGACGAACCTCGGTCACTTCACTCTCATGCCCGGTTGCGCGCCCGAATCGGGCGAGAGCAGGAACAGCCCCGCCGTCTTGCCCTCGGGGTCGGAGGCCGCGAGCACCATGCCTTCCGACATGCCGAATTTCATCTTGCGCGGCGCGAGGTTGGCGACCACCACAGTCAGGCGGCCGACCAGCGTCGCCGGATCGTAGGCCGACTTGATGCCGGCGAAGACCTGGCGCGTTTCGGTGCCGAGATCGAGGGTGAGCTTGATGAGCTTGTCCGCGCCTTCGACGTGGGAGGCCTCGGCGATGCGGGCGATGCGCAGGTCGATCTTCGAAAAATCGTCGATGGAAACGTAGGGCTCCCATGGGCTCGCCGCGACTTCCTGCCGTGCCGCGTGCTGCTGGTGCTCGGCGTGGCGCTGCTGCGAATGCGATTCGGGCAGCGCGGTCGGCGTGGGCGCCAGCGATTCGCGGTTGGCGGCCAGCAGCGCCTCGATCTGCTTGGCCTCGATGCGCGTCATCAGGTGCTCGTAGGGGTTGATCGGGTGCGCCGGCGGCAGCAGGTGGCCGGCGTCGCCCCAGTGCAGCGGGGCGACGTTGAGGAACTCCTCGGCGCGCTGCGCCAGCTTGGGCAGGATGGGCTTGAGATACAGCGTGAGCAGGCGGAAGGCGTTGATCAGCACCGTGCACACGTAGTGCAGCAGTTCCTCGTGCTCGCTGGTCTTGGCCAGCACCCAGGGCTGGTTCTTGTCGACGTACTGGTTCACCTGGTCGGCCAGCGCCATCACCTGGCGGATGGCGCGGCCGAAGTCGCGCGCCTCGTAATGGGCCGCGATCTCCTCGGCCGCCTCGATCAGCCCCGGCATGTCGGAACGGAACTGGTCGATGTAGTGCGAGTGCAGCAGCTTGCCGCCGAAGCGCTTGGCGATGAAACCCGCGGCGCGGCTGGCGATGTTGATGTACTTGCCGACGAGGTCGGAGTTGACGCGGCTGACGAAATCATCGAGGTTGAGGTCGATGTCCTCCATGCTGCCGTTGAGCTTGGCGGCGAAGTAGTAGCGCAGCCACTCGGGGTTGAGGCCGACCGAAAGATAACTTTCGGCGGTGATGAAGGTGCCGCGCGATTTGCTCATCTTGGCGCCGTCGACGGTGAGGAAACCGTGGGCGAAGACGCTGGTCGGCACGCGGTAGCCGGCGTGCTCCAGCTCGGCCGGCCAGAACAGCGCGTGGAAGTAGAGGATGTCCTTGCCGACGAAGTGATAGAGCTCGGCCTTCGAGTCCTTCGCCCAGTACTCGTCGAAGTTCAGGTTCTGCCGCTTGCACAGATTCTGGAACGAGCCCATGTAGCCGATCGGCGCGTCGAGCCAGACGTAGAAGTATTTCCCCGGCGCGTCGGGAATCTCGAAGCCGAAGTAGGGCGCATCTCGAGAGATGTCCCAGTCGGTGAGCTTGTTGTCGCCGGGCTCGCCCAGCCATTCCTGCAACTTATTGACGGCCTCGGGCTGCGCCTTGCACACCTCGCGCGTGGCGCGGCGCAGGAAGTCCTGGCAGCTCGGGTCGGAGAGCTTGAAGAAATAGTGGTCGGAGGATTTCAGTTCCGGCCTGGCGCCCGACACCGCCGACAGCGGGTTCTTCAGGTCGGTCGGGGCGTAGGCCGCGCCGCAGGCCTCGCAGGCGTCGCCGTACTGGTCCGCGGCGTTGCACTTCGGGCACTCGCCCTTGATGTAGCGGTCGGGCAGGAACATCTGCTTGACCGGGTCGTAGAACTGCTCGATGGCGCGCACCTCGATCAGGCCGGCGGCCTTGAGCTTGGTATAAATGTCGTTGGCGTAGTGGCGGGTCTCGTCCGAGTGCGTCGAGTAGTAGTTGTCGAAGGCGACGTGGAAGCCGGCGAAGTCGCGCGCATGCTCGCCATGGACGCGGCGGATCAGTGCCTCCGGCGTGATGCCCTCCTTCTCGGCGCGCAGCATGATGGGCGTGCCGTGGGTGTCGTCGGCGCAGACGTACCAGCAGTCGTGACCGCGCATCTTCTGGAAGCGCGCCCAGATGTCGGTCTGGATGTATTCGACCAGGTGACCGAGGTGGATGGCGCCGTTGGCGTAGGGCAGGGCGGAGGTAACGAGGATCTTGCGCGCGGTCATGGCTGGGGTGTCTGGCTGCCGGAGAACTTGAAATTCTAGCAAAGCACCCCCATCAATACCGGACTGGGTTATACTATACGAAATCACTCAACTATTCGGAGTTTCACCATGAGCCTCACCGAAGCGCAAGTCCAGACCGCCCTCGCGGCCGTGGCCGATCCCCACACCGGCAAGGATTATGTCGGCAGCAAGGCCGTCAAGAACCTCAAGCTCGACGGCGCCAATGTCTCGCTCGACATCGAGCTGGGCTACCCGGCGAAGAGCCAGCACGGCGCGATCAGGCAGGCGGTGACGGATGCGCTCAAGGCCGCCGGCGCGGCCAACGTGACGGTCAATGTGACGCAGAAAATCGTTACCCACACCGCACAGCGTGGCGTCAAGCTGGTCGGCGGGGTCAAGAACATCATCGCTGTCGCCTCCGGCAAGGGCGGCGTCGGCAAGTCCACCACGGCGGTCAACCTCGCGCTGGCGCTGTCGGCCGAGGGCGCCAACGTCGGCATTCTCGACGCCGACATCTATGGCCCCTCGCAGCCGCAGATGCTGGGCATCAGCGGCCAGCAGCCCGAGTCGGAGGACGGCAACAAACTCACGCCGCTGCGCGCCCACGGCCTGCAGGCGATGTCCATCGGCTTCCTCGTCGACGTCGAACAGCCCATGGTCTGGCGCGGCCCGATGGTCACCCAGGCGTTGACCCAACTGCTGGGCGAGACGAACTGGAAGGACCTCGATTACCTGGTGATCGACATGCCCCCGGGCACCGGCGACATCCAGCTGACCCTGGCACAGCAGGTGCCGGTGACCGGCGCGGTGATCGTCACCACGCCGCAGGACATCGCGCTGCTCGATGCGCGCAAGGGCCTCAAGATGTTCGAGAAGGTCGGCATCCCCATCCTCGGCATCGTCGAGAACATGAGCATCCACATCTGCTCCAAGTGCGGCGCGGAAGAGCACATCTTCGGCAGCGGCGGTGCCGAGCGCATGAGCAAGGACTACAGCATCGAGGTGCTCGGCGACCTGCCGCTCGACATCAAGATCCGCGAGCAGGTCGACGGCGGCACGCCATCCGTGGTGGCCGACCCCGACGGCCGCGTTGCCGAGATCTACAAGGGCATCGCGCGCAAGGTCGCCGCCAAGATCGCCGAGCAAGCCAAGGACCACAGCTCCCGCTTCCCGAGCATCGTCGTCCAGAACACCTGATTGTCGCTTTGGCGGGACAGCCAGGCGCCGTCCCGCCGGCGCCGACTTTTGCTTGCATCGGGCCAAGGCAGGATGTAGCATACGCCGTATGACAACCCGTTCGGAGCTGCTGCCATGCGCGTGAATGCCCGGCTCGACGATGCCTACCAGGCCAAGATCGATTACCTCGCGGAGGCGCGGCATGCCAGCGTTTCCGACGTGGTGCGGGAGGCCATCGATCACTACTACGCGGCGGTCAAGGCGGAGCAGGCGCGTCGCGCCCGCGGTCTCGATGCCATCGTCGGCATGGCGGCGAGCACGGATGCTCCCGCCGACCTTTCGACCAATTACAAGAAATACATAGGCCAGATCATCGAGGAAAAATACCCGCAGCATGCTCATCGCTGATACCGGGTTCTTTTTTGGCCTTGCCGATCGCAATGATCCTTGGCATGCCCGCAGCGTGACGGCCTTGCGGGATTTACGGGAAGGGTTGATCACAACCTGGCCGGTGGTGACCGAAACGGCTTACCTGATCGGCAAGTTTCTGGGTGAAGCGTATCGCCAGCGCTTCCTCGAACAGGCCTTCGCCGAAACCTTTACCATCTTCGACATGAGTCCGCGGCACGGCGCGCGCATCATGGACCTGATCCGGCGCTACGCCAACCTGCCCATGGATCTCGCCGATGCCTCGCTGGTGCTGCTCGCCGAGCATCTCGGCCATGGCCGCATTCTTTCGACGGATATGCGTGACTTTGGCGCCTATCGGTGGAAAAATCACGCACCTTTCGAAAACCTTCTGGTCGCCGAGCACTCATGAGCATCAAGTCCGACAAATGGATCCGCCGCATGGCGGAGCAGCACAAGATGATCGAGCCGTTCGAGCCGGGCCAGGTGCGCGACATCGACGGCCGGCGGATCGTCTCTTACGGCACGTCGAGCTACGGCTACGATATCCGCTGCTCGCGCGAATTCAAGCTGTTCACCAACATCAACAGCACCATCGTCGACCCCAAGAACTTCGATCCCAATTCCTTCGTCGAGGTCAATGCGGATTACTGCGTCATCCCGCCCAACTCCTTCGCCCTGGCACGCACCGTCGAGTATTTCCGCATCCCGCGCAACGTGCTGACCATCTGCCTGGGCAAGAGCACCTACGCCCGCTGCGGCATCATCGTGAACGTCACTCCCTTCGAGCCCGAATGGGAAGGCTTCGTGACCCTGGAGTTCTCCAACACCACGCCGCTGCCCGCCAAGATCTACGCCAACGAGGGCTGCGCCCAGGTGCTGTTCTTCGAGTCCGACGAGGTCTGCGAGATGTCCTACAAGGATCGCGGCGGCAAGTACCAGGGGCAGGTGGGCGTCACGCTGCCTAAAATGTAGGGTTCCTTGGTCCTGAAATAATGCGCTTTCATTTCCCGGTCATCATCATCGACGAGGACTTCCGTTCCGAGAACGCCTCCGGTCTCGGCATTCGCGCCTTGGCGGCGGCCATCGAGAAGGAAAGCATGGACGTGCTCGGCGTCACCAGCTACGGCGACCTCTCCTCCTTCGCCCAGCAGCAGAGCCGCGCCTCGGCCTTCATCCTCTCGGTGGACGACGAGGAACTGGCCAACGAGGAAGAGGAAACCATCGCCGAGTTGCGCGCCTTCGTCGTGGAGATCCGCTACAAGAACGCCGAGATCCCCATCTTCCTGCACGGCGAGACACGCACCAGCCGCCACATCCCCAACGACATCCTGCGCGAGCTGCACGGCTTCATCCACATGTTCGAGGACACGCCGGAGTTCATCGCCCGCCACGTCGTGCGCGAGGCCAGGACCTATCTCGATTCGCTGCCGCCGCCCTTCTTCCGCGCGCTGGTGCACTACGCGGCCGACGGCTCGTATTCCTGGCACTGCCCCGGCCACTCGGGCGGCGTCGCCTTCCTCAAATCGCCGGTCGGCCAGATGTTCCACCAGTTCTTCGGCGAGAACATGCTGCGCGCCGACGTCTGCAACGCCGTCGAGGAACTCGGCCAGCTGCTCGACCACACCGGCCCGGTGGCTGCCTCCGAACGCAATGCCGCGCGCATTTTCAACAGCGACCACCTGTTCTTCGTCACCAACGGCACCTCGACCTCGAACAAGATCGTCTGGCACTCCACGGTGGCGCCCGGCGACATCGTGGTGGTGGACCGCAACTGCCACAAGTCCATCCTCCACGCGATCATGATGACCGGGGCGATCCCCGTCTTCCTGATGCCGACGCGCAACAATTACGGCATCATCGGCCCGATCCCGCGCGAGGAATTCCTCTGGGAGAACATCCAGAAGAAGATCGCCGCCCATCCCTTCGCCACCGACAAGAACGCCAAGCCGCGCGTGCTGACCATCACCCAGAGCACCTACGACGGCATCCTCTACAACGTCGAGGACATCAAGCAGATGCTCGACGGCCGCATCGACACCCTGCACTTCGACGAAGCCTGGCTGCCCCACGCCGCCTTCCACGATTTCTACGGCGACTACCACGCCATCGGCGCCGACCGTCCGCGCTGCAAGGAGTCGATGATTTTCTCGACGCAATCCACCCACAAGCTGCTGGCCGGTTTGAGCCAGGCCTCGCAGATCCTGGTGCAGGACGCCGAGAACAACAAGCTCGACCGCGACGTCTTCAACGAGGCCTACCTGATGCATACCTCGACCAGCCCGCAGTATTCGATCATCGCCTCCTGCGACGTGGCGGCGGCGATGATGGAGGAGCCTGGCGGCACGGCGCTGGTCGAGGAGTCCATCGCCGAGGCGCTGGATTTCCGCCGCGCCATGCGCAAGGTGGACGAGGAATGGGGCGCCGACTGGTGGTTCAAGGTCTGGGGCCCGGACGACCTGTCGGAAGAAGGCATCGAGGAGCGCGACGCGTGGATGCTCAAGGCCGGCGAGCGCTGGCACGGCTTCGGCGATCTGGCCGAGGGCTTCAACCTGCTCGACCCGATCAAGGCCACCGTCATCACCCCGGGCCTCGACGTCGACGGCGACTTCGCCGACGACTTCGGCATTCCCGCCGCCATCGTCACCAAGTATCTTGCCGAGCACGGCGTCATTGTCGAGAAGTGCGGCCTCTACTCGTTTTTCATCATGTTCACCATCGGCATCACCAAGGGCCGCTGGAACACGCTGGTTACCGCGCTGCAGCAGTTCAAGGACGACTACGACAAGAATCATCCGCTGTGGAAGGTGCTGCCCGAGTTCGTCGCCAAGCACCCGCGCTACGAGCGCATGGGCCTCAAGGAACTGTGCACCCAGATTCACGAGGTATACAAGGCCAACGATGTTGCGCGCCTGACCACCGAAATGTATCTGTCCGCCATGGTGCCGGCGATGCGCCCGGCCGACGCTTTCGCCAGGATGGCCCACCGCGAGATCGATCGCGTCTCCATCGACGAGATCGAGGGCCGCGTCACGGCGGTGCTGCTGACTCCCTACCCGCCGGGCATCCCGCTGCTGATTCCGGGCGAGCGCTTCAACCTGACCATCGTGCGCTATCTCAAATTCGCCCGCGACTTCAACGAAAAGTTTCCCGGTTTCGAAACCGATATCCACGGCCTGGTGAAGGACGCCAGCAACGGCAGCGTCCGCTACTACGTGGATTGCGTGCGCTCGTAACTGACGAAGGCGTAGTCGAAGCCGGCGGCGGCGTGGCCGGTCTCGCGCGCGACCTCGCGCCAGGCGGCGCGGTCGAATTCCGGAAAGTGGGCGTCGCCGGCAAAGTCGGCCGCGATCTCGGTCAGTTCGAGGCGGCCGGCGAGCGGCAGCGCCTGGCGATACAACTCGGCGCCGCCGATGACGAAGGGCGTGACGTCGCCGCTGGCCGCGATCGTCACCGCCTCGTCGAGCGAGTGGGCGATGCTGGCGCTCTCGGCGCGGTAATTCGAATCGCGGCTCACGACGATGTTGTGGCGCCCCGGCAGCGGACGGAACTTCGGCGGCAGCGATTCCCAGGTCTTGCGGCCCATGATGACGGCATGGCCGGCGGTCAGCGTCTTGAAGTGCCGCATGTCCTCGGGCAGCCGCCACGGCAGCTTGTTGTCGCTGCCGATCACGCCGTTCTTCGCCAGCGCGGCGATCAAGGTCAGCGAGCGCATCGCTCAGCTCGCCGCGACGTGGCGGTACAGCTCGGCATACTGTCGCGCCGGCCCTTCCCAGCCGAAGTCGCGCGCCATGCCGTTTTTCTGGATGCGGACCCACCGCGCCGGTTGGCGCCAGGCCGCGATGCCGCGTGCGATGGCCGCGTGCAGCGCGGCGACCGTGGCCTCGGCGAAGACGAAGCCGTTGCCGTCCTTGACCGCGTCGGCATCGACCACGGTGTCGGCCAGTCCGCCGGTGGCGCGGACGACGGGCGGGGTGCCGTAGCGCAGGCTGTACATCTGGTTCAGCCCGCAGGGTTCGAAGCGCGAGGGCATCAGGAACAGGTCGGCGCCGGCTTCGATGCGGTGCGCCAGCGGCTCGTTGAAGCCGATGGTCGCGACGAAGCGGCCGGGATGCCGCTCGCCGAACCGGCGGAAGGCCTTTTCGAGATCCTTCTCGCCGCTGCCCAGCACCGCGAACTGCGCCGGCAGCGCCAGCAGCGCTTCGACGATGGGCGGGAGCAGGTCGAGACCCTTCTGGTGGGTGAGGCGGCTGACGATGCCGAGCAGCGGCAGGTCGGCGCGCGGCTCGAGACCGAGCTCGCACTGCAGCGCGCTCTTGTTGGCGGCCTTGCGGCCGAGATGCGCGGCGTCGTAGTCGGCTTCGAGATGGGGGTCGCTTGCCGGATTCCAGGCGGCGAGGTCGATGCCGTTGATGATGCCGCTCAGGGTGTCGGCGCGCGTGCGCAGCAGGCCGGACAGGCCCATGCCCTCGGCATCGGTCTGGATCTCCTCGGCGTAGGTCGGGCTGACCGTGGTGATCCAGTCGGCGTGGCGCAGGCCGCCCTTGAGGAAGGACAGGCGGCCGTAGTACTCGACGCCGTCGATGTGCCAGGCGTGTTCGGGCAGGCCGAGTTCGGGCAGCGCGGCAGGGGTGCACAGGCCCTGAAAGGCCAGGTTGTGCACCGTGATCACGCTCTTCGCCCGGGCGCCGGGCAGGTAGCGCATAAAGACCGGGGCGAGGCCGGTCTGCCAGTCGTTGCAATGGACGATGTCGGGGCGCCACGTCATGCTGCTGTCGTCGGAGCCGAGCCAGGCGGCGACGCGCGAGAGCAGGCCGAAGCGCAGGTGATTGTCGAGCCAGTCGTGGCCCTCGGGACCGAGGTAGGGACTGCCGGCGCGGTTGTAGTAGGGCGGATAATCGAGCAGCCACAGCGGCGTGCCGTCGGGGGCGTGGGCCTCGAGGAGGACGGCGTGCGGCAGCAGGCCGCCGAGCCAGTGCGGGCGGGCGATCTCCCGGGCATCGGGGAATGCCTCGGCCAGCGCGGGATAGCGCGGTACCAGTACGCGCACGTTCAGCCCCAGCGCGCGCAGCGCCGGCGGCAGCGCGGCGGCGACGTCGCCCAGCCCCCCGGTCTTGACCCAGGGGGCAAGCTCGGAGGTCGCGAACAGAATCTTCACGGCTTACACGCGGCGATCAGCCCCGCCGTCGAACTGTCCAGCCCCGTCGCCGCCGCCTTGCCCTCGATGATGGGCAGCAGGCGGCTGGCGAGCTGCTTGCCGTACTCGACGCCCCATTGGTCGAAGGAATTGAGGTTCCACAGCGCGCCGAGCGCGAAGGTCTTCTGCTCGTAGAGTGCGACGAGCTGGCCCAGGGTGTAGGGCTCGATGGCCGGCAGCAGCAGCGTGGTCGAGGGCTGGTTGCCGGGGAAGACTTTGTACGGCGCCAAAAAAGTCGGCGCTGGCGGGACGGCGGATGCAAGTTCCGCCCGCGCTTCGTCCAGCGTCTTGCCGCGCATCAGTGCTTCACTCTGCGCGAAGCAGTTGGCCAGCAGCTTCTGGTGGTGGCCGGGCAGGGCGAAGTCGGCGGTGCGCGCGGCGATGAAGTCGCAGGGGATCAGGCGGCCACCCTGATGAATCAACTGGTAGAAGGCATGCTGGCCGTTGGTGCCGGGCTCGCCCCAGACCACGGGACAGGTGGCGTGGCCGACGGGCTGGCCATCGCGGCCGACCTGCTTGCCGTTGGACTCCATCTCCAACTGCTGCAGATAGCGCGGCAGCAGCCCCAGTGACTGGCTGTAGGGCAGCACGGCGTGGGTCTCGGCGCCGAGGAAGTTGGTGTTCCAGACATCGAGCAGCGCCAGAGTCGCGGGCAGGTTTTCCTCGACCGGCGCCTCGCGGAAATGCCGGTCCATCGCCGCCGCGCCTTC
This sequence comes from Sulfurisoma sp., assembly GCA_030691075.1. Classification (GTDB taxonomy): domain Bacteria; phylum Pseudomonadota; class Gammaproteobacteria; order Burkholderiales; family Rhodocyclaceae; genus Sulfurisoma. The sequence continues at coordinate 124,687 of JAUYFI010000185.1, read as the reverse complement.
GAGCAGACGGACGAAATTGTCGAAGCCGACGGCCAGCGCCAGCGGCAGGCCGATGGCCGACCACAGCGAGAAGCGGCCGCCGACCCAGTCCCAGAATTCGAAGGCGTTGGCGGTGTCGATGCCGAAGGCGGCGACTTCCTTGAGGTTGGTCGATACCGCGACGAAGTGGCGCTCGACCGCCGCCTCGCCCAGCGCGGCGACGAGCCAGGCGCGCGCCGAATGCGCGTTCTGCATCGTCTCCTGCGTGGTGAAGGTCTTGCTGGCGACGACGAACAGCGTGGTGCGCGGCTGCAAGTCGGCCAGGGTCATGGCCAGGTCGGCGCCGTCGAGGTTGGCGACGTAATGCACTTTCACGTCGCGATGGCGGTGCGCGGCCAGCGCCTGCGTCGCCATGCGCGGGCCGAGGTCGGAGCCGCCGATGCCGATGTTCACGATGTCCGTGATCGGCTCGCCGGTGGCGCCGCGCCAGTGGCGGCCGTGGATGGCGTCGCAGAACGACTTGATGTGCGCGAGTACGCGGCGCACGTCGGGCATGACGTCGCGGCCCTCGAACAGGACCGGCGTGCAGTGCTGGTGGCGCAGCGCGTGATGCAGCACGGCGCGGTGTTCGGTGTGGTTGATCGCCTCGCCGGCCGCCAGCCGCGCCTGCCAGCCGGCGACGTCGGCCGCGCGCCAGAGCTCGCGCAGCAGTCGCAGGGTTTCAGTGGTGACGCGCTGCTTCGAATAGTCGAGCAGCAGCCCCTCGGCCTCGATGGACAAGGTGGCGAAGCGCCGCGGATCGGCGGCGAACAGGTCGCGCAAGTGCGTGCCGCGCGTCGCTGCGGCGTGATCGCTCAGCGCCGACCAGGTGGGTGTTTGAGTCAGTGGATTGGTCATGGTGAAAACCGAATCAGAGCCAGGCCATCATTCCCATCTCGAGCGGATGGGTGAATAGCGGATGCGTCGGATGGGTGCGCACGCGGTACTCGAGCTTGCCGCACTGGTCGGGCGTGAGGTCGCGCACGAACAGGTGCTCGCCGCTGGCCAGCGCCTGATGCTGCTGCAGCGGGAAGCGCTTGGCGCGAACGGGATTGCGCTCGTTGGGCCGGTTGAAGACGAGCTCGACGGCGAGGTCTTCCGGGCGCAGGCCGTTGAGCTGCACGGCGACCTCGATGCGCACCGTCTCGCCGTAGCGCACGCGCGTCGCCGCCGAGTCTACGCGGCGCAACTTGACGCCGGACCAGGCGGCTCGTACCTTGCCTTTCCAGTCGGCGAGATCGCGCATGCCGGCGAAGTTGTCGGACGCGACCTTGCGCCAGTGCGCCGACGCCGGTGCGTAGAACTTCTCGACATATTCCTTCAGCGTGCGCTCCATGTTGAAGCGCGGCATGATGGTGGCCATCGAGCGCTTGGCCATCGCCACCCACTCGGGCGAGTAGCCGAGCGAGGTGTTCTTGTGGTAGAGCGGCACCACGCTGTCCTGCAGCAGTTCGTAGAGCGTGCGCGATTCCTCGTTGTCGCGCTGCCCGGATTCGAGCGCGTCGGCCACCGGCTTGATGCTCCAGCCATTGGAGCCGTCGTGGGCCTCGCCCCACCAGCCGTCGAGCACCGAGAGATTGAGGGCGCCGTTGATCGCGGCCTTCATGCCCGAGGTGCCCGAGGCCTCGAGGGGGTAGATCGGATTGTTGAGCCAGACGTCCACGCCGGAGACGAGCCGGCGTGCCAGGTGCAGGTCGTAGCCCTCGAGCAGCAGGATGCGGCCTTCGAACTCGGGGCGACTGATGATCGACTGGATCTCGCGGATCATCGCCTGTCCGGGCTCGTCGGCGGGGTGGGCCTTGCCGGCGAAGATGAACAGCACCGGCTGCTCGTTGTCGCAGAGTATCTGGCGCAGCCAGTCGAGGTTGCGGAACAGCAGCGTGGCGCGCTTGTAGGTGGCGAAGCGACGGGCGAATCCGATGGTCAGCACCGTCGGGTTGGCCGGGTCGGCGAAGCGCAGCAGGCGGTCGAGGTGGGCCTCGGAGCCGTGGTTGCGCGTGTGCTGCTCGCGCACGCGCGCCCGCACCAGGTGCAGCATCTGCGCCTTGAGGGACTGACGGATGCTCCAGAATACCTGGTCGGGAATGCGGTGGATGCCGGCCCAGCAGCCGTGGTCGGTGAGACGGTGCATCCAGCCGAGGCCGAGATGGCGGTCGAAGGTCTCGTGCCAGTCGGTGGCGAGGAAGGTCGATACATGGACGCCGTTGGTGACGTAGTCCATGGGGTTTTCCTCGGGATCGACCTGCGGCCACAATTCGGTGCAGATGCGCGCCGACACCTCGCCATGAATGCGCGAGACGCCGTTGTGGTAGCGCGAGCCGCGCAGCGCCAGCGCGGTCATGTTGAAGTCGCGCTGGTTATTGATGCGGCCGAGCTCGAGCAGGCTGTCGATGTCGCAGCCCATCTCCGAACAGCAGACCTCGAAGTAGCGCCGCACCATGCCTTCGTCGAAGTGGTCGTGTCCGGCCGGCACCGGCGTGTGGGTGGTGAACACCGTGTTGCAGGCGACGATTTCCAGCGCGGCGTGGAAGGGTATGCCGGAGGTCACCAAGCCGCGCACGCGCTCGAGGATGAGGAAGGCGGCGTGCCCCTCGTTGATGTGCCAGACGCTGGGTTGAATGCCCATTGCCGCCAACGCCTGCACGCCACCCATGCCGAGCACGATCTCCTGCTCGATGCGCGTGGTGCGGTCGCCGCCGTAGAGGCGGTGGGCGATGTTGCGGTCGTGATCGGAGTTCTCGGGCAGGTCGGTGTCGAGCAGGTAGAGCCTGGCGTGGCCGACCCGGGCCTGCCACACCTTGATCTGCACCTCGCGTCCCGGCAGGTGGGTGCCGATCTTCAGGTCGCCGCCGTCGGCGCGCAGCACCGGCGCGATCGGCATGTCGTCGAAGTCGTTGTCGCCGTAGTGCGCGCCCTGGCGGCCGTCGCGGTCGATGGTCTGGGTGAAGTAGCCCTGGCGGTAGAGCAGGCCGACGGCGACGAAGGGCAGGCGCAGGTCGGAGGCGGCCTTGCAGTGGTCGCCGGCGAGGATGCCGAGGCCGCCGGAGTAGATCGGCAGGCTTTCGTGGAAGCCGAATTCGGTGCAGAAATACGCGATCTGGTCGGTATGCACCAGCGGCTGCTTGCCGGGCAGCGTGATCTGCGTGTGCATCTGGGCGTAGGTGTCGTAGGCCGACAGCACCTTGTTCATGGTGCCGAGGAAGATCGGATCCTCGGCCGCCTCCTTCAGCCGCTTCTGGTCGATGCGCTTGAGGAAGGCCTTGGGGCTGTGATTGACGGCGCGCCACAGCGCCGGGTGCAGGCGCGAGAACAGCGCGCGGGTCGGGCGGTCCCAGCTGTACCAGAGGTTGTTGGCCAATTCCTCGAGGCGGGCCAGCCGCGGCGGAATCTCCGGATTGACTTCAAGCAGGTAGCGGGTTCCGGCCATGAGGCTGATTTCCTGAGTGGGTGTTCGATTTTACGCGAGCGTCGCAAATTCCAGCGTCAGCACCTGCTCGGTGCCGGCGACCAGCGGCCAGGACAGGGTGAGTTCGACGGCCTGCATCACCTTCTCGAAGCCGGCCTCGGATTGCGACACCGTGCGATGCGGTCGAGCCACAATGCGCGCCGGCAGGGAGGCGGTCAGGCGCAGGCGGCCGCCGAGCACGCCGTCCTCCAGCGTCAGTTGCGTCGCTTGGTCGAGGTCGAGGGCATCGCCGAAGCCGCCGGGGATCTCGCCCGAGGCCAGCACGTAGCGGCCGAGGAAGCCGTCGCAGCTCGGCATGGCGAGGTTGATGCATGTGGAGAGCGTGCCGGCGACGTTCTCGGCGGAGAGCCGCACGCCGAGATGCGGCCCGGAAACCTCGATGTGCTTGGTGACATAGCCACGGTCGACTTCGGCGATGAAACTCGCCGCGCCCTCGCGTTCCGAAACCTCGGATAGCTGGTAGGCCGAGATGGGCCGGCTGCTGCCGTCCAGCGCCGTCCACTGCTCGATGAAAAGGCTGCGCGGCCGGGTGTCGGGATCGGCGTCGCCCGGCAGGATCTCGTGGAGGAAGGTGACGCGATCGTGGGCGGAAGCGATGCCGCCATGCTCGGCGGCGGCCTGTTCAACCTGGTCGAGCTTGTCGTGATAAGCCTCGTCGTAGCGGCGCAGGGTGTCGCCGAAATTGTGGGCGCGCTCGAAGGCGTCGAACTCGACGATGCCGGCATCGCCATCGGCGCGGATCACCGCCTGCAGCAGGTGGCCGTGGAGGACGATCTCGTCGAAGCCGTCGTGGTCGAGGTCACGGCGCTCGATCGCCGGCCGCGGCGCCAGGGTGTCGAGTTCGACTTCCAGCGCCAGCAGGTTGTTCCAGATGGCGCGACGCAGGTGCGGCAGGTAGAGGCCGCCGAAAAGGCCGTGCCAGTAGGCGTCGTTGGCCTGGCAGCGGTGCAGCAATTCGCGCCGCTCGGCCGTCTGCTGCTTGGCCGGCAGCGCGGCGAAGCGGTTGGATACCTCCAGCATGCGCTTGTGCATCCAGTTCGATTCGGGATAGCGCGAGAAGAAGTTTCGCCAGATGCCGCCGCGCAGATAGGGCTTGCGTCGCTCGAAGCGGCCGCCGGCTTTCTCGTCTTCGAGCAGGCTGTGGTACTCGCGCGCCGCCGGGCCCGGCAGCGTCCATTCGTTCATCTCGATGTAGGACGCAGTCGGCAGATACACGATGCCGCGCGTACGGTTGGCGGCGTGAAAATCGTCGAAGGTGGCGGTGCGGATCAGGGGCGAAGCCAGCACGCCCTCGACGAAGCGGGTGAGCCAGCCCTTCTCGTACACCCACTCGTAGGTTTCCGGCCAGATGCCGAACTTCTCGATGTCATCGAAGTAGATCGCGGCGCGCTGCCCCGCCACTGCCTGCTCCTCGAGCCAGGCCACGACCTCGTCGGCCGGCGAGAAGGGGAAGCGGTAGCGCGCCGCCTCGGAGATCGGGAAGAGGTCGAGGGCGAGGCCCGATTCCTCGGTGGTATGGAAGCTGTCGAGCGTGGCCGGGTCGGCGCCGGCGCAGAGGAAGTGATAGTCGTCGACGGCGACATATTCGATGCCCGATTCGGCCAGCGAGGCGACCACGGCCGATTCCCACACGCGCTCGGTGAGCCAGGCGCCCTTGGGTCGCCGGCCGAAGCGCTTTTCGAGCTTGTCGGACAGCGTCGTGATCTGCGTGACCCGGTCGCGGTGCGGAATCGCCGCCAGCACCGGCTCGCAGTCGCCCGAGCCGAACCACTCGACCTGGCCGCGCGCCGTCATTCTGGCCATGCGCTTCATGTCCTGCGGGTAGCGCTCGGCCAGCACGTCGAGCAGCCAGCCGGAGAAGTGGGAGGCGAAGCGGAACTTCGGATAGTCCTCGAGCACCTCGAAGAACTTGCCGTAGCAGCGCAGATGCGCCTCGTCGATGACTTCGGGGAAGTTGCCGACGGGCTGGTGGGCGTGAACGCCGAAAAGCAGGGTGATGGGGGTGGTCATGAACTGGGCGGTGGGGTTTCAGTGAGGGTGCTCGGTGGCGCGGCGCATCGATCCGCCTTCGGCGGTGTCGGAGCCGGCGGAGATGGGCTGGTCGAGCTGGGCCGGCGGCGCCAGCTTGAGGCAGCGGTAGAGATTGGCGAGATTGCGGCGGTAGAGGCGGTCGAAGCTGGCGACGGCCGGCGCCGGGTTGTAGTCGCCGAACCACCAGAACCAGTCGGAACTTTCGCAGATGGCCAGTTGCCGTTCCGCCAGAGCCGACTCTTTGGCATCGAGACGCCCGCTTGACATGACGAGGTCGTAGCTTTGCTTGGCGGCGCAGAGCATGTCCCAGGCGCGGTTCTTGTCCTTGTCGCCGATCCAGGTCGACAGCGTGCCGTAGACCCAGCTGCCGGCGACGAGATCCGGCAACAGGCTGGCTTGCGGTGGTGGGTTGCGCGCCAGCAGTTCGGCGAAGGTGGTGGTGCGGATCGCCGGGTGCGCTTCGAGTTGAGTGTAGAGATCCTCGAAGAAATAGTGGCCGTTGTAGGGATAGTGCTCCCAGGCGTTCTCTCCGTCGAGGATGACGCAGACCACCGGATTCTCGCCCTCGGGGCTGGTTTTGATGATGGTTTCGAGCTGGCCGACGAAGTGGCGCGCGGCGTCCTGGCCATGCCACTTCGAGTACTCGAAGCCGAGCAGGTCGGACAGCCGCTCGTCGCGGAAGAACAGGGTGATGCCGGGCGCATCGGCCAGCCGCCACGGATGGTAGGCGGCGCGCGGCTCGTCGTGCCTGGCGCGGTGCAGAGTGTTCTTCAGCACGCCCTCGCCGCTGGCGATCCAGCCGCAGCCGGCGGCGGCGAGTTGGCGCACGAAGGCCGCCGAGATCGCGCCTTCGGCCGGCCACATGCCGGCGGGACGCCGGCCGAAGCGCTGGCTGTGCGACTCGTAGGCGGATTCGATCTGCGCTTCGACGCGTGAGCGGCCGCCGGGATAGCCGGCCGCTTTTGGCAGCGGCGCCGCGGGCTGGGTATCGCGCGCGGCGGCGAAGTCGAGCAGCAGCGGCGACAGCGGATGGGTATGCGGCGTCGTCGAGATCTCGACGCGGCCCGATTCGGCCAGGGCCCGGTAACGCGGGATCAGGCCCTTGAGCATGCCGCCGAACAAGGCCAGCAGCCCCTGGCGGTCGGCCAGGCTGTAGCCCTCGCCCTTGCTCATCAGCTCGGCCACGAGCGGGTGGCGGCGGCGCTCGGTCTCGCCGGTCCACGCCAGGTGATACCAGGTGACCAGGTCGGCGAGGTAGGTGCCCGACAGGTAGGCCAGCGCCGCCTCGCTCTCTCGCTCCAGCGTCTTGTAGATGTCGTGCAGCCGCTGGTAGCGCGGGAAGGGCGCCAGCATGGTGTGATGGTTGCTGCGGAAGCAGGCTTCGAGCAGCAGTTCGCGGTCGGTGGCCGCGATGTGGTCGAGGTCGGGCTCGGCCAGCAGGCGCAGCAGCGGGTCGCGGAATTTCCCGCTTTCGAACTGCGCGACGTAGTCGTCGATCTGGTCGAGCAGCACCGGCACGAAATTGACGACGGCATGGATGCCCGGATGGCGCTCGAGGTGCGCCGCCATGTCGGTGTAATCCTTGATCGCGTGAAGATAGACCCAGGGCAGCACGAACTCCTCGCTGGTGTGATCGCGATAGTCCGGCTGGTGCATGTGCCAGAGGAAGACGAGGTCGAGCTGCTTTTTAGCCATGGCGAAGACGAAGAATTACCGCGCGAATTGTTTAGCGGAGGTGGTGGATGGACTGGTCGAGCATGTCCGGCGTGACCAGGGTGACGCCGCCCTCGGACACATGGAAGCGCTTGCGGTCCGCCTCGGGGTCGTAGCCGATGATCATGCCGGCCGGGATGTTGCAGTTCTTGTCGATCACGGCCTTGCGTATGCGGGCGCCTTCGCCGATGTCGACCTTGGGCAGGATCACCGAGTCCTCGACCGTGGCGTAGCTGTGCACGCGGACGTTGGAGAACAGCAGCGAGCGATGGACGGTGCCGCCGCTGATGATGTCGCCGCCGGACACCAGCGAGTCGATGGCCATGCCGCGGCGGCCGTCGTTGTCGAAGACGAACTTGGCCGGCGGCTGCTGTTCCTGGTAGGTCCAGATCGGCCAGTCCTGGTCGTAGAGGTCGAGTTCGGGCGTGACCTTGGTCAACTCCATGTTGGCTTCCCAGTAGGCGTCGATGGTGCCGACGTCGCGCCAGTAGGGGCGCTCCCCCGGGTGCGAGCCGACGGCGCTGTCGGCAAAGTTGTGAGCAACGATCTGGTAGCGTTTGACGCAGTGGGGAATGATGTCCTTGCCGAAATCGTGGCTCGAGCCCGGCGTGTCGGCGTCGCGGATCAACTGCTCGTAGAGGAAGTCGGCGTTGAAGACGTAGATGCCCATGCTGGCCAGCGCGCGGTCGGGCCGGCCGGGAATGCAGGGTGGGTTGGCCGGCTTCTCGACGAAGTCGATGACGCGATTGTTTTCGTCGACGTGCATGACGCCGAAGTCCATCGCCTCCTTGAGCGGCACGTCGATGCAGGCGATCGACATGTCGGCGCCGCGCTGCACGTGCTGGGCCAGCATCTTGCCGTAGTCCATCTTGTAGATGTGATCGCCCGACAGGATGATCACGTACTGCGGCGCGTTGCGCCGCATCAGGTCCATGTTCTGGAACACGGCGTTGGCGGTGCCGAGGTACCAGTCCTCGTTGATCTGCTGCTGCGCCGGCAGCACGTCGATGGCCTCGCGGAAACGGCCGTCGAGGAAGCTCCAGCCGCGCTGCAGGTGGCGGATCAGGCTCTGCGCCTTGTATTGCGTGGCGATGCCGATGCGGCGGATGCCGGAATTGACGCAGTTCGACAGCGTGAAGTCGAGAATGCGGAACTTGCCGCCGAAGGGCACGGCCGGCTTGCTGCGCCAGTCGGTGAGCTGCATCAGCCGGCTGCCGCGGCCGCCGGCGAGAACGAAGGCGATGGTGTTGCGCGTCAGCTGGCTGACGAAGCGGCCGGAACCCGCGACATGATCGCCGGGCATGGGATCGATTTGCATGGCCTGTCTCCCCGTGGGTATAGAATGACTTCAGTCTTTACATGGATTCTATGATGATTGACGCTTCCCTGCGACCGCTTATCGAGGCGCGCGAACACGATCCCTTCCGCATCCTTGGCTGGCACCGCGATGGCAAGGGCTGGCGGTTGCGGGTGTTCCGCCCGCACGCGACGGGCGTGGCGGCGAAAATCGACGGCGAATGGCGAGCGCTGCGCCGTGTCGCCAGCACCGACTTTTTCGAGTGGTCGGGTGCCGTGGCCGAAGCGTCGCCCGCGCGGCTGAAGATCGACGAAGGCGGGCAAAAGTTCGAGTGCCTCGATCCCTACGGCTTTCCGCCGCGACCGCTGGAGCAGGCGCAGCACTACTTCGCCGAAGGCACCAACTATCAGAGTTACCGTCTGCTCGGCGCCCTGACCGAGACCCGCGACGGCACCGCCGGCGTCACCTTCCGCGTCTGGGCGCCGAATGCAGGGCGCGTCTCGCTGGTCGGCGAATTCAACCGCTGGGATGGTCGCACCCATCCGCTGTGCTCGCTCGGCGCCTCGGGCGCCTGGGAACTGTTCATGCCGGGATTGCCGGAGGGCACGCTCTACAAGTTCGAGATCCGCAACCGCAATAGCGGCGCGGTGCAGACCAAGACCGATCCCTACGGCCGCCAGTACGAGCGACGGCCGGCGACGGCGGCGCGCGTCACCGCCGATTCCGCCTACGCCTGGAACGACGCCGAGTGGCTGGCGCGCCGCGCGCGGTGGGACTGGCAGCACGCGCCGATGTCCATCTACGAGATGCATCCAGGCTCGTGGATGCGCCATCCCGACGGCGGCTTCTACGGCTACCGCGAGATGGCCGAGCGCCTGGTGCCCTACCTCAAGGATCTCGCCTACACCCACATCGAGCTGATGCCGGTGATGGAGCATCCGCTCGACGAGTCCTGGGGCTACCAGTGCACCGGTTATTTCGCGCCGTCTTCCCGCTTCGGTTCGCCCGACGACCTGCGTTACCTGATCGACCAGTGCCACCAGGCCGGTATCGGCGTACTGCTCGACTGGGTGCCGGGCCACTTCCCGATGGACGACTGGGCCCTTGCCCACTTCGACGGCACCGCGCTCTTTGAACACGAGGACCCGCGTCTCGGCGTGCACCAGGACTGGGGCACCTACATCTTCAATTACGGCCGCAACGAAGTGAAGAGCTTCCTGCTGTCCTCGGCCGACTACTGGCTGCGCGAGTTCCATGCCGACGGCCTGCGCGTCGATGCTGTCGCCTCGATGCTCTACCTCGACTACTCCCGCCGCGCCGGCGAGTGGCTGCCCAACAAGCATGGCGGCCGCGAGAACCTCGAGGCCATCGCCTTCCTGCGCGAGATGAACGAGATGGTGCATCGCGAGTTTCCCGGCGCGCTGACCATCGCCGAGGAATCCACGGCCTGGCCGATGGTGTCGCGCCCTGTCTATCTGGGCGGCCTCGGCTTCTCGATGAAGTGGAACATGGGCTGGATGAACGACACGCTCGACTACATGAGCCAGGATCCCGTCCACCGCCGCTACCACCACGAGCGCCTGACCTTCGGCCAGCTCTATGCTTACTCGGAAAATTTCGTGCTGCCCTTCTCGCACGACGAGGTGGTGCACGGCAAGGGCTCGCTGCTCGGCAAGATGCCCGGTGACGAGTGGCAGCGCTTCGCCAATCAACGCTTGCTGCTGACCTACCAGACGGCGGCCTCCGGCAAGAAGCTGACCTTCATGGGCGTCGAGCTCGGCCAGCCGTGGGAGTGGAGCGAAAAGGGCGAACTGCCGTGGAACCTGCCGGCGTTCGAACCTCACGCCGGCATGCAGCGGCTGGTGGGCGATCTGAATCGCCTCTACGCCGCGACGCCGGCGCTGTACGATCTCGATTTCGAGCACTCCGGTTTTTCCTGGATCGATTGCCACGATGTCGAACAGTCGGTGGTGAGCTGGCTGCGCTATGCGCGTGACGGCAGTTTCGTGGTCGTCGTGCTCAACTTCACCCCCGTGCCGCGCCGGGGCTACCGGCTCGGCGTGCCGCAGGGCGGCGCCTATCGCGAACTGTTCAACAGCGATTCCCGCCATTACGGCGGCGGCGATGTCGGCAACGACGGCCAGTTGATCGCCCGTCCGCACAGCTGGATGGGCCGGCCGGCTTCGATCGAGCTCACGCTGCCCCCGCTCGGAGGCATCGTGCTGACACCCGTCAAAGGTTGATGCGTCCCTCGGCCAGCAGCTGCCCGATTTCCTTCTCGGCCTGAGCCCAGTCGGTGAGTTCGCTGCCGCCGTGGAAGCTGCGGCGTTCGGCGATGTAATAGGCGGCCACTTCGACGTAGTAGCGGTGCTGATCGGGCGCGACCGCCGGGCGCTTGGCGGTGCTCTTCGCCGCCGGCTTGGCGGCCTTGGGCTTGGTGGCGGCCGGCTTGGCCACGGGCTTGGCGGCCGGGGCCTTGGGAGCGGCCGTTTTCGGTGCTGCCGGCTTGGCGGTCGCGGTTTTCGGTGCTGCCGGCTTGGCGGTCGCGGTCTTCGGCGCGGCGGCCTTGGTGGGCTTGGCGGCTTTCACGGGCTTGGCGGCGGTCTTGCTGCTTGCGCTTTTGGCCGGCGCTTTCGCGGGGGCCTTGGTCTTGCTGGTGGCGGTTGCCATGCGGTGCTCTCCTGAGTCGGTGGTTATCGATTTGATTTTTGTTGTTTTTGTTGCAGGCCGCCATTCTACGTTACCGCAACGGCATTTCCGTTTTATTGCAGTGGCTATTCTTGCGCCTCGCCCAGCGCCAGCCGCGCCGCGCCGCGCAGCCCGAGCAGGGGATCGGTCACCACATGCACCGGCATGCGCGCGGCAAGCAGGGCGTGCTCGGCCTTGGCGTTGAAGGCTTCGATGAAGGCGCCGGATTGCAGCAGCGGCAGGATCTTCGCGGCGATGCCGCCGGCCAGGTACACCCCGCCGCGCGCCATCAGCGCCATCGCCATGTCGCCGGCGAAGGCGCCATAGGCTTTGATGAAGACGTCGACCGAATGCCGGGCCGCCGCATCGCCGCCGGCCAGCGCCCGTTCGGTGATCGTGGCGGCGTCGATGGTCTCGTCGGCGAGAATGCGGTGGATGGCCTCCAGCCCCGGCCCCGAAATCACCCGCTCGTTGGTGACGCGGCCGTGTTCCCGCAGCAGCGCCGCCCAGACGCGCGCCTGCACCTCGTCCGCCGGCGCGAAGCCGACGTGGCCGCCTTCGCCGGGCAGCACGCGCCAGTCGCCTCTGTCGGCAACCAGCACCGCCATGCCCAGCCCCGTGCCGGCGCCGAGCACCAGCTTCACGCCAGAGGCCAGCGGCTCGCCAGCCTGCAGGGTGACGAGTTCGTCCGGCGCCAGCGCGGTGACCCCCATCGCCGCGCCGGCAAAATCATTGATCAGTCGTAGCCGGCCCGGACCAATGGCGAACTCGCGCTCGAGCGCGGCGGCGTCGATGGTCCACGGCAGGTTGGTGATTTTCGCCGAGCGGCCGTCGTCGGCCACCGGGCCGGCTACCGCGAGGCAGCCGCCGCTGATGTTCGCGCCGACGCCACGCAGGAACTCACCGAGCAGCGAAGCGAAATCCGAAAAGTCGGCGCTGGCGAGACGCCGCGGAGCAAGTCCCCTGGCGGGACGGCGCTGGCCGGCGATATTGCCGGCGTCATCGACCAGCCCCAGCAGCACCTTGGTGCCGCCGATGTCGCCGCAGAGTTTCACACGGCCACCGGTGCGGCGATGTGCGGATGCGGCTCGTAGCCTTCGAGCGTGAAGTCCTCGAAGCGGAAGGCGAACAAGTCCGTCACTTCGGGGTTGAGGCGCAGCGTCGGCAGGGCGCGCGGCTCGCGCGCGAGTTGCAGTTGCGTCTGCTCGAGGTGATTGGAGTAGAGATGGGCGTCGCCCAGCGTATGCACGAAGTCGCCGGGCTTGAGGCCGACCACCTGCGCCACCATGAGGGTGAGCAGCGCGTAGGAGGCGATGTTGAAGGGCACGCCGAGGAAGATATCGGCGCTGCGCTGGTAGAGCTGGCAACTCAACTTGCCGTCGGCGACATGGAACTGGAACAGCGCGTGGCAGGGCGGCAGCGCCATGCGGTCGACGTCGGCCGGGTTCCACGCCGTGACCAGATGACGGCGCGAGTCCGGGTTCTTCTTCAGTCCTTCGACCAGTTGCACGATCTGGTCGATCTCGCCCCCGTCGCGCGCCGGCCAGTGACGCCACTGGTAGCCGTACACCGGGCCGAGATCGCCGTTCGCATCGGCCCACTCGTCCCAGATGCGGACGCCGTTGTCCTTGAGGTACTTGATGTTGGTGTCGCCCTTGAGGAACCACAGCAGCTCGTGGATGATCGAGCGCAGGTGCAGTTTCTTGGTGGTCAGCAGCGGAAAGCCGGCGGCGAGGTCGAAGCGCATCTGCCAGCCGAAGACCGAGCGCGTGCCGGTGCCGGTGCGGTCGGATTTCACGTTGCCGTGATCGAGCACATGGCGCATCAGGTCGATGTACTGTCGCATGGGAGGCGGTGCTTATAATCGGCCGACCATTCTAAAGGAAAGACTTCGCATGACCCTTCCCCAGCTCAGTGTCTCGGCCGGAGCCAAGCCAGCCAGCCATGCCCTCTATGTATTGCCGGCGGCCAAGACCCTGCCCGATGCGCTGCCCGACCGGGCGCTGTGGCAGGCCGTGCTCAAGCGCCGCGACCTCAAGGCCGCCGAGCTGGCCAAGTCCCCGCTGGCCGTCGACCTTGCCGACGGCCGCCGCGCCGCCTGCGTCATGGTCGATGCCGCCGCGCCGCGCTTCGAACGGCTGACCGCGCTGAGGAAGGCGGTGATGCTGCTGCTCGACGAGACGCCCCGCGAACTCGCCATCGTCTCGCTCGATGCGCCCGAAGACGCCGTGCGCGACGCCGCCTACGTCGCACTGCTCAATGCCGTGCCGCTGCCGGCGCAGAAGAAGAAGCCGGCGCAGCCGCTGCGGGAACTGCGCGTCGCCGATCACCGTCTCGCCAGTCCCACGGGGATTCCCTTCGGTCACGCCGACTCCTTTTCTTCTGTGCGCGCGCTGGCCGCGGCCAACACCCTCGCCCGCGAACTCACCGCGCTGCCGCCCAACGCGCTGCCGCCCGCCGCCTACCGCAAGCGCGTGTGCGCCCTGGCCAAGGCGCAAGGCTGGAAGATCGAGGAATACGACTTCAAGCGCCTGAAAAAAATGGGCGCCGGTGCCTTCTGCGCCGTGGCGCAGGGCTCGGGCCATGAAGATGCCGCCATCGTCCATCTCTCGCACCGGCCGAAGGGGGCGAAGCAGCGCATCGCGCTGGTCGGCAAGGGCATTTGCTTCGACACCGGCGGCCACAACCTCAAGCCGGCGAAATACATGGCCGGCATGCACGAGGACATGAACGGCTCGGCCGTGGCGCTGGCGCTGACGCAGGCCATCGCCGAGCTCAAGCTGCCGGTGGCCGTCGACTGCTGGCTGGCCATCGCCGAGAACCACCTCTCGCCCGAGGCCTACACTCAGGGCGATATCGTTACCGCGCTCGACGGCACCACCATCGAGATCGTGCATACCGACGCCGAGGGCCGCCTGGTGCTGGCCGACACGCTGGCGCTGGCGGCAAGAGGAAAACCCGATCTCATCGTCGATTTCGCCACCCTCACCGGCAGCATGCACACTGCGCTGGGCAGCCGCTATTCCGGCATCTTCGCCGGCAGCGACGAACTTGCGGCGCTGGCGGTCGAGTCAGGCCGCGCCTCGGGCGAGCGCGTCTGTGCCTTCCCGCTCGACGCCGACTATGAGCCGGCGCTCGACTCCAAGGTTGCCGACATCAAGCAATGCACGCTCGATGGCGAGGCCGACCACATTCTCGCCGCGCGCTTCCTCAAGCGCTTCACGAAAGACCTGCCCTGGCTGCACATGGACCTCTCGGCCTCGAGTTGCAGCGGCGGGCTGGGTGCGACGGCCTCGGATCTCACCGGCTTCGGCGTGGCCTGGGGCGCAACTTTCGTCGAGCGCTGGCTGCGCCCGAGTTCAGTTCCTGACAACTGGCGGACTTTCGTTAAGCTTAACGTTACCTCGCGACTTCCTGACGTGGGTGCCGCCTGATGCTGGGATTTTTTTCATCGAAACCGGACCACCCGCTCGCCGATCCCAAGGAGGCGAAGCGCGTGTGCGCTGCGCTGCCGGGGCGCGAGCCGGCAGGGGCCATCGACGAAGCCACGGCCCTGCTCGAATCGCTGGCCGGGGTCGAGGGCTTCAAGCCCGAGCAGCGGCTGGCGCTGATCCTGCAGCTCGACGAGGCGGCCATCGCGCCCGCGCGCCGGCTCGGTCGCGAATATGTCTCGGTGCGACTCACGAAGACGCAGGAGCAAGGGCTGTGGCTGGCCAATCGCGACTACTGGTCGACGCTGATCGCCGCGCTGGAAGACAACCTGCGCCGCTTCGACGCCAACGAGAAGGGCGCCGAGGCGATGAAGCCGCTGCTGCCGCTGCTCTATGTCCGCTTGCTGCACGCGGCGCGGCAGCGCCTGAAGTGGGAACAGTTCCGCTACGGCCCGGTGGACAATGCGCTGTGGCAGCTGATGGGGCGCATTTACCTCGCGGCGGCCGGCACGCGGCAGGCCGATAGGGAACTGGAACTCTACCCGGGTGGCGGCATCGCCACGACGGCGGAAGGCGAGTACCTCAAGGCCCTGGTGTTCCACGCCTCCTCGATGGACAACCTGCTGCCCATCGAGATCGAGCTCGCCGAGTACCTGATCGCCCACTTCCTGCCGCGCTTCGTGTTTACCGCCGAGGTGCGGCCCGACAACGTCTATTGGGTCGACGCCGCCAAGCCGATGCCGCCCGCGCGGCTGGCGCGGGCGCCCGAGCTGTCGCCGACGCTGCGCTTCTTCAACTCGATTCCCGCGGTCGAGGCCGTCGACCAGGTGCGAAGCCGCATCGGCCGCGACGGCCGCGTGCCGGCGGACGTTAATCTCGGCGGCCAGTACGCCTTCGAGGCCGTGCTGCCGGTGCTCGATCACCTGGCCATGTGCTGGTCGCCGAAGCCGCCGATGCGCACGCACACGCGCCATCGCGTCAAGTCGCGGCTGACGGTGATCCACGGCATCGCGGAACTGCACCGCCAGATTCTCGAGGGCGGCGGTTGCATGGAGTGCGAAGCCTGGGTGGTCGATGACGTCAGCCTCGGCGGCATTGGCGCCAAGGTGCCGCTCGGCGCGAACGACTGGATCCGCATCGGCGCGCTGATCGGCCTGCAACCGGAGGGCGGCGGCAACTGGCTGGTCGGCATGGTGCGCCGCTTTGCCCGCGACAGCGAATCGGTTGGCTCGGTTGGCATCGAGACCCTGTCCAAGTCGCCGCGCGCCATCGTCGCCGATGCCGGCGGCTTGCAGACCGAGGGCATCCTGCTCGATGCGCCGCAGCAGGGCGAGTCGGTGCGCGTGTCCCTGCCGGCGGCGTCGTGGGAGGACGGCGTCAGCCTGCTGTTCTCGCTCGACGGCGCGCGGGTGCGGCTGTTTCCAGAGATTGCGCTCGAGACCAGTTCCGACATGGTGATCGGCCGCTACTTCGTGCAGTCGGTGGATTAAAGCAGGGACGGCGCCTGCTGTTGCCGTCTCGCCAGCGGCTCGGACAACGAAGCCGGACACCCCCGGCCCGACAGCCCTCCTCTCGGCGGAGTAGAGGGGAATGGCGGCATGCAGCCACAGGCGGAAGTTCAGAATGACAAATGCGCCTGATCGACAACATCAACAGCTTGATAAGTCCCAAAAAGGGACTTATGATTCCCTTTTTGGGACTTATTGAGTCTGCGATGCAAACCCTGCCGCTCAGCGATGCCCTGTTTACCGGAACCCAGCAGAAGGTGCTGGGCCTGCTCTACGGCAAGCCGGATCAGAGCTTCTACGCCAACGAAATTGCCCGCTGGGCACGGGTCGGCAAGGGCAGCCTGATGCGCGAGCTGGACCGCCTGCAAAGAGCCGGTGTGCTGACGCTGAGCCGCCAAGGCAACCAGACCCACTACCAGGCCAACGCGGACTGCCCGATCTACGGGGAACTGCTGGGCATCGTGCGCAAGACCTTCGGCATCGGCGAGGTTTTGCGTACCGCGCTGGCGCCCCTGGCCCGGCAGTTGGTGTGGGCCTTCGTCCATGGCTCCATCGCCAAGGGCTCGGATCATGCCGGCAGCGATATCGACCTGATGCTGATTGGGGAGAATCTCAGCTACGGCGACGTGGTGGAACGCCTGATGCCGGTGGAAGAACGCCTGGGCCGCAGTATCAACCCGACGATCTACACGCCGGCCGATTGGCTGGCGAAGAAGGCCGCCGGCAACAGCTTTGTCGTGCGGGTGTCAGAGCAGGACAAGATCAAACTGATCGGCGGACCGCCGCCGGAGGGGCCAGCCAATGAGCAGTAAGGATAATCTGGAAAATCTGGTGCGCGGCGGTGGCCTCAACAAGGAGCCGCCGGATCGCAAGGAGTGCGAAGGTTTGCTGCGATCCGCCATTGACCGACTGAAAGATGCCCACAGCCCGGCACGGTCTTTTGCCAGCCGCTTCGACCTGGCCTACAACGCCGCCCATGCCCTGGCGCTGACGGTGCTGCGCCTGCAAGGCTACCGCTCGGACAAGCGCTATCTGGTGTTCCAGTGTCTGGTGCATACCCTCGATATGAGCAAGGCGCAGGTTCGCCTGTTCGCGCCGTGCCACGAACGCCGCAATCTGGCGGAATACGAAGGCTACATGGCGTCGCGAAGCTTTGCTGACCGACCTGCTTGCCGCGACCGACTACCTTATGGCTCAGGTACAAAAAGCCATGGCCGATGCAGAATCAAACGGGCCAGACTACGGCGCGGTGCCTATTCAGCCTTCCACTTGATCGAGCAGCCGATGCCGGGGATCTGCTCGGCCGGGCCCTTGCCGGTTAGCGCGACCTGCCGCATCGCCTCGAACAAATCCCGGCGCACGTCCTCGGGCGCGGTTTCCTTGCGCGACTCGTCGAGACGGCCGCGGTACTGCAGTTCCAGCTTGTCGTTGAAGCCGAAGAAGTCTGGCGTGCACACCGCGCCGTAGGCCCTGGCGATTTCCTGCGTCTCGTCGAGCACGTAGGGGAAGGGGAAGTCGAGTTCGTGGGCGATCTTCACCATGTTGTCCCAGGAGTCCTCGGGGTAGTCCGACGGATCGTTCGCCATGATGGCGATGGCATTCATGCCCAGCGCCTTCAGTTCCCTGGCGTCGCGGATCAGGCGATGAATGACCGCCTTGACGTAGGGGCAGTGGTTGCAGATAAACATCACCAGCAGGCCCTTGGGGCCGCGCGCGGAAGTGAGGTTGTAGCGCTTGCCGTCGACGCCGGGCAGGTCGAAGTCGATGGCCGGGCGGCCGAAGTCACAGACGGGGGTGGTGGTGCTGGCCAAGGGCTGTCTCCTGTATTGTTTTGCGGACCTATAATGGCCAAATGATACCGCGCATCCACTGCCCGCAAGGCCTGGCGCCCGGCGCCCACGTCGCGCTGCCGGAGGCGGCGGGGCATCACGTCGCGCGCGTGCTGCGCTTCCAGGCGGGCGATGCGCTGACGCTGTTCGACGGCTGCGGCGGCGAATGGGCGGCGACCATTTCGCGCATCCACAAGGACGAGGTGCATGCCGACCTGAAGAGCTTCGATCCGGTCGAGCGCGAGTTGCCCTTCGCCGTCACGCTGGTGCAGGGGATTGCCGCCGCCGACAAGATGGACTGGATCATCCAGAAGTGCGTTGAACTCGGCGTGGCTTCGATCCGCCCGGTGGCGGCGAAGCGTTCGGTGATCCGGCTCTCGGGCGAGCGCATGGAGCGGCGTGTCGCCCACTGGCAGGCCATCGCGGCGGCGGCCTGCGAGCAGTGCGGGCGCAACCGCGTGCCGCGGGTGGCGCCGATTGTTGATCTGCCTCAATATCTTGGCGAGCCCGGTGGCGACAATGAGGGCGGCGATGAACTGCGTTTGTTGGCGCTGCCGACCGTGGCGCGGCGCCTGCGCGACCTGCCCCGGCCGGTCGGCGGCCTCAGTTTGCTGGTCGGGCCGGAAGGCGGTTTCGAGGAAGGCGAATTGCTGGCGGCGCGTGCCGTAGGTGTAGAGGGAGTGAATCTGGGGCCGCGGGTGCTGCGCACCGAAACAGCCGGTGTCGCGGCCATCGCGGGAATGATGGCTTTGTGGGGAGAATGAAAATGTTCGAATCGGCTGAACTGGGTCACAAGATCGACAAGGAAACCTACAAGAAGGAAGTGCCGGCGCTCCGCGCGGCATTGCAGGATGCCCAATACGATCTCAAGGAAAACGGCAAGATTCCGGTGGTGGTGCTGGTCAGCGGTCAGGACGGCGCCGGCAAGGGCGAGACCATCAACATCCTCTACGAGTGGATGGACCCGCGCTTCATCTCGACGCTGGCGTTCTCGACGCCGACCGACGAGGAGCGCGAACGCCCCTTCATGTGGCGCTACTGGCGCGCGCTGCCGCCCAAGGGCCGCGTCGGCGTCTTCGCCGGCTCCTGGTATTCGAGCCCGATTCACGACCGCCTCGACGGCGGCATGACCAAGGCGGCGATGGATGCGCGCATCGATCAGATCAACCGCTTCGAGGCCATGCTGGTGAATGAAGGCGCGCTGGTGCTCAAGTTCTGGTTCCACCTGACCAAGGACGGCCAGAAGCGCCGCCTCAAGGCGCTGGAGAAGGACCCGAAGACGGCCTGGCGCGTCACCAAGTGGAACTGGGACCGCCTCAAGACCTACGACAGGCTGCAGGAGGTGGTCGGCCATGTGCTGCGCATGACCAACTCGCCCTGGGCGCCGTGGACCATCATCGAGGGCGAGGACGACCGCTACCGCTCGCTCACCACCGGCAAGATTCTGCTCGAGGCCATCCGCCAGCGCCTGGCCCATCCGGAAAAGCAATTCACCCCGGTGGCGCCGCCGGCGCGGCCCAACATCGACGGCCGCGACGTGCTGTCCGAGCTCAAGCTCAACCGCAAGCCGATCACCAAGGCCGACTACGAAACGCAGCTGGCCAAATGGCAGGGCAAGCTCTCCGAACTGGTGCGCGACCCGCGCTTCAAGAACCATTCGGTGCTCTGCGCCTTCGAGGGTTCGGATGCTGCCGGCAAGGGTGGCACCATCCGTCGCATCATCTCCGCGATGGACGCGCGCGACTACCAGATCGTGCCGGTGGCCGCGCCGACCGAGGAGGAGCGCGCCCAGCCCTACCTGTGGCGCTTCTGGCGGCACATCCCGCGCACCGGTCGGGTGACGATCTTCGATCGCACCTGGTATGGCCGCGTACTGGTCGAACGCGTCGAGGGCTTCTGCGCCGAAGCCGACTGGCTGCGCGCCTATTCCGAGATCAACGACTTCGAGCATGATCTCTCGGATTCGGGCGTCATCGTCATCAAGTTCTGGCTGCAGATCAGCAAGGAAGAGCAGCTCAAGCGCTTCAAGGAGCGCGAGAAAATCGAGTTCAAGCAGTTCAAGATCACCGACGAGGACTGGCGCAACCGCGAGAAGTGGGACGCCTATCACGAGGCGGTGTGCGACATGGTCGATCGCACCAGCACCGGTAACGCGCCCTGGACCATCGTCGAGGCTAACGACAAGAACTTCGCCCGCGTCAAGGTGCTGCGCACCATATGCGAGCGGCTGCAAGCCGCGCTCGAGACCATGCCCGGCGCCGAGGGCGTGGCCGCCGCCGACAAGCCGAAGAAGAAGAAGGGTTGATGCCACTGGTATGACCATCGAGACCCGCGATACTCCGCCGGAAGGCGACGCCCGCTTGGTGGCTTGGGTGCGCCAGGCGGCGCCCTACATCCACGCCTTCCGCGGCAAGACCTTCGTCATCGCCTTCGGCGGCGAGGTCATGCAAAGCGGCGCGGCCCAGGCACTGATCCACGACATCGCCCTGCTCGACAGCATGGGCATCCACCTCGTGCTGGTACATGGCGCGCGGCCGCAGATCGACGCCGAGATGGAAGGGCGCGGCCTGACGCCGCGCTTCCACAAGGGCTTGCGCGTCACCGACGGCGCCACTCTGGAGTGCGTCAAGCGCGCGATGGGCGTCACCCGCATCGAGATCGAGGCGCTGCTGTCGCAGGGCCTGCCCAACACGCCGCTGGCCGGCGGTTATCTGCGCGTCACCGGCGGCAACTTCATCACCGCCCAGCCGGTGGGCGTGGTCGATGGCGTCGACTACCAATACACCGGCGCGGTGCGCAAGATCATCGCCGAGGAAATCCAGGCCGACCTGGCGCAGGAAAACGTGGTGCTGATCACACCCATCGGTGCCTCGCCCTCGGGCGAGATATTCAATCTGGCGTGGGAGGATGTGGCCGAGGCCGTCGCCGTTGCCGTGCGCGCCGACAAGCTGATCTATCTCTGCGACGGGCCGGGGCTGCTCGACAAGAAGGGCCAGCTCATCGACGCGCTGACCGCCGACGAAGGGGCGCAACTCGCCGCCAGGCGCGTGAAGCAGGCGGAAGAGGTTGCACGCGTGCTGCCGGGCGCGCTGCGCGCCTGCCGCGCCGGCGTCGGCCGGGTGCATTTTCTCGACCGCAATGCCGACGGCGCCATGCTCATGGAATTCTTTACCCGCGACGGTGTCGGCACGGTGCTGACCCGCGCGCCGCTGGCGCGATTGCGCGAGGCGACCGCCGAGGATGTCGGCGGCGTGCTGGCGCTGATCGCGCCGCTCGAGGCCGACGGCACCCTGGTCAAACGCGGCCGCGAACGGCTGGAAATGGAGATTTCGCGCTTTTCCGTGCTCGAGCATGACGGCGTCATCGTCGGCTGCGCGGCGCTCTACCCCTTCTCGACCGAGAAGGCGGCCGAGCTGGCCTGTCTCGCGGTGACGCTGGAGTTCCGCCGCGCCGGCTATGGTGACCAGTTGCGCCGCCACATCGAGGCGCGGGCGAAAAAGATGAAACTGAAGAAGCTCTTCGTGCTGACCACGCGCACGGCGCACTGGTTCATCGAGCGCGGCTTCGCCGAGGCGGCTCCCGACGTGCTGCCGACCGCGCGGCGCGAGCTCTACAATTTCCAGCGGCGTTCCAAGGTCTTCGTGAAGGCTCTTTAATCCGGTGCCTGGCGCCCCCATCTGCCGGCGGGTTGCCAACCGAATTCAGTGAAAGGAAATAGTGACATGGCGCGCATGGTGAATTGCATCAAACTCGGCCGCGAGGCGGAAGGCATGGACTTTCCCCCGATGCCGGGCGAACTCGGCAAGCGGCTCTGGGAAAATGTGTCGAAGGAAGCCTGGCAGCAGTGGATCAAGCTGCAGACCATGCTGATCAACGAGAATCGGCTCAATCTCGTCGACCCCCGCGCCCGTGCCTATCTGGTCGAGCAGGTCACCAAGCATTTCTTTGGCGAGGGCGCCGATTCGGCCAACGGCTTCGTCCCTCCGAAACAGTAAGCCCCGGGGCGGCGTCTCAATTCTCCTCCGGCACCATCCGGATCGCGCCGCAGGGGCATTCGGCGGCACAGATGCCGCAGCCCTTGCAGTAGTCGAAGTTGAACTGGAAGCGCTTGCCCGGGCCGCGTTTGATCACGGCGTTGTCGGGGCAGACGCCGTAGCAGTTATCGCACTCGAAGCAGTTGCCGCAGGACATGCAGCGACGCGCCTCGAACAGCGCGTTTGTTTCGTCGAGTCCACCCAGCACTTCCTCGAAGGTTGACTGGCGACGGATGATATCCAGCACCGGCCGCACGGTCTTGGGTGCATCGGAGTAGTACCAGGGGTTCATGCGCTCGACGGTGGCAATTTCAGGCTTGGGCGGCGGGGCGTATTTTTCGCCGCGCAGCCAGGCGTCGATGGCGCGCGCCGCCTTCTTGCCGTGGCCCACCGCCACCGTGACGGTGCGATCGTTGCCGGCCATGTCGCCGCCGGCGAAGACGCCGGGGTGGCCGGTCATCATGGCCGCATCGACCTGGATCAGGCCCTTGTCCACGACCAGGCCGGGCACGTTCTCGAGCAGCGAGAGATCGGCGTCCTGGCCCAGCGCCAGCACCACCGAGTCGGCCTCGATGCGCTCGAACTCGCCGGTCGGCTGCGGGAAGCCCTTGTCGTCGAGCGCCATCTTCTCGACCATGATGTCGGACTCGCCGGCCTCCTTGATGGTCGACAGCCACTTGATGGAGATGCCTTCCTGCAGCGCCTCCTCGACCTCGAAGTCATGCGCGGGCATCTTGTCGCGGGTGCGGCGGTAGACGATGATCGCCTCCTCGGCGCCGAGACGCTTGGCGGTGCGGGCCACGTCGATGGCGGTGTTGCCGCCGCCGTAGACCACGACCTTGCGGCCGAGCATGGGCGCGGATTCGCCTTCCATGCCGCGCAGCACGGCAACGGCGTCGAGAATCTTGTTAGCGTCGCCGGCCGGGATGTAGGCGCGCTTGGCAATGTGGGCGCCGACGCCGAGGAAGACGGCATCGAAGCCGTCCATCATCGCATCGAGCACGTTGCTGACCTTGGTCTGCAGGTGGATTTCGACACCGAAATCGAGCAGCCGCTTGATCTCCGCGTCGAGCACCTCGCGCGGCAGGCGGTACTTGGGGATGCCGAAGCGCATCATGCCGCCGGCGAGCGGGCCGGCCTCGTGGATCACCGCCTTGTGGCCCATGCGCGTCAGCTGGTAAGCGGCGGAAAGACCGGCCGGGCCGGAGCCGACCACCAGCACGCGGCGGCCGGTGGCCGCGGCGGGAGTATCGAATTTCCAGCCGCGCTTGTTCGCCTCGTCGCCGAGAAAGCGCTCGACGGAATTGATGCCCACCGCGGAGTCCACCTGCTGCCGGTTGCAGCCGCCCTCGCAGGGGTGGTAGCAGACGCGGCCCATGATGGCGGGCAGCGGATTGTTCTCGACCAGCGCGCGCCAGGCCTTTTCATAGTCGCCGCTCTCGGCGCGGAACAGCCAGCCCTGGATGTTCTCGCCGGCGGGACAGGCGGCGTTGCAGGGCGGCAGGCGGTCGACGTACTCGGGGCGGAAGGTGCGCCACGAGCCGGTGCGGTTGGCCAGCGAGGAGCCGGGGTCGAGGGTGATGGCGAAGGGCTTGTCCATGATCAGTGGCCTTCTTTGCGGGCTTGCAGCCGGTACTTGCGGATGTTCTTGTCTGCCAGCGCCTGAATCCGCGCAATCGTTTCCACGGCGGGATTTTTCCCGAACAGGTGGGCGTAGCGCTTTTGCGGCTTCAGATACTCCTCGACCGGCAGTGGATGCCGTATCGCCAGCACCGACTTTATTTCGCCGTGCTCGGCCTCGAATACCGGGAAGATGCCGGTCTCCTTGGCCAGCCGCGCCATGCGGATGGTATCGTGCGCGGCCGTGCCCCAGCCCAGCGGACAGGGCACGAGGATGTGGATGTAGCGCGCGCCGCGAATTTCCATGGCGCGCGTGACCTTGGCTTCGAGGTCGCGCAGGTCGGCCACCGTCGCGGTGGCGACATAGGGGATGTCGTGCGCCAGCGCGATGGCCGGGAGGAACTTGCCCTGGCCGAAGACGTTGCCGGGATCACTGCCGACCGCCGGCGTCGTGGACGTGCGCGCCGCCGCCGGCGTGGCCGAGGAGCGTTGCACTCCCGTGTTCATGTAGCCGCCGTTGTCGTAGCAGATGTAGAGCACGTCGTCGTTGCGCTCGAACATGCCGGAGAGGCAGCCGAAGCCGATGTCGGTGGTGCCGCCGTCGCCGCCTTGGGCGACGACGCGCACGTCCTTCTTGCCCTTGACCTTGAGCGCGGCGGCGATGCCGGTGGCGACCGCGGCGGCGTTGCCGAAGAGGGAATGGATCCAGGGAATCTGCCACGAGGTTTCGGGATAGGGCGTCGAGAACACCTCGAGGCAGCCGGTGGCGTTGGCGGCGATGATCTGGCCGTCGGTGGCTTCCATCGCCGCGTCGATGGCGTAGCGCGCACCGAGCGCCTCGCCGCAGCCCTGGCAGGCGCGGTGGCCGGAGTTGATCGAATTGAAGCGCTTGGTGCTCGCCTGGACGCTGCGCTCCTCGGGCGGCAGCAGACGATTGCCGACGGTGAAGGTACCGGTCTGGTAGAACTTGACGGGTTGGAAGGACATGGAAGAACCTCAACCTGATGAAAAAGTCATTACCACGAAGACACGAAGGGCACAAAGCAGAAGAGGAAGCTTCGGTCTCCCGCACACACGCGGCGGCATCCAGCCGGAAGCATGGGAGGCAACTTTCTCATCGCCTTTCTTCGTGCCCTTCGTGTCTTCGTGGTTCCCGGTGTTTCATGTTCAGTAATTCCGCGCGCCGACGACGCCGACGTCGCGCAGCAGCGCTTCGGCGACGGGCCCGGTGCGGCGGTGCGCCTTTTCGCGTTCGAGCTGCTTGTTGACGACATTCCAGTCGAGATCGAGGAAGGTCACGGGTTCGAGCCCGTCTTGTTCGCCTTGGCGGAACAGGGCATGCAGCGATTTCTTGGTGATGGCGCGGCCGCCGAGGCCGGCGACCACGGTGTAGCCCTTGAGCCCCATGCCGGTGACGGCCATGCGTACATTGACCGCCAGAATGCCGCCCAGGCCCACGGCCATGCTCTTTTCCAGTACCACGAAGCGCTTGGCGTGCTTGAGGGCGGCGGCGACGGCGGCGATCGGGAAGGGACGGAAACAGGTGATGCCGAGCACGCCGATCTTGTGGCCGCCATTTTCCGGTTGGCGCATTTCGTCGATGGTGTCCTTGATGGTGCCGAGCACCGAGCCCATGGCGACGATGATCGTCTCGGCATCCTCGGTGCGGTAGGTGTGCGTCAGCCCGCCGGAGTCGCGGCCGAACACCGCCTTGAATTCTGCCGCATAGGCGGGGATGAGCTGCAGCGCCTCCATCTGCTTGGCGTGCGCCAGGTAGCGCACCTCCATGAAGGCCTCGGGGCCGACCATGGCACCGATGGAAACGGGGTCGGACGGGTCGAGCACCTGGCGCGGCTCGTAGCGCGGCAGGTAGGCGTCGACCTGGGCCTGCGTCGGCATGTCGACGCGCTCGTAGGCATGCGTGAGGATGAAGCCATCCATGCAGACCATGATCGGCAGGCTGAGCTCTTCCGCGAGGCGGAAGGCCTGGATGTGCAGGTCGAGCGCCTCCTGGTTGGTTTCGGCGAACAGTTGCAGCCAGCCCGAGTCGCGCTGCGACAGCGCATCGGAATGGTCGTTCCAGATGTTGATGGGCGCGCCGATGGCGCGGTTGGCCACGGTCATCACGATCGGCAGGCCGAGGCCGGAGGCGTTGAACACGGCCTCGGCCATGAAGAGCAGGCCCTGCGATGCCGTCGCGGTGTAGCTGCGCGCGCCGGCGGCCGAAGCACCGATGGCCACGGACATCGCGGCGAACTCGGACTCGACGTTGATGAACTCGCAGGGGGCGAGCGAGCCCTCCTTCACCATCTCACCCAGCGCCTCGACGATGTGGGTCTGCGGCGAAATCGGGTAGGCGCAGATCACCTCGGGCCGGCACAGGGCCACGGCCTCGGCGACAGCGCGGCTGCCTTCCATTTGCTTAAGCATGCTCGGTTTCCTTTCTGCGCGCTTCCTCCATCTCGGCCTTGACGATCGCATAGGCCTCGCGCGCCGCGGCGACGTTGCCCGCGGCCACCTTGCCGGAGAAGCGTTCCTCGATTGCCTTGATCACAGACTCCAACTGGATGATGCCCGCCACCGCGGCGAAGCCGCCGAGCAGCGGCACGTTGGGCACCGGCCGGCCGACGTGCTTCAGCGCCAGTTCCATCGCCGGCACGGTGCACAGCCGTTCCTGGCGCCAGTCGCGAATGAAATCGCCGAGGCCGAGTTGATCGAAGGTCTTGCTGGTATTGATGAGGATGTAGCCGTCCTTCTTGAGGCCGGCGAAGACGTCGACCTGGTGCAGCAGGGTCGGGTCCTGGATGATGATCGCGTCGGGCTCCATGATGGGCTCGCGCAGGCGGATCTCGCGGTCGGAGATGCGACAGAAGGCCACCACCGGCGCGCCGGTGCGCTCGGAGCCGAAGCTGGGAAAGGCCTGCGCGTGGCGGCCCTCGTCGAAGGCGGCCACCGACAGCATCTCGGCGGCGGTGACCACGCCCTGCCCGCCGCGGCCATGTATGCGTACCTGGAACATGTCTCCCCCCGCTTTTTTGTCGAGCGTAGATTACTCCATTGGCGCACGGGCGATGTAACGCTTGAATTCGGTGAGAAAAGTCGGCGTGACCGAAGGGAATCCCCGTGGGTCTGGCGGGACGGCTGGATTGCGCGCAGCCATGCAGTCCGGGGGGGGTCCGGGACGCATGTCAGATATGGATATTGCAACGTTCTACCCGCCGCCGACAAGCGCCACCACGCGCGTCTATGACTCCTCGTCCTCGCGCAGCTTGTGGCCGGAGGCGAGCTTCTGTTGCACCGGCGGCGGCACCTGGGCGTGGCGGGCGAACTCGATGGTGTAGCTGCCCTGACCGCCGGTCATCGACTTGAGGCGCGAGGCGTAGTCGGTGATCTCGGCCAGCGGCACTTCGCCGGCGATGGCGACGCTGCCGTGGCCGCGCGGCGTGGTGCCGGTGACGTGGCCGCGCCGCGACGAGAGGTCGCCGGCCAGGTCGCCCATGTTGGCCTCGGGCGCGATGATCTCGATGCTGACGATGGGTTCAAGCACGATGGGGCTGGCCGCCTGGATCGCTTCGATGGTGGCCTTGCGGCCGGCCGTGACGAAGGCGACTTCCTTGCCGTCGACCGCGTGGGTCTTGCCGTCATAGACGATGACGCGCAGGTCCTCGACCGGGTAACCGGCGACGACGCCGTCGTCCAGCGCCTGGCGCACGCCCTTCTCCACGGCCGGCATGAACACGCCGGGAATGACGCCGCCTTTGACGCGATCGACGAATTCGAAGCCGGTGCCGCGCTCCATCGGCTCGATCTTGAGATAGACCTCGCCGAACTGACCGGCGCCGCCGCTCTGCTTCTTGTGGCGGCAATGGCCTTCGGCATTGGCCGTGATGGTCTCGCGGTAGGGGACGCGCGGCGGCTTGGTGTCGAGCTCCATTTTGTACTGGGTCGACATTTTCTCGAGCTTGTGGCGCAGGTGCATTTCGCCCAGGCCGCGAATAACGGTCTCATTGGTGGTCGGATGACGCTCCATCTCGAAGCAGGGGTCTTCGAGCTCGAGCTTGTGCAGGATCTCGAACAGCCGCTGCTCGTCGCCCTTCTTCTTCGTCTCCACCGCCAGGCCCTGCATGGGTTTGGGAAATTCCAGCGGTTTCAGATGGATGTGGTCCTCGTCGTGCGAGTCGTGCAGCACGGCGTCGAACTCGATCTCCTCGATCTTGGCGACGGCGCCGATCTCGCCCGGCAGCAGCTCATTGACCTCGACGTAGTCTTTCCCTTGCAGCTTGTAGAGGTGGCCGACCTTGAATGGGCGGCGGCCCGAGCCAACGAAGAGCTGGGCATCCTTCTTCACCGTGCCCTGATGGACACGGAAGACGCTGACCTTGCCCATGTAGGGATCGACGATGACCTTGAAGACGTGGGCTAGAACATGCTTGGCCGGATCGGGCGAGGCGGCGAATTCCTCCGTCTCGCCACCGGGCTCGCCCTTGATGAAGGGCGGCGGGTTGCCCTCGGCCGGGTTCGGCGCCAGCGTTTCCAGCACGTGCAGCAGTTCGGGAATGCCGGCGCCGGTCCTGGCCGACACGAACAGGATGGGCACCAGGTGGCCGGCGCGCAGCGCCTTCTCGAACGGCGCGTGCAGTTCGGTCGCGCTCGGCTCCTGGCCGTCTTCCAGGTACCTCGCCAGCAGGTCCTCGTCCTCTTCGATGATCTGGTCGATCAGCGCGCGGTGGGCGGCGGCGACGGAATCGAAGTCCGCGTCGCCGGAATCCTTTTCCAGCACCTCGACCACGTCGTGGCGGTCGTGGGCGGGCAGGTCGAGAATCAGGCACTCCTTGCCGAAGCGCTCGCGGATGTCATTGACCAGGACCGGCAGATCGACGTTGTCGGCGTCGATCTTGTTCACCAGGATCATGCGGCACAGTCTGCGGCCCGCGGCCCACTTCATCATGCGCTCGGTGGACAGCTCGATGCCGGTCTGGGCGTTGATCACCACCAGCGCGGTATCCACGCCCGCCAGCGCGGCAATGGCCTGTCCGGCGAAATCGGGGTAGCCCGGGGTGTCGATGAGGTTGACCTCGACGTTGCGGTCGGAGAAATGCACCACCGCCGAGTTCAGCGAGTGGCCGGCGGTCTTTTCCTGCGGGTCGAAGTCGCAGACGGTGCTGCCTCTCTCGACCGTGCCCCTGGCATTGATCGCGCCGGAGGCGTGCAGCAGGGCTTCGGCCAGCGTGGTCTTGCCGGCGCCGCCGTGGCCGACCAAAGCTAGCGAGCGGATGGATTCGACGGAAATGTTCGACATGATGAGCCCCTTTTTATTCGACAGTAACTGATTTTGCCAGGTTGCGCGGCTTGTCCACATCGGTACCTTTCACCAGCGCGGCGTGATACGCGAGCAACTGGAGGGCCACGACGTGCAGCACCGGCGACAGCGCGCCATAGTGCTCGGGCAGGCGCAGGATGTGCACACCCTCGGACTCGGCCACTTCCGAGTCGGCATCGGCCAGCACGTAGAGCTCGCCGCCGCGCGCGCGGACTTCCTGGATATTGGATTTCACTTTTTCCAGCAATGCGTCGTTGGGCGCCACCGCGATGACCGGCATGTCCTTGTCCACCAGCGCCAGCGGGCCGTGCTTGAGCTCGCCCGAGGGATAGGCCTCGGCGTGGATGTAGGAAATTTCCTTGAGCTTCAACGCGCCCTCGAGCGCGATCGGGTAATGGTGGCCGCGGCCGAGAAACAGCGCGTGCTGCTTGCCGGCGAAGCGTTGTGCCCATAGTGCGATTTCGGGTTCGAGTTCCAACACTTTCTGAACGGCGACCGGCAGGTGGCGCAGGGCTTCGAGGTGGGCGTGCTCTTGCGTGTCGTCCAGCCGCCCGCGCTGCCGCGCCAGCACCAGCGTGAGGAGGAACAGCGCGGCCAGCTGCGTGGTGAAGGCCTTGGTCGAGGCCACGCCGATTTCGGGGCCGGCACGGGTAATGAAGCGCATGGCGCATTCACGCACGAGGGCCGATTCCGGTACGTTGCAGATGGCCAGCGTCAGCGGCTGGCCCAGCTCGCGGGCATGGCGCAATGCCGCCAGCGTATCGGCGGTCTCGCCCGACTGCGAGATGGCGACGACGAGCTGGCTCGCGCGCGGCACCGAGGTGCGGTAGCGGTATTCGCTGGCGATCTCGACCGTGGTCGGCACGCCGGCGATGGCCTCGAGCCAGTAGCGCGCCGTGAGGCCCGCGTGGGCGCTGGTGCCGCAGGCGAGAATCAGCACCGAATCGACGCCGCCGAGCAGTTTCGCGGCATCGGCGCCGAACAGCCCCGGCTGCGCGCTCTTCGCTCTGCCGACCATTTCCAGCGTGTTGGCCAGCGCGTCGGGCTGCTCGAAGATTTCCTTCTGCATGTAGTGGCGGAAGCGGCCGAGCTCGACGGCGTCGGCCGAGATCCGCGACAAAGTCGGCGTTCGCGACACGGCGCTGCCGTCGAAGCGAATGACTCGCCAACTGTCGGGACGCAGATCGGCCAGATCGCCGTTCTCCAGATAGACCATGCGCCGCGTGACCGAGAGCAGCGCCGAGGCATCCGACGCCGCGTAGTTGCCGTGCTCGCCGATGCCAAGCAGCAGCGGTGCCCCTTCGCGCATCACGACCACGCGATGCGGATCCGATTCATGCACCACGGCGATGGCGAAGGCGCCGCGCAGCCTTTGCACGGCGGCGCGCACCGCGTCGGCCAGATCCGGCGTCTGCTTGAGGCAGCGCTCGATCAGGTGGGCGATGACCTCGGTGTCGGTGTCCGACGTAAACACATAGCCCTGCGCCGACAGTTCGGCGCGCAGCGGCTCGAAGTTCTCGATGATGCCGTTATGCACCACCGCCAGGCCGCCCGAGATGTGGGGATGGGCGTTGCGCTCCGAAGGCACGCCGTGCGTGGCCCAGCGGGTGTGGGCGATGCCGGTCGCGGCCTGAAGGCCCCGCGCCTGCGCCTCGAGCTCGGCGACGCGGCCGATGCTGCGCAGGCGCTCAAGGCCGTGACCCGGCTCGGGTTTCAGCACGGCGAGACCGGCCGAGTCGTAGCCGCGGTATTCGAGCTTCTTCAGTCCCTCGATCAGGAGGGGAACAATGTTGTTGCGGGCTGCCGCCGCGACGATGCCGCACATGGTGCTTACTCCGTGATCAATCCGCTGATTTATCGAGTTGCTGCACCCAGACCAGAGCCTCGGCCAGGCAGGCGCTCAGGGTTGTCGCCGTCAGCTCCGGCAACTGGTCCATCAGTTCGGCCACGCCTTCCATGGTGCTGCTTTCGGACGACTCGGCCAGGCCGAGCAGGACGCCGACTTCGCCGGCATGCTCGAGCAGCGCGCGCTTGACCTCGGGCACCACGGCGAGCTGTTCGAGGATGTCTTCCATCGCCATGCCGAACACCGCCGGCATCAGCGACATGATGCCGGTCATGAAGGCAAGATCGGCCAAGGCCTTGTCCTTCGGATGCAGGCGCGCGGCCAGCAGTTCCATGAAGCGGCCGCGCGTCGCGGCCAGTATCAGCATGGGATTGTGGCTGACCACCGGATCCGCGCCGTCGGCATACAGCAGCAATTGCAGCCAACGCTGCAACTGGCGGCGACCGAGAATGTTGATGGCCGAGCGAATCGAGCTGATGCGATTGCGCGCGCCGATGGCCACCGAGTTGGTCAGGCGCAGCAGATTCAGCGTCAGAGCCGGCTCCAGCTTGAAGGCAATTTCGACGACCTCGGTTTCTGCGTCCTCGGCCAGCAGATTGAGCAGGCGCAGCAGCGTGGCCTGCGAGGGGCTGAGCTTGCGGCCGGTGATGACGACGGGCCTGGCGAAGAAATAGCCCTGGAAGAGATCGAAGCCGAGATCGCGGCAGCGTTCCATCTGCTCGCGGGTTTCGACCTTCTCCGCCAGCAGCTTGACCGGGTTACCGACCGAGTGGCGGCGCAACTGCGCCACCAGATCGGGCAGCCTGTCCTCGCCGACCAGGGCCAGGTCGACCTTGACCACCGACACCACGTCGAGCAGCTGGCACATCGATTCGCTCAGATGCACCAGGTCGTCGAGTGCCAGCGTGTAGCCGCGCGACTTGAGCTCGCGGCAGCGGGCGATCACCTCGGGCGTGATCTCGCCATGCTCCAGCACCTCGAGCACCACCTTGTCGGCCGGCAGCAACTCGATGGCATCGTCGTTGAGAAAGTCCTTGTCGACGTTGATGTAGCCGAGGCAATTCCCGAGCGCGGCCACGATACTGAACTGGCTGAAGGCGTGGGTGATCACCGTCGCCGTGGCGCGGGCGTGGTCGTCGACCACGGCGTGGCGGAAGTTGGCGGGATCGCGGAACAGCAGTTCGTAGCCGACCAGATCGAGGCGGTCGTTGACGATGGGCTGGCGGCCGAGGAGGACTTCTTCGCTCATGCCGCTTCCGCCGGGCCGTCCCAAGGAGGCGGCGAGCCAGCAAGCCGGAAGCCGCGTAGCGGCTGAACCTGTGTCACCCCCGCAAGGGCGGGGGGGTGGGGGCGTTTCATTTGGGTTTCTTCGTCGGCCGTTTCCAGCCGGGGATGGAGGTCTGCCTGGCGCGCGAGACGGTGAGCTGATCCGGCGGCGCGTCGCGCGTCAGCGTGGTGCCGGCGCCGAGCGTGGCGCCGCGGCCGACGGTAACCGGCGCGACAAGCTGGGTGTCGGAGCCGATGAAGACGTCATCCTCGATCACCGTGCGGTGCTTGTTGGCGCCGTCGTAGTTGCAGGTAATGGTGCCGGCGCCGACATTGACGCGACTGCCGATGGTGGCGTCGCCGATATAGGCGAGGTGGTTGGCCTTGGAGTGGGCGGCGATGGTCGAGTTCTTCACTTCGACGAAGTTGCCGACATGAACATCCTCGGACAAAAGCGCGCCGGGCCGCAGCCGGGCGTAGGGGCCGACCAAGCTTTGCGGCCCGACCGTCGCGCCCTCGATGTGGCAAAAGGGATGGATGCGCGCGCCGGCACCTATCGTGCAGTCCTTGAGCACGCAATGCGCGCTCACCGTGGCGCCAGCGCCGACTTTTACCGCGCCCTCGAAGACGCAGCCGACGTCGATGAAGACGTCGCGCTCGCAAGTCAGCACGCCACGGACGTCGATGCGGGAGGGATCGGCCAGGGTCACTCCCTGTTCCATGAGCGATTCGGCGATGTTGCGCTGGTGGATGCGTTCGAGCGTCGCGAGCTGCGCCTTGCTGTTGATGCCATCGGTCTCCCAGCTGGCGTCGGGATGCGCGGTGACGACTTCCATGCCCTCGGCGACCGCGAGCGCGACGATGTCGGTCAGGTAGTACTCGCCCTGGGCGTTTGCCTTGCCCAATTGCGGCAGCCAGCGCGCAAGCCGCCCGGCGGGGGCGGCGAGGATGCCGGTGTTGATCTCGCGGATGGCTCGCTCTGCGTCGTCGGCGTCCTTTTCCTCGACGATGCGCGTGACCTTGCCATCGACGCGGACGATGCGGCCATAGCCGTGGGGATTGGGCAGATGCGCGGTCAGCAGCGCCAGGCAATCATCGCCGGCCGCCTCGATCAGGCGCCGCAGGGTGGCGGCACGGATCAGCGGCACGTCGCCATACAGGATCAACGTCGGCGCCGGCGACACGGCGGCGGCGAGCAGCGGCAGCGCCTGCAGCACGGCATGACCGGTGCCGAGCTGCGGTTCCTGCAGCGCCCAGGCCAGATCGGGGGCATCGAGCGCATCGCGCACCCGCTCGCCGCCGTGGCCGTAGACGACACAGATCTTCGCGGCGCCGAGCTGGCGCGCGGTGTCGAGCACATGGCTCAGCATCGGCTTGCCGGCGATCGGGTGCAGGACCTTGGGCAGGTCCGAGCGCATGCGTTTGCCCTGGCCGGCGGCGAGAATGACGACGTTAAGCATGGGCGCCGTCACGACTGGCTTAACGTGAAACAACTCGTCCGGAGCAAGGTGTGATAGCCGAGCGCAGCGAGCAAACCAGATGCCTCCCCGCGCGGGGAGGTTTGGAGGGGCGGGCGTTTATTGCCTTTAACGATTTCATGGCACGGGGTGGATTCGGCGACCATGAAAGTTAACGCGGCAGAGTACTGGCGCCCATCAGGAACTCGTCCACGGCGCGGGCGCACTGGCGACCCTCGCGGATCGCCCACACCACCAGCGACTGGCCGCGACGCATGTCGCCGGCGGCGAACACCTTGGCGACGCTGGTGGCATAGCAGCCACTGCCGTCGGTCGTGGCATTGGCATTGCCGCGACCGTCCCGGGCGACGCCGAAGCCGTCCAGCACCGAGGCGATGGGATGGGTGAAGCCCATGGCGAGGAAGACGAGATCGGCCCTGACCTCGAACTCGCTGCCCGGCACCTCGGCCATCTTGCCACTCTGCCATTCGAGGCGCACGCACTTGAGGGCTTTCAGCTTCCCGCTGTTGCCAACCCCGTCGCCGATGAACTCCCTGGTGGCGATCGACCAGTCGCGCGAGCAGCCCTCGTCGTGCGACGACGAGGTGCGCATCCGGGTCGGCCAGTAGGGCCAGACCAGCGGCTTGTTCTCCTGCTCGGGGGGCTGCGGCAGCAGCTCGAACTGGGTAACGCTGGCGGCGCCGTGGCGGTTGGAGGTGCCGACGCAGTCGGAACCGGTGTCACCGCCGCCGATCACCACGACATGCTTGCCCGCGGCCGAGATCGGGTTCTTCTTGCCGCGCATGTCGCCCGAATTGACTTCCTTGTTCTGCGGAATCAGAAACTCCAGCGCGTAATGGACGCCATCGAGATCGCGACCGGGAATAGTCAGATCGCGCGGGGTCTCCGAACCACCGGCGAGGATCACGGCGTCGAAATCCTTCATCAGCTTGGCCGGCGCGATGACCTTGACAGCGTCGTTGGCGACGCCCTTGGGCATATCGGTACCGATCAGCGTCTTCGTCACGAACTTGACGCCCTCGGCCTGAAGCTGCGCGGCGCGCCAGTCGATCAGGCGCTTGTCGAGCTTGAAGTCGGGAATGCCGTAACGCAGCAGGCCACCGACGCGGTCGTTCTTCTCGAACACCGTCACGTCGTGACCGGCACGCGCCAGCTGCTGCGCTGCCGCCAGTCCGGCGGGGCCGGAGCCGACGACGGCGACCTTCCTGCCGGTCTTGACCGTGGCGACCATGGGTACCACCCAGCCGTTCTCGCCGGCCTTGTCGATGATGGCGTGCTCGAGCGACTTGATGCCGACGGGCGCGGCGTTGATGCCCAGCGTGCAGGCGGCCTCGCACGGCGCGGGGCAGATGCGGCCGGTCATCTCGGGGAAGTTGTTGGTCGAGTGCAGGATCTCGATGGCCGCGCGCCAGTCGCCGCGATAGACCGCGTCGTTGAAATCCGGGATGTTGTTGTTCACCGGGCAGCCGTTGTTGCAGAAGGGAATGCCGCAATCCATGCAGCGCGCCCCCTGAATCTTGGCGCCGGTGGCGTCGAGGTGGGCGACGAACTCCTTGTAGTGCTTCAGCCGCGTCGCGACGGGCTCGTAGCCTTCGGAGAGACGCTCGAATTCCAGAAAACCGGTCGGCTTGCCCATCACGCTGCCTCTTTGATTTGACGTGCCGCGATTTCCTTGAGGGCGCGGCGATATTCATTCGGGAACACCTTGACGAACCTGGCGCGGAAGCTCGGCCAGTCGGCCAGCACGCGGCGCGCCAATTCGCTGCCGGTCTCGGCAAGATGTTTCTCGACCAGAGCCTTGAGCAACGCTTCGTCGGCTGTCTGCTTGTGGCGAGTGCCGTCATCGGCCTGCTCGGCGGCCAGCAGCACCTTCTCCAGCGTCACCATGGACAGGTTGCAGCGCCTGGCGAACATGCCGTCTTCATCCAGCACGTAGGCGATGCCGCCGCTCATGCCGGCGGCGAAATTGCGCCCGGTCTGGCCCAGCACGACCACGGTGCCGCCGGTCATGTACTCGCAGCAATGGTCGCCGGTGCCCTCGACCACGGCGGTCGCGCCGGAGTTGCGCACGCAGAAGCGCTCGCCGGCGACCCCGCGGAAGTACACTTCGCCTTCGATGGCGCCGTAGAGCACGGTGTTGCCGACGATGATGTTTTCGTCAGGCGCGCCCTTGAACTCTTTCGGCGGCTTGACCACGATCTTGCCGCCGCACAGGCCCTTGCCGACGTAGTCGTTGCCTTCGCCCGACAGTTCCAGCGTGATGCCGCGGGCGAGGAAGGCGCCGAAGCTCTGGCCGGCGGTGCCGCTCATGCGGATGTGGATGGTCTCATCCGCAAGGCCGGCGTGGCCGTAACGCTTGGCCACCTCGTGCGACAGCATGGTGCCGACGGTGCGGTTGAGATTGCGCACCGGCATATCGAAGGCCACCTTCTCGCCGCGCTCGAGCGCGGGTTTGGCCTTGGCGATCAACTGATGGTCGAGCGCGGGGCCAAGGTTGTGGTCCTGCGTCTCGCGGTGAGTGCGCGCGACGTCGCTGCCGACCGGCGGCATGTGGAATATCCTGGAGAAATCGAGGCCCTTCGCCTTCCAGTGCTCGATGCCATGCTTCATGTCGAGCAGGTCGGCACGACCGATCAGTTCGTCGAGCTTGCGGATGCCCATCTCGGCCATGAGGCGGCGGGCTTCCTCGGCGACGAAGAAGAAGTAATTGACGACGTGTTCGGGCTGTCCGGTGAAGCGGCGACGCAAGACCGGATCCTGCGTCGCCACGCCGACCGGGCAGGTGTTGAGGTGGCACTTGCGCATCATGACGCAGCCCTCGACCACCAGCGGCGCGGTGGCGAAGCCGAACTCGTCGGCGCCGAGCAGCGCACCCACCACGACGTCGCGGCCGGTCTTCATCTGGCCATCGACCTGGACGCGGATGCGGCCGCGCAGGCGGTTGAGCACCAGGGTCTGCTGCGTCTCGGCCAGGCCCAGTTCCCATGGCGTTCCGGCGTGCTTGATCGAGGAGATCGGGGAGGCGCCGGTGCCGCCGTCGAAGCCGGAGATCACGAGGTGGTCGGCCTTGGCCTTGGCCACGCCCGCCGCCACGGTGCCGACGCCGACTTCCGACACCAGCTTGACCGAGATCGAGGCGCTCGGGTTGGCATTCTTGAGGTCGTGGATCAGCTGCGCCAGATCCTCGATGGAGTAGATGTCATGATGCGGCGGTGGCGAGATGAGCTGAACGCCCGGCACCGAGTGGCGCAGGAAGCCGATGTACTCGGACACCTTGTGACCGGGCAGCTGGCCGCCTTCGCCGGGCTTGGCGCCCTGGGCCATCTTGATCTGGATCTGGTCGGCGTTCGACAGGTACTCGATGGTGACGCCGAAACGGCCCGAGGCCACCTGCTTGATCGCCGAGCGCAGGCTATCGCCTTCTTCCAAGGGGATATCGCGCTCGATGCGCGTAGGCCCGACCACGCTGGCCACCGTGGCGCCAGCGCCGACTTTCTGAAAGCGGCGCGGGTCTTCGCCGCCCTCGCCGGTGTTCGACTTGCCGCCGATGCGGTTCATGGCAATGGCCAGGGTGCTGTGCGCCTCGGTCGAAATCGAGCCGAGCGACATGGCGCCGGTGGCGAAGCGCCTGACGATGTCCTTCGCCGATTCAACCTCGTCGAGGGGCACCGGTGGGCCGGCCGGCTTGATCTCGAACAACCCGCGCAGCGTCATGTGGCGCCTGCTCTGATCGTTGATGATCCTGGCGTATTCCTGGTAGGTCTCGAATTGGTTGGAGCGCGTCGAATGCTGCAGCTTGGCAATCGCGTCCGGCGTCCACATGTGCTCCTCGCCGCGTACGCGCCAGGCATATTCGCCACCGACGTCGAGCATGCTGGCCAGCACCGGGTCGTTGGAGAAAGCGGCGACGTGGGTGCGCACGGCCTCCTCGGCCACTTCCGCGAGACCGATGCCCTCGACCTGGGTCGCGGTGCCGGTGAAGTAGCGGGCGACGAAAGCGGAATTGAGGCCGATGGCCTCGAATATCTGCGCGCCGCAGTAGGACTGGTAGGTCGAGATGCCCATCTTGGACATGACCTTGTTGAGCCCCTTGCCCATCGCCTTGACGTAGTTCTTGATCGCCGCCTTGGCGTCGCCGCTCTTGCCGACCATGTCCTTGACGGTGGCGAAGGTCAGCCACGGACAGACGGCCTCGGCGCCGTAGCCGGCGAGCAGCGCGAACTGATGCACCTCGCGCACCGAGCCGGAGTCGACGACCAGGCCGGTGCTGGTGCGCAGGCCCTTCCCGACCAGGTGGTGATGCACGGCGGCGCAGGCCAGCAGGGCGGGCACGGCGACGCGCGCGGCGGTCACGCCGCGGTCGGACAGGATGACGATGTTGTAGCCATCGGCCACCGACTTCTCGGCGGCGGCGCAAAGGCGTTCGACCGCGCTCTCGCAACCGGCGGCGCCCTCGGCGACCGGGTAGGTGATGTCGAGCGTCAGCGCCTTGAAACGGCCGTTCGTCAATTTGTCGATGGCGGTCAAACGCGCGATGTCCTCGTCGCCCAGCACCGGCTGGGTCAGTTCGAGGCGCGGCGTCAGCGTGTCCTCGTCGTCGGCGATGCCCAGCAGGTTGGGCCGGGGGCCGACGAAGGAGGTCAGCGACATGACGATTTCCTCGCGGATCGGATCGATCGGCGGGTTCGTCACCTGGGCGAAGAGTTGCTTGAAGTAGAGGTAGAGCGACTTGTTCTTGCTGGAGAGCACCGGCAGCGCGGTGTCGGCGCCCATGGAACCCGTCGCCTCCTCGCCGTTCTTGATCATCGGCTCGAGGATGAACTTGAGGTCTTCCTGCGAGTAGCCGAAGGCCTGCTGCGCGTCGAGCAGCGCGATCCTGGACTTGGGCAGCGCCCTGGCCTCGGGCAGATCGGCGAGGAAGACCCGCGACTCCGCGACCCACTTGCCGTAGGGCTCCGCCGTCGCCATGGACTTCTTGAGTTCGGCGTCGTCGATGATGCGGCCCTTTTCGAGGTCGATCAGGAACATCTTGCCCGGCTGCAGGCGCCACTTCTTGACGATCTTCTCTTCCGGGAAAGTCAGCACGCCCATTTCGGACGCCATCATCACGATGTCGTCCTCGGTGACGAGGTAACGCGCCGGGCGCAGGCCGTTCCTGTCGAGCGTGGCGCCGATCTGGCGGCCGTCGGTGAAGGCCACGGCGGCGGGGCCGTCCCACGGCTCCATCACCGGGGCGTGGAATTCGTAGAAGGCGCGGCGGTCCGCGTCCATCAACGGGTTGCCGGCCCAGGCTTCGGGGATCAGCATCATCATGGCGTGGGCCATCGAATAGCCGCCCATCACCAGCAGTTCCAGCGCGTTGTCGAAGCTGGCCGAGTCGCTTTGCCCCTCGACGATCAGCGGCCACATGTGGTCGAGGTCGTCGCCGAGCAGCCTGGACTTCATCGCCTGCTGCCGCGCCGCCATCCAGTTGATGTTGCCGCGCAGGGTGTTGATCTCGCCGTTGTGGGCGATCATGCGGAAGGGATGGGCGAGATCCCAGGTCGGGAAGGTGTTGGTCGAAAAGCGCTGATGCACCAGCGCCAGCGCCGAGACGACGCGCTTGTCCTTCAGGTCGAGGTAATACTCGCCGACCTGGTGGGCCAGCAGCAGGCCCTTGTAGTTGATGGTGCGCGAGGACAGCGTCGGGACGTAGAACTGGCGGCCGTCGGCCAGCTTCAAGCGACGCACCTCGTGTTCGACGCGTTTGCGAATCACGAACAGCTTGCGCTCGAAGGCGTCCTGGTCAATGGCTTCGCCGCCGCGGCCGACACCTTTGGCAATAAATACCTGGCGGATGGCCGGCTCCGTGTCCCTGGCGGCCTGCGCGAGGCCCTTGTTGTCGCGCGGCACGTCGCGCCAGCCGAGGAATTGCTGACCCGCCTCGTGCACGATGCGGGCGATGGCCGACTCGCAGGCGGCGCGGCCGTTGGCCGATTGCGGCAGGAAGATATTGCCGCAGCCGTAGTGGCCCGCGGCCGGCAGCCTGATGCCGAGCTTCACGGTCTCCTCGCGCAGGAAGCCGTCGGGCATCTGGATCAGAATGCCGGCGCCGTCGCCGAGCAGCGGATCGTAGCCGGTGGCGCCGCGGTGGGTGAGATTCTCCAGAATCTTCAGGCCCTGCTCGACAATGGCATGGCTCTTCCGGTTCTTGATGTGGGCGACGAAGCCGACGCCGCAGGCGTCGTGCTCATTGGCGGGGTCGTAGAGACCCTGGCGCGCGGGGGCGAGATGCTGATCCATCGTGCTGTTCCTGGAAATGCGGCCGTCAAAAAAAGCCGGCCCTCTAAGTGGTGCCGGCTTCGTGTAAACCCTTTGGGCGAACGGGTAAATATAGCGAAAATCGCCCCCCGACTCAATAACCCCGTCGGAGTGTCATGCCACCTGTACCAGCAGGCCCTTGAGATACTCGCCCTCGGGAAAGGTCAGCGCGACCGGATGGTCGGCGGCGCCCTGCAGGCGCTTGACGATGGCGGCATCGCGACGGGCGTCGAGCGCGGCATCGGCGACGATTTGCTGGAACAGATCGACGCCGACGCCGCCGGAGCAGGAATAGGTCATCAGCAACCCGCCGGGCGCAAGCAGCTTGAAGGCATTGAGGTTGATGTCCTTGTAGGCACGGCTGGCCCGCTCGACATGGGCGGCCGAAGGAGCAAACTTGGGCGGGTCGAGCACGATCAGGTCGAAGGTTTCCTTGGCATCGCGGCGGCGGCGCAGTTCTTCGGCGACGTTGGTGTCCAGCCACTCGGCGCACCCGGCGTCGAGCCGCGGGTTGAGCGCCAGATTTTCCCGGGCCAGAGCCAGCGCCGGGCCGGAGCTGTCGATCGAGATGACCTCGCGCGCGCCGCCGGCCAGGGCTTGCAAGGAAAACCCGCCGGTGTAGCAGTAGCAGTTGAGCACGCGCCGGCCGGCGGCCAGGCCGCGCAGCAGCAGACGATTCTCGCGCTGATCGAGGTAGAAGCCGGTCTTGTGGCCGGTGGCGACATCGACGGCCATTTTCACGCCGTGCTCGTCGATGACGATGCGCGGATCGCCCTCGCCCAGCAGCCAGCCGCTCCGCGGTTCCAGCCCCTCGCGCAGCCGCACTTCCGAGTCCGAGCGGTCATAGATGCGGGCGCAGCCGGTCGCCTTGTGCAATCCATCGGCGATGGCGGCGCGCCACTTGTCGGCACCGGCGCTGGTCAGTTGCACCACCACGGTGTCGCCGTAACGGTCGGCGATCACGCCGGGCAGGCCATCCGATTCCGCATGGATCAGCCGCACGCCGTCCTGTCCCGCCAGATCGGGCAACGCCGCGCGCCGCGCCACGGCGGCAGCGATGCGGCGCTTGAAAAAGGCATTGTCGATGACCTCGTCCGCATCGAAGCTCCACACCCGCGCGCGAATCTGCGACGCCGGACTCCATGCCGCCTTGGCCAGCACCGCTCCGGCGTACCTGCCACCGTTGACCACCACCTCGACCGTGTCGCCCGGACGGGCGCGGCCCTCGAAGCCGGCCACCGATCCGGCGAAAATCCACGGGTGGTGCCGCAGGACGGATTTTTCCTTGCCGGATTGCAGAATCAGTTGTGCGCTCATGGCACGAATGTAACATCGCGGCACTGGCCCCCGCCGTTTCGAGAAGAGGCGTCCATGGTCCTGCTGCTCGCCGACCTGATCGTGCTGCTGCACTTCGCCTTCGTCGCCTTCGTGGTGGCCGGGGGCCTGCTGGCCCTGCGCTGGCCGCGGGCCGCCTGGCTGCACCTGCCGGCGGTCGCGTGGGGCGCGGCGGTCGAGTTCAAGGGCTGGATCTGCCCGCTGACGCCCCTGGAGAACCGTTTGCGCGGCATGGGCGGGGCCGACTCCCACGGCGGCGACTTCATCGCTCGCCATCTGCTGCCGCTGCTCTATCCCGCGGGCCTGACGCCGGACATCCAGATCCTGCTCGGCATCGGCGTGCTGGCGACCAACACCGCCATTTACGCCTGGGTGCTCTACCACCGCTTCAGGCGAAGTTAGCGCTACTTTTTCCGCGCCCGCGGATGGGCGGCGTCGTAGACCTTCGCCAGATGCTGGAAGTCAAGGTGCGTATAAATCTGCGTCGTCGCGATATTGCTGTGGCCGAGCATTTCCTGCACCGCGCGCAGGTCGCCCGAGGATTGCAACACATGGGACGCAAACGAGTGGCGCAGCATGTGCGGATGGACGTGCAGGCCGAGGCCCTGCTTCGTCGCCCAGCGTTCCAGCCGCCGTTCGATGGAGCGCACCGCCAGGCGAGTGCCGCGGCGACCGACGAACAGCGCGCGCTCGCCCGCCTCCGCCACGCCGTCGCGCTCGGCCGGCCATGCGCGTAGCGCGGCGACGGCCTTGGCGCCGACCGGTACGGTGCGGGTCTTGGCGCGCTTGCCGGTGACCGTCACCGTGCCATCGGCGAAGTCGACGCCGTTTGCATCGAGCCCGGCGAGTTCCGACAGGCGCAGGCCCGAGGAATAGAACAGCTTGAACATCGCCTTGTCGCGGGTCTCGAGTTCGTCCCCGGCTTCCGCATCGAGCAGGGCCGATATCTTGTCCACCGAGAGCGTGCGCGCCAGCGAACGCGCGGCCAGGCCCTTGCCGTGGAGCTGCATCAGCGCGCGGCGCAAGTGGGTGTTTTCGAGACTCGCCAGCACCCGGCCGTCGTTCAGACCGGCCAGCGCCGCCAGATCGCGGCGGTAAGCGGCAACGGTAAGCGGCAACGGTATGCGGGCTGGCGACCCGCTGATAGGCGAGGTCGGTGAGAAACTCTTCCGGCGTGGCGCGCCGTTCCGGCATTAGCGCGAAATAACTCTCGGACAGTACGCCCCACAACCATCGAGCGCAGCGAGCAAGACAGTCGCCCCCGCCCAGGGGCGGGGGTTGGGGGTGGGGGGCATCCTGCCCCGAAGGGGAGAGTTGCAGCAGCTTTATGCTGCGACTCTCCCCAGCGCGGCAGCGGCCATTTCGCCGATGCGCTCGAGGTAGAGCGTGCCCATCTCGGGGTAGAAGCGGTGCGCCTCCTCGCTGGCCAGCACCAGCAGGCCGAAGGTCTCGTCGCCGCGCCGCAGGGGCACCTGCGCCAGGGAGCGCACATGCCCGCCGCGCTCGCCGAACCAGTCGGCGGTTTCCTGCCCGGCCGAGGGGCCGCAATAGGGATGCTTGAGGGCAGCGGCGGCGGCGCGGATGTTGTCCGCCGTCGGCGCAAATTCGGCGCCCGTGCCGCTGCCGACCCACAATCTCACCACGACATGCGGCACCGCGAAGGCGCCGCCGAGGTGGGCGTAGATGGCGCGCAGCGCAGCGGGCATGTCGGGGGCGGCGGTCAGCGCGACGCAGAGCTCATGCACCTTGTCGCCGATGGCGTCGTTTTCCTCGCCGAAACGGATCAGCTCGGCCAGCTTGGTTTCGAGCTGCCTGGCCTTGTCGCGCAGCGTCACCATTTGGCGTTCGGTGATGGAAATCGCCTTGTCGCCATGCGGGCTGGGGATGTGAATCTGCGACAGCAGCTCGGCATACTGTTCGAAGAACTCGGGGTGGTCTTTCAGATACTGGGCGACTTCGTTGGCATCCATGGCGACTTTCATTCAAAGGTTGGCGGGTAATTCGATTTCGCCCTCAAAGACTCGAACGGCGGGACCGGTCATCAACACCGGCTCGTTCATTCCGGCCCAGGCGATGGTGAGTTCGCCGCCGTGCATGGCCACGCGCACCGGCGAGTCGAGGAGATTGCGGCGAATGCCGGCGACCACTGCGGCGCAAGCGCCGGTGCCGCAAGCCAGCGTCTCGCCGGCGCCGCGCTCGAACACGCGCAGCTTGATGGCGTGGCGATCCACCACCTGCATGAAGCCGGCGTTGACCCGGCGGGGAAAGCGCGGGTGGTTCTCGATCAGCGGGCCGTACTTTTCGACGGGCGCGGCAGCGACGTCGGCGACGATCTGAACCGCGTGCGGGTTGCCCATCGAGACAGCCGTGATGTCGAACGTTGCGTCGCCGACAACGAGCGGCTGGACCACCGCGTCCGAGAAACTTTCGAAGGGAATCTCGGCAGGCAGAAAGCGCGGCACGCCCATGTCGACGGTGACGTCGCCGTTTGCCTCGAGGCGCGGCGCGATGGTGCCGGCCTTGGTCTCGACGCGGATCTCCGGCTTGTCGGTGAGCCCGTGGTCATGGACGAAACGCACGAAGCAGC
The DNA here is from genome assembly GCA_030691075.1 of Sulfurisoma sp. GTDB lineage: Bacteria > Pseudomonadota > Gammaproteobacteria > Burkholderiales > Rhodocyclaceae > Sulfurisoma. Next base: position 80,920 of record JAUYFI010000185.1, on the reverse strand, counting down.
GCGCGCCGTTGCCGCACTGCTCGACCTCGCCACCGTCGGCGTTGAAAATGCGGTAGCGGAAATCGATGCCGGCCCGTGACGGTTCCTCGACGACCAGGATCTGGTCGCAGCCGACGCCGAAATGGCGGTCGGCAAGATAACGCGCCTGCGCCGGCGTAGGCACGAAGGACTGATGGATGGCGTCGAGCACGACGAAGTCGTTGCCGAGGCCGTGCATTTTGGTGAAGCGTATTTTCACAGCAAGGCGTGCGCGTCCTTCCAGACGCAGCGATCCATGATCACGGTGATGCCGGCGGCGCGGGCGCGCTCGGCGGCGGGTTCGTTCACAACACTTTCCTGCAACCACAACCGCTTCGCGCCGAGGGCGATGCACTGGTCGACGATTTCATCGACTGCCTCCGGGTTGCGGAAGACATCGACGAGGTCGGGCACCTCCGGCAGATCGGTGAGCTGGGCGTAGGCCTTCTCGCCGAGCACATCGGTCTGCGCCGGGCGCACGGGGATGATGCGGTAGCCCAGGCCCTGCATGGCCAGCGCCACGCGGTAGCTCGGCCGGGCGGGGTTGTCGGAGAGGCCGACCACGGCGATGCTCTTCACCGTCTTGAGCAGGTCGCGGATTTCGTCGCTGGAGGGATTCGGGAACATCGGGCAATCTTAGCGGAGATGAACGGCGGCAAAGTCGGAATAGGCGGCTCAATAGACCCGCTTTTCCCCGGGCGGGCGGGTCTTGAAGCGCTTGTGCAGCCAGAAGTACTGTTCCGGCATTTTCAGCGCAGCGCCCTCGATGAAGGCATTCATGCGCCGCGTGTCGGCCTCGATGCTCTCTCCCGGATAGTCCGTCCAGGCCGGGCCGATGGCGACGACATAACCATCCTCCTCCATGCGCGTGATCACCGGCAGCACCGCCGCGCCGGTCATGCGCGCGAGCCGCGAGAGGCCGGTGATGGTCGCGGCGGGAAAGCCGAAAAACGGCACGAAGAGGGTATCGCGCTCGCCGTAGTCCATGTCCGGCAGATAGTAGAACGGATGGCCGGCCTTCATGGCGCGGATGGCCGGCCGCGTGCCCTCCTGCCGCGACAGCAGCACCGACTGGCCGAAACGCGTGCGGCCCTTGTAGAGCGCGGCGTTGAACAGCAGGTTCTTCTGGTTGGCGTAGATGCTGACCATGTCGAGTTCGAGCATGAGTCGCGTCCAGCCCATGTCGAGGCCGACGAAGTGCGGAACCAGCAGGATCACTGGTCGATCCTTCACGGCATCGAGGTGCTCGCGGCCCTCGATGCGCGCCAGCCGCCGGATACGATCGGCCGAAGCCCACCAGAGCAGCCCGCGTTCGAGGAAACTGCGGCCGAAGGCCTCGAAGTGCCGTCTCGCCAGCGCCGACTTTTTCGCCGCCGACATTTGCGGAAAGCACAGGCCGAGATTCGTCAGCGCGACGTGGCGGCGCTCGCGGCCGAAGACATAGAGCAGGCGGCCGAAGAGGCGGCCGAGCGTGGCAAGCATTGGCAGGGGTAGCCAGTGCAGGAGCCACATGAGGGCAAGAGAGAGTCGGGTCATGTCATTGCATCACGTTCAGCCGGCTTGAAATACGCTCACGCCCCCTGATTGCGAAGCACGAACTCATCCCCTTCGACAGATGCTTCGTACTCATCATCCGCCGGCAAGAAGCCCAACGGTAGGCCCTTGTCGGCAGCACCAGACTCAAGCTCGTTGGCGATAGCGGCGTAGATTGCGTCTTCGTCGATAGCAGCATCAGTTGGTTGGGATGGTGGGGATGGGTTCACCAGAAACGACTCTGTTGGTGTTGCAGACTCAGACGGAGTAGCAATCGACCGGGTTAGTGACGATTGACTTGGAGTGCTGTTGAATACCAGATCAGCACATCGGTGTCGACGAGCATCGCGCGGCCTTACTCGCGTTCAAAGCGCGGGGCGCGCAAGCGACGCACAGTGTCTGCGACGTCGACCAGATCGTCCCGGTCGCGCCACATCCCGAAGGCCGCGCTGGCGCCCTCCGTGGCGGGAGACTCTTCCTCTATTCGCACGGTCACCTGCGCGTCCCTCGCGGCGGCCAACCGGGCGCGCCACGATTCGGGCAGATCACTGACTTTCACGTGCTCGATCAAGATGGCGTTCATGATGTGATTCCTTCCTTTGCGGCCATGCAGCGACTCGGGACTTTCAGCAATATGGGGGGCGGCTCCCTATTATTTGCTGACCTCAAAGTAGAGACGCCATTCTTGAACGAAAACCGGCCCATTGGCTGCCCAGGCTCGAATTTCGGACTGGCCGCTCCTGTACGATTCAACTCTCAAGCCGGCTCCAGCCCGATCACCAGCCGCTGCCCCAACGCTGCTATCGCCTGGGATATGCGCGGCAGCTTCGATCCATAGTGCGGATCGAGCAGTCGCCGGACTTCCTTTTCATCGACCCCCAGCCGCTTGGCGAGTTGCAGCTTGCTGATACCGGCCTCGCGCATCGCAACGTACAGGGCTGCCTTCGCCATCGTCTCGGCCGGTGGCGACACGAGATGCTCGCGGCGCTTCGCCTTGCCGGGCTCGGGGAAATCGATGCCTTCGATCATGTAGGTGGCGAAGACTTCATCCATCGCATCCGCCGCCTGTTCCAGTGCATCCGGTTCGCTCTCGCCCTGTGTGACGAGCTGCGGCAGATCGCGACAGGTCACGACAAATCCGCCCTCTTCGGCGGCGGCAAGCAATACGGGATATTGAAATCGATTCATGGTGTGCTCCTTTCACAAATCATGTGGCTTGATGTCAAGCTGCGAGCACATCGCATGGAATGTGCCGGTTTTCAACTCGTCTTTCGGGTTGCGAACGATGGTGAAGGCTGTGCCGAAGTAAAGCGTTTGATGGCTGCCCTTGCCCCGCGATGCATTGAGCGTCACAGTCACTTTTCTCGCCTTGCCGAGCGCCTTCACCTTGCGAATGAATTCGTTCCCCGTCATGGTCGCATTATCGGACGAAAACGTCCGTTCGTAAAGTCACAACGATCAGGGGCCACGCTTCTCACGGGCCAACTATGCCGTGACGGGCGAAATGCTCTTCTCCATGCTCACCGCTCGCCCAGCGCGGCCATGGGCGGCAGGAAAATTACTGACTGGCCGCGCTTGGCCCGGCTGGGGGCGGGAATGGGACGGCCGTCGTCCACATAGGCCGAGAGGGCCACCACCAAGGCATCGGGGGCCTGGTCGATCGCCGCCGACACTGTTTTTGCGACAGTCGCCGCTTCGGGAACATCCGGAAAAAACAGGCCGACCGTTCGCGGGCCATAGTTTTTCACGCTTGCGGGGTAGCAAAGGTTCATCGCAGATTCTCCATCCTCAATCGCGGCACCCAGTTCTGAAGCAACACTTGGTCGAGATGTCATGTCCTGTCGTCCGGCTCGCGTAGCCAGGCCGGAATGTCACGCTGACCGTGAAGCACCCGCCAGACGTCAATGTGGTCGTCGCGCTCGACATAGAAGACCAGATGCGGGTAGCGCTTCAGCGACCAGACGCGCAGACCGGGGAGGTTCAGTTCGTGGGCGTAACGCGGCGAACCGGTGGCCGAATAGCGGCCAATGTGGGCATAGGCCTGCTCCAAGTCTTCGATGAACCCAAGCGCGGCCTTCTCCGATCCTTCACTCAGGTAGTAATCGATGGCGTCATCGACATCCTGATTGGCCAGCTCACGCGGGATGACGGGCTTTGCCTTCACCCGCGAGCGCGATGGCGGACGCGTTCACGCAGCCCATCGAAATAGGCGTCATCGACAGGTGCGGCGAGAGGCGAAGCGGCGCCATCAAGAAGCAGGCTGCGCAGATGCAGCCGATCCCGATCGGTGCGGATCAGTTCGCGCACGTATTCGCTGCTGGTGCCGTAGCCGCGCTGGCTAACCTGTTCGTCCACAAAGGACTTGAGGGAGTCCGGGAGGGAAATGTTCATTGTGCTCATGCAACAAGCCTAGACAATTTGGCAAATTTTGGCAAGCGTTGCGGACTCAGATTGTTGCGGACTCAGATGGTGTCACACGGCCGGCTCCGGCGCGCCCGCCGGTTTTTTGTACCGGTTGTAGCCCCACAGATACTGCTCCGGGCACTCGCGGATCAGGCTTTCGATGGCGCGATTCACCGCAGCGGGATCGGTGAGCGGCTCAACCGGGCGCCTGGTCGGGCAGCATGCCGACGGCCTCGCCGTTCTTCAGCGCCTTGAGCAGCTTTTTCACACCGGACATGTCGGCCGGCGCCAGCCGCGGGTTGGCGCCGCGACCGTCCTCGATGATGGGGGCGAGCCAGGCCTGCTTGGGGCGACGATAGAGCACGGTCATCGGCCGGAAGCTGGCGTAGTACTGCGCGGTGATCTCGAAACAGCCGAGATGCGGCGTCAGGAACAGGATGCCGCGTCCCTCGCGCCAGGCTTCCTCGACCAGTTCCCGGCCGCTGACCTTGACGATGCATTCGACCACTTCGTCGTGCGGCCGCAGCCAGAGTTTCGGAAGTTCGAGGATGGCTTTGCCGGCCTCGGCGATCGCGGCCGCGCGCACCGACTCGGCGCCCGCCAGCGCGGTCGTTTTGCCGTCCGATGAATTGCTGCGGAAGTGAAACCCGCCGCCCTCCGCGCCCACCAGATAGAGCAGCGGTGCGGCGAAGGCCACGGATACCGCGAACACCAACCGGCTATTGCCTTCGCATGACGCGGCGACTTCCTGCTGCCAGCGTTGCAGCGTGCCGCGCGCCCTGAAGGTGTTCGCCGCCGGTGATTCGCTTTCGAAAATCCATTCGTCGCCGCCGCTGCCGATGGCCTGGTCTGGCAACACGAATACCGCGCCCTCCGCGCCGGCATCGTGCCAGCCGGTGCGGTTCGTGATTCGGGCGCGCTTGCTGGTGCGGGCGGATTGCAGGTATTCCAACAGCAGGGGCTTACCCTTCGGCGCGATCTTCAAGCCGCGATCCAACAGCAGGCCCGCCACCTCGGCACCGTCGCCACGGAATAGCGCCATCGCCACAATGACGCGATGCGGCTGCCGGTCCGGGTCGGCGAATTCGCAGAGCAGCCCCCAGCCCGCGTTATGCGGATCGCGCACCAGCGCCACAACGTCAAGCGGGGCGCATACCCAGCGCGCCCCGCGCTCGGGGTCGTTGAATATCACGCCGCGCTCGGTCAAATCGAAGCGGCTCGATTGCCTACCGGTGTCCGCCGTCGCCGTATCGCCAGCGCCGACTTTTGCCGGGGCCGGATCGCATGGCACCAGCGCACCGGATCGCGCCAGGATCAGGGCCATATGCGCCGCATTCCATCCGCGTGCCACAAGGTCGGCGGCATCGTCGCCGCTCGCCAGCGGCTCGCCTGGTGTCAGCACGGCCGCGCCGTTTTCCTCGCCGGGCGTCGCCGCGAACATGCCCAGGTCAAAGCGTTTCACGTTCGCCGCACCGGCCGCCACCAGCGCCGCCGCAGCCGCTTGCATGGCACGCTCGCCGGGTTCGTCGGCATCAGGCCATAGCCAAACCTCGCGCCCGGCCAGCGCCGAAAAATCCGCTTTGCCCACGGCTTGCGCGCCGCCCTGCCAGGTCAGCACCGGACTACCGGGCAGCAGGATCGCCGCCGCGTCGGCAGCCTTTTCGCCTTCGGTCAGCACTACCGGCCCGGCCTTCGTCGCCAACGTCGGCAGGCCATGCAGCGGGCGCGGCGCGGGCGGTGCCTTGAATTGCCACGCCAGCCGGCCGGCCGCCGTCCGCCACAACGTCAAGGGTGCGAATTGCTTGCGCTCGCCTTCGGCCTTGGGTTCGTAGCGATCATGGTAGAAGTTCACGCGCCCGTCCGCCGCCAGGTAGGGCCAGCGTTGCGACGGCCTGCCGTGCCGCGCATGCGCTGCCGGCGGTGCCGGTGCATCGTCGGGAATAGGCATGATGCACACGTCGCCCGGCGGCCCGTCTGACTCACTACGCGGCCGCTGCTGCGGTTTTTCCGGGGCGGCCGATACCTTCCCCTTGCCCGCCTCGCGTTCGTTCGCTGGTGCGCGTTTCCGCGCCCCGGGTTTTTCAATGCCCAGGAAGTCCGCCAGGCGCGCCGCTGCCTCGCCTTGCTTGCTGCCGTGCATGTATGCCGCCAGGCTCACAAGGTCGCCGCCCTTGGCATCGTCGGCGAAGTCCGCCCACGCGCCGGAATCGCGGTTGATCGTGAAACTACCCGGCTTCGTGTCGGCTCGCTTCGGATTCAGCGGCAGGTATTCCCGGCCCTGGTTCTTTCCGCCGGCCAGCCCCAGCCAATCGGCCGTCTGGTCGAAACGCCCCAGGGCAGCAGCGGCGACGCTGCGGAAAAAGCCACTCCCCGCCATCGCTGCCGCCTTTTAGCCCCTCGGCGATTCGCTGGCCGGCTTCGCGGATCGCGTCCGCAAGATCGGCCATTCCGTCCGCTTGCAGACTGGCCGAGTAATGCAGTGCCGCTGCAATCGTTGTTCCAAGAATTACCGCCGGCATCTGGCGCGCGTCCTCGATCTCGCTGCCCGCCGCATAAGCGGCATCGCTTGCCCAGCGATCCGCAGCGGCGAAGTCGGTACCGGCCATGCCGTTTAACTGCGAACCAACGGCGATAGGAGGCAGGTCGCCAAGGTCAAATTGCAGTGGCGCGTTCAGCGCCTCGTCAAAGAGTTCAGCCATCGTCTCCCCCTCACTTGCTATCGACAGCGGAAGCGATGCCATACAGCTCGCGTTCGATCCCTTCAAGGTCGGGCGGCGACGCTTCCCGCAGCGCCTCGCTGATCGCGGCCAATTCCGGCCCGATGTCGGCGGCAATTTCAGCCGTGCGATTGATCGCAATGGCCACGATAAGCGCCGGCAGCACTCCGGCAGGGGCGTCGCCCTCTGGGTATGTCTTTTCGAGAATGTATTGCGCGCCAGTCAGGCAGCGGACGGTTTCCCGCACGGCATCGCGCATGACGATTTCGCTCATTGTTCACCCCTCGCCTTCGTTGCCTCGGCAATGCGGGCCGCCACCCAACTATCAACGCTTTCGGAAGGAAGCGCCGAAGCGCGCGCGCCAGTTTTCACCAGCGGCCCGGCCAGGCGGCCGGCCTTCAATTCACGATAGACGCTGCTGATCGAGATTCCCATGCGGCGCGCTGCCGCCGGGATTTTTTCCAGTGCCGCCAAGTGCGCCGGATTGGGTAATGCTTTGGAGTTCATAGCTCGCCTTTCCGCCATTTCTGGCAATGTCACGGCCTTGCTTGCGCCGTGTGGCGAACTATCGCGCGACGGATGTCCCGTTTTTCGACAAGAAACGGGACAGCTCGGCCGCCGCGCTCGGGTCGTTCAGGTTCGGCGCGTGGCGCCATGCGTCGCCGCTCATTGTGGTTTCCCCCCGGTGATTCAGGCGCGCGCCTCGCCGCTGGCGGCAGCGCGGGCGGTCAGCAGGTACAGCACGTACTGATTGAGGCTCACGCCCTGCCGCTTCGCGGACTTCGCCAGGTCGGCATGCAACCGCTTGGGTATCCGCATGACGAAACGGCCGGAATAGTCGGCATCGTTCGCCAGCGGCGACGGTGCGGGGATCGGGTTGCCGGCCGCCTTGCACGCTTTCAGCCACGCCGCCGCCGCCCCTTGCGATTCGGCCAGGGCATCGGCTTCCGTTGCGCCCCATGCGGAACAGCCCGGCAGATCGGGAAAGGTGGCGATCCATCCGGCATCTTCGGCGCTCCAATGCAGTTCGACGGGGTAATGCTGTTTCATGATTTCGCCTCGTATTTATCCATCATTGCGAGCAACTGGCGCGCCTGGTAGGGCGGGATGTTGCCGCCGCGATTCTGAAAGTTCAAGCCCACCGGCTCGCCCGTGCGGGCATAGGCTCTATGCGATCCCCGCCCACCCTTGTGAATGAATCCCAGCAACTCCGCCGCCTTGCAGGCATCGGTAAAGCGTACCGCTTTTGGGTTCGCCCGGATCGCCGCAAAGAGCTTGGTTTGCTGGTTCATTGGCACTAAATATAGTATCAGTTAAGTTGAGAGGCAAGGGCCGCCGCTTTGTCTTTTCAGGAGCACGCGGGACGGGGGAGGCAGTTATCCCTTTGCGCGGCTTTTTCGCTGGCGCAGCCGCAGGCGCACGGGTTGGCGGCGCGGGTGCGCTTGCCGCTTCCTCGGCGAGGCGGGCGGCAATGTCCCGGCGCGCATCGCGGATCAGGTGCGCCACCAGCTCGCAGGCGGCGACGCCGGAATCCTGCCGCGCCTCGATCAGGTGCGGGCCGGCGTTCGTCGCCAGCGTGGCGCAAAAGTCGCCGGCCAGATTGACGCGCAACAGGTCGATAACCGCCTCGGCGCGGGACAGGGTTTCGAGCGGATTCATGGGATCCCCCGGGTCGGCGGATTCAGTGAAAAGTCGGCGATGGCGGGACGGCGCGACGGGGCGAAATCCGGCCCGAATGCCGCCGCCTCGCCGAAACCGTGCGACGTTGTGCCACGCCCCGCGAGAAAGTGTCCCGGCGTGTCCCGGCGGTGTCCCGGTGCAAACGGCATATTTTTCGAGACGAAACCGCGTAGCCATGCGGGTTTGCGGGAAGTGTCCCGGTTGTCCCGGCTGTCCCGGTGCATTTTGCAGGGGTCGGGTTGCGCTTGGGTGTCGGCGCGGGATCGCCGAAAGCGGAAAGTAGACGACTTTTGAATGTATGACATATGGGAATAGTTATTCATATATCATGCTCGCTTCAAGAGCACAATGCTAAAGCCCTCGCCTTTTTCTACGCTGGCGATTTTCGCCGCCCAAAGCTCAAGGGCACGGCGGCGCTCGGTCAAGTAATCATGCTTGTCGTAAATCGCCACCAGCCCGCCAAGGGAATGATTCAGGCATCGCTCGGCGATCAGCACGTCAACGCCCAGCGCGCCCAAATGGCTGCGGCAGGTTGAGCGCAGATCGTGCGGGGTGAATCGGCGGCACTTGCCGGCCAGCTTCTTCGCCAGCGCGTTCAATGCCGCGTTCAGGCTGGTCGGCTCCATATGCGCGTCGCCTTCCTTGCCGTTGAAGCGGGTGCGGATCGGCATGACGTAGCGTGAACCGAAGGCCATTGCATGCAGCTCGGCGAACCAGCCCGCCACCATCGGCGCGAGCGGGATAACGAATTGCTTGCCGTTCTTCGCATGCTCAGGCGGGATCGTCCATTCCGCCTTGTCGAAATCCACGTGCTCCCATTCGGCCCGCACCAGCTCGCCGATGCGCGTTGCCGTGGCGAGCAGAATGCGGACCATCAAGGCATTCTGTCTGCCGATGCCATCAACCCCGGCCAGCATCGCCCCCAGCTCGGCATCGGCCAGCATGACGCGCGCGCGTTGATCCGGCCGGCCGCCGATGATGGCCTTTGCCTTGATATGGGCGCAGGGGTTCGCCGTGACAACGTGGCGCGCCACGCCGTGCGAGAAAACCTCACGAATGGCGATCAGCACCAGCCGGGCGACGTGCAACGATTTCGTGGCGGTCGCCTCAACGATGCCGACAATATCGGCGGGCGATACCTCGGCGGCCTTGATGCTGCCGATTTTCGGGAATGCGTAGTCCCGTAGCTGCTGCTGCCGGCCCTTGATGGTTGAATCGGATAAAGGCTTGCCGCCGGTAGCGGCCTTCGCCAGGTAATCATCGGCCAGGCGCTCGAATGACCACGCCCGCGCCGCCTCTTGTCCCGCCCGGCGTTTCTCGGTCCCCACGTCCACGCCCTGCTGCACTTCGGCGCGCTTCGCTGATGCGATCTCGCGCGCCCTGGTCAGGGGGATATCGGGATAGCGCCCCAAGGGTCAGTTCCTTGCGCTTGCCGCCGTGGCGATAGCGCAACGTCCACGCGGCTGTTCCTTTTTCCGACAGGGTGAAAGTCAAGCCGTCGCCGTCCGCCTTCGCTACCGGCTTGCCGGCCTTGCTCCAGTTTCGCAGTTGAACATCTGTCAGCCTGCCCATGCCTCGCCCTTTCCGGTCTATTTTCTACCCGGCGGGTAGCTGCAACGTCCGGCGACGCCCTGAAACGTCCCTACAGATTACAGAGGGTAAGTTCGAACTGGATATCGGCATCGACCTGCTTGGGCCGCTGCTCGATGTCGGGTGCGAGGAAGCGGATGTTGAGCGCGTACTTGCTGGCGCTGATCTCGGGAATGTAGAGGTCGGTGCGCGGCAGGCGCAGGCGGATCAGATGGGCGGTGCGTCCGGCCAGCATCAACTGGTAGGAACCATGCGCGGCAAGCTGTCCTTCGGGACGGCCGGAGGCTCGCAGCAGTCGAAGCACGATGGCGATGCCCTGGTGGATGGCCAGCATCGGCTTGAGCCAGGTGGAGAGGTCGCGATGGCGGAAGGCGGAGTCACGGTTGAGCCAGTGATGGTAGGCCGGCAGGTCGAACTCGCAAACTCCGCCGGGTATGGCGGCGCGGTTCTTGATGGTCATCAGCCATTCGTTTTCGCGCAGGTACTGGCCGATCTTGCCCTGCATCGCCAGCAGCGCGGCCGAGGCCTGCTCGATTTCGTAGAGCGCGCCGGAGAGCGCCTCTTCGGAGATGTCGGGGTTGTTGCGGAAGGAGAGCAGTATCTGGCGCTGGCGCTCGAGTTCCTGAACCAGGTCGAATTTGAGATCGGCGCGACTGGCGATTTCGAGAACCTGGAACAGCGTCACCAGAGCGACATGGTGCTCTTCCGGCCCGTCGGCCGCGATGAAATGAGTCACCTCATCGAACAAGTGTTCCAGACGCAACAGCGTGCGGATGCGTTCGTTCAACGGATATTCGTAGGTGATCACGCGGCGACCATGGGGAAAATTCCGTGAATTGTCGCCCAAATAGTCTCGAATCTCAACAATTTGCGGCTTTTTGCGCCGCCAGCGCCCGGTAGCGGACATCGAGTGCCACCACCCGCGCGCGCAAGTCCACCGGACTGCCATCGTTTTCGATGACATCATCGGCTGCGGCAAGCCGCTCGTCGCGACTCGCCTGGGCCGCCATGATGCGCATGATCTCGGTGCGCGCCAGGCCGTCGCGGCCCATCGCCCGCCGAATACGGGTTTCGTCGCTACAGTCGACGACCGTGATGCGATCGACACGCTGGCGGAAGTCGCCCGACTCGATCAGCAGCGGCACCACCAGCACCACATAAGGCGCGGTCGCATTGAGCGAAACCAGCCGCTCGCTCTCGGCGCGGATCAGCGGATGCAGAATCGCTTCGAGGCGCTGGCGCGCCGCCGGATCGGAGAAGGCCAGCGCGCGCATGGCGCCGCGGTCAAGCGCGCCGCTCGAGGTCACCACCGCCTCGCCGAAGGACGCCCGAATGGCCGGCATGGCGCGGCCGTGCGGCCCGGTCAGATCATGGGCAATGGCATCGGTGTCGACGACGGCGACACCGAGCACGGCAAATGCTTTGGCGGCAACGCTCTTGCCGCTGCCAATGCCGCCGGTGAGGCCGACGACGAATGGCACCGCCAATGCCGTTGTGCTCAGGGGCATTCCACGGCAGCGGCGCCCGGGAGCTTGGCCAGCAGGTCGGGCAGGCGCTTGTTCAGGATTTCCGCGCTGCCCTTGACGATGGCGCGCACCGGTTGCGGTGCCGCCTCGCGCACATCGATGCGGGCCGACTTGACTCCGCGCGCGCCCAAGACCCGCAGGAACTCGTTGGCCGCATCGTTGCTCTTGAACAGGCCCAGGGAGATCGCGTAACGGGTCGCGCCCTCGTCCGGAACGATGTAGAAGTCCTTGACGCCAAGACCCTTGAGCTCGCCCGCCTTCTTCTCGGCCGCCGCCTTGTTGGCCTGCGGCGGAATGTGCACCCAGTAGCTCGACGATTCCTCGACCGGTTTGATATCGACGCTTGACGCTTGCCCGGCAAGCGCCGCCTTGAATGCATCGACGTCGCCCGGCGGCAGGCCCGTCACCAGGCGGCAGGCTCCCTCCGCCGGCTTCGTGGCAGTATCCCCCTTGCCGCCTGCCGGCGTCGTAGACACGATGCGCAGATTGTCGGCTGCCAACTGGTTGGCCAGCCGCTGCGGCTCGCGCCCCGGATTGCTCCCGCCAAAATAACCCTGCGCCCAGGCGAAGAAGGCGAGGTTGGCAAAGACAAGCAGGAGGAAGGCGGCCCGGGAAAGACCCATCCGACCCGATCCTGACTAGCCGACCTTGGGCAGGTGCGCCAGCGACTCCTCGACCGCCTCGCGCGGATACTCGTAGTCTTCGAGCTTGCCGGCGAAGTAGCGGTCGTAGGAGGCCATGTCGAAATGGCCATGGCCGGAGAGGTTGAAGAACAGCGTCTTCGCCTCGCCCGTCTCCTTGCAGCGCAGCGCTTCGTCGATGACGGCGCGGATGGCGTGGTTGGACTCGGGCGCGGGGATGATGCCCTCGGCCTTGGAGAACTGGACACCGGCCGCGAACGTGGCCACCTGCGGCACGGCGATGGCCTCGATCAGGCCCTCGTGCAACAGCTGCGACACCAGCGGCGAGTCGCCGTGGTAACGCAGGCCGCCGGCGTGGATGCCCGGCGGCATGAAGTCGTGGCCGAGGGTGTACATCTTCATCATCGGCGTGAAGCCGGAAGCATCGCCGAAGTCGTAGGTGTAGATGCCCTTGGTCAGCGTCGGGCAGGAGGTCGGCTCGACCGCGATCAGCCGGGTGTTTTTGGCCTTCGCGTCACCGGCGGCCTTGTCGGCGAGGAAGGGGAAGGCCGTGCCGGCGAAGTTGGAGCCACCGCCGCAGCAGCCGAAGACGATGTCCGGATATTCACCGACCTTGGCGAACTGCTTCTTGGCCTCCAGCCCGATCACCGTCTGGTGCAGGCAGACATGGTTGAGCACCGAGCCCAGCGCGTAGTTGGTATCGGGGCGCGAGGCGGCCTCTTCCACCGCCTCGGAAATGGCGATGCCGAGCGAACCCTCGTTGTTCGGATCCTTCGCCAGAATCGCGCGGCCGGTGTTGGTCATGTTGCTGGGACTGGCGAACACTTCGGCGCCCCAGGTCTGCATCATCGAGCGGCGGAAGGGTTTCTGGTCGTAGGATATCTTGACCATATACACGCGCACTTCGAGGCCAAACATCTGCCCGGCCAGCGCCATCGACGAACCCCACTGGCCGGCGCCGGTCTCGGTGGAGATGCGCTTGATACCGGCCTGCTTGTTGAAGTACGCCTGCGGCACCGAAGTATTCACCTTGTGCGAGCCGGCCGGCGAGACGCCCTCGTACTTGTAATAAATCTTCGCCGGCGTGCCGAGCATCTGCTCCAGCCGCCAGGCGCGGCACAGCGGCGTCGGCCGCCACAGGCGGTAGATATCGCGCACCGGCTCGGGGATCGGGATCCAGCGCTCGGCCGACATTTCCTGCTCGAGCAGCGCGCCGGGGAAGATGGCCAGCATTTTCTCGGGGCCGACCGGATTGCCGTCCGGGCCCAGCGGCGGGCTCGGCGGATTGGGCATGTCGGAAACGACGTTGTACCAGTGGGTCGGAATCTCGCTCTCTTCGAGCTGGATGCGCATGGCGGTCATGTGAGTTTCTCCCTCGGTCGTTTTTCAGGAAAGCGCGATACGTTACCGCAACTTGGGTTGTTTGATCCGATCTGCCTCAAATTGTCGCGAGTTCGCCGCGGATCACGTCGCGGCGCACCGCCTCGCGCGGGCAGAAGGCCGCGTGCAGTGCTGCATAGGCCGCCTCGGCCGCGGCGCGGTTGTCCTGGCTGAAGTTGCAGACGTAGATATCGAGCGTGGCTGCATCGAGTTCGGGCCAGGTATGGACGGCGAGGTGTGACTCGGCCAGCACCACGGCTCCCGTCGCACCCGCGCCGGCGAAGCCGTGGAAAGCCTCGGCGACGACACTGAGGCCGGCATCGGCGCAGGCCGCCAGGCACAGCGCGCGCAACGGTTCGACCTCGCGCAGCAGGCCCGCGTCGCAGGTGCAGCCGTGCAGCTCGGCGAGGATGTGGAGGCCGCGCATTTCAGGCCGGCGGGTTCTGGCCCTTGCCGTAGCCGCGCAGCGCATAGGCCACGCCGCCGAGCACGAAGCCGCCGCTGGCGACATACCAGAGCGACAGCGTGTCGGTGGCCGCCGCCAGCACGCCGCCGCTAACGAGGAACTGCGCCACCGTCGCAACCAGGCCAAGCAGCAACAGGGCGCTACCGACGATCATCGAACTCATGGCCATCTGCTCGCGGCTGGCCCCCATCATCAGGAAGACGTGGCCGCCAACGCAGCCGAGCGGAAAGGTGAACCACATCAGCGGCCCCGCCACCAGCGGCGCCTTGCCGAAGGGCGCGAGCAGCAGCACCACGCCGGCCACGAGGCCGAGCACCAGGAAAACCGCTCCGATCAGTTTGGTCATGTTTCCTTCTCCTCCAGTTCCGCCAGTCTAGCCGAGAGCGGAGCCTAAGCGCACGCCCAGCCGCCGCAGCACGGATTCCGCCGCGCGCACGCCGCGATAGTTGGCCTCTTCGAACAGCGACAGGCCGGAAACGTCGGCATGGGCGAAATGCACCCGGCCCCAGCCCCGCGCCAGTTGCCGCCGCGCCGCCGACCAGATCGTGCCCGGCACGGGGCGGATCATGGCATGGCCGTGGCGGAAGACGTCGAGGCGCATGGTCAGCTGCGCGATCTCCGGATGGACGCGACCGAGGTCGGCCAAGATCTGTCGCGCCCAGATTTCGCGTGGCGTGTTGAGCAGCCGCTCGCGTGCCGTGCGAGGCGGCTCGGTGGAAAGCGCATGGTAATACGTCAGCACCGTCGGCCCCGGCGCGACGGCGATGCGCTGGTGGGTAGCGACGACATAACCGAGCGCTGGGCTGTCATGGAGCACGTTGTCCCAGGCCAGCGGCACGCCGGCGCCCGACTGCGGCGGCTCGCTCAAGATGAGGTTCGCCACCAGCCACGGCGCATAGTCGCCGGCACGCGCGGCGGTGGCCAGCGGCGCGGGCAGTTCCGGCGCCACATGCGGCAGCACGAACAGCGGCGCGGCCCAGATGATCTGCTCGGCCTCGTAGCGGACGGTGCGATTCTCATTCCCCAGCAAAAAGTCGGCGCTGGCGACACGGCGATTCTGCGCAACACGAACGGCCAGTGCGCCGGTGATCGTGCGCTCGGCGTAGCGCCGCGCCAGGCGCCGGACGACCCAGCCATTGCCCTCGGGCGCGGTGAGCACGGAATCGGCCGCGGCGTTGGCCGCTTCGCCATTGCGGCAGGCGAAGTAGTGGATGCCGGCCCAGGCCGACACCTCGTCGATGCCGACGCCATAATCGTCGCGGCAGGCATGGTTCACGTACCAATGCAGGTGCGGCGAGTCGAAGCGGTTGTCGCGCAGCCATTGCCGCATGGTGATGCGATCCAGATCGCGCCAGCGCCTTTCAGGCGAGGACAGCGCCGCCGGCAGCGCAAAGGCACGGCGCCCGTGGCCATCCCCGGCTTCGCGGAATTCGCCCATGCGTTCCTGAAAGCGCGCGTACTGGTCGCGCTCGGCCGCCGCCACGCCGAGCCGCGGCCACAGGCCGTCCTGCCACAGGCCATTGATGTGCAGCCGCTCCTGCGGCGCATGGCACAACATGCGTTCGTCGTAGCTCGGCCGCGCCGCGTGCGGGTCGCCTTGCAATGCACCGAGGTCGGCCAGCAGTTCGCGCACCGCGCGGCTCTCTCGCGTCGGCAGCGGCAGATAGTGCGCGCCGAGCGGGTAGGCCGAGACGGCATTTTCGCCATAGCGGGAGTTGCCGCCGACCGCCGGTTCCAGTTCGAGCAGAGCGAAGTCGCGGAAGCCGGCACGTTCCAGCCGCCACGCCGCCGACAACCCGCCGATGCCGGCGCCGACGATCAGCACCGGCATGCGGCGCGTCTCCACCGGCGCGGCGAAGCGCGGCTCGCGCAGGCGGTGTCCGTGTTTCATGTCGCCGCCCGAGAGTTCCCCCGGCGGAAGCGACAGGCCCTTTCTCTCGCCGCAACCGGCTATCGCCAAGGCGGCGCAGGAAGCGAGGAAGTCGCGGCGCTTCACTTCTTCGTCACGCGAGTGCTCACGGCAACTGTTCCCTGGTGTAGTGCGAAAAGATGTCGGATAGTGTGCGTCTCAAATCGCCCCAGCGATGCTCCCGCGTGGTCTTGCCCTTGATCGTACGCTCCGAGGCAATCACGGCAACAAACGCCTTTACGTCCGGCCAGATCGGGGCTCGCCGTCTTCTCGTTCGATTTCTCGGGGATCGGATGGGCGCTTGCGTCGGGGTTACAGCAGCACGATGTCAAACTGTTCCCGGGTATAGCTGGCCTCGGCGTGCAGCGACACGGGCTTGCCGATGAAGTCGGAAAGCATGGCCAGCGCCTGCGATTCCTCGTCGAGGAAAAGGTCGATCACGGTCGGGGAGCCGAGGATGCGGTATTCGCGGGCGTTGAACTGGCGGGCCTCGCGCAGCAGTTCGCGCAGGATCTCGTAGGCGACGGTCTGGGCGGTCTTGACTTCACCGCGGCCGCCGCAGGTGGGACAGGATTCGCAGAGAATGTGGGCGAGCGATTCGCGGGTGCGCTTGCGCGTCATCTCGACCAGGCCGAGCTGGGTGAAGCCGTTGACCGTGATGCGCGTGTGGTCGCGCGCCAGCGCCTTGTTGAGTTCGGCCAGCACGGCTTCCTTGTGCTCGGCGTTCTCCATGTCGATGAAGTCGAGGATGATGATGCCGCCGAGGTTGCGCAGGCGCAACTGGCGGGCGAGGGCCTGCGCCGCCTCGAGGTTGGTCTTGAAGATGGTGTCGTCGAAGTTGCGGGCGCCGACGAAGCCGCCGGTGTTCACGTCGATGGTGGTCAGCGCCTCGGTCTGGTCGATGATGAGGTAGCCGCCGGACTTGAGCTCGACGCGCCGCGCCAGCGCCTTCTGGATCTCGTCCTCGACGCCGTTGAGATCGAACAGCGGCCGCTCGCCGGTGTAGTGGGCGAGCAGGTCGACCAGCTGCGGCATGTACTCCTGGGCGAAGAAGGAGAGCTTCTGGAAGTTCTCGCGCGAGTCCACGACGATTTTTTCGGTATCGCTGCTGACGAGGTCGCGCAGCACGCGCTCGGCCAGGGTCAGGTCGTGGTGCAGCAGGGTCGGCGGCTGCGCGCCCTTCGAGCGCTGGACGATTTCCGCCCAGAGCCGGCGCAGGTAGGCGATGTCGGTGGCCAGTTCCTCGTCGCTGGCCGAAGAGGCCATGGTGCGAACGATGAAGCCGCCGGGTGCGTCGTCCGAAATCAGCCCCTGGATGCGCGTGCGCAGGGCCTCGCGCTCGGCCTCGTCTTCGATGCGCTGCGAGATGCCGATGTGCTTTTCCTGCGGCAGGAACACCAGCAGGCGGCCGGCGATGGAAACTTGCGTCGACAGCCGCGCGCCCTTGGAGCCGATCGGATCCTTCTGCACCTGCACGACGATGTTCTGGCCTTCGCCGAGGATGCGCTCGATCGGCCGCACCGGCTCCTGGCCGCCGCGCTCTTCCCAGATGTCGGCGACGTGGAGGAAGGCGGTGCGCTCGAGGCCGACCTCGATGAAGGCGGACTGCATGCCGGGCAGCACGCGGGCGACGCGGCCGAGATAAATGTTGCCGACGATGCCGCGGCCATGCGTGCGCTCGATGTGCAGTTCCTGCACCACGCCCTGCTGCATCAGGGCGACCCGCGTCTCCTGCGGGGTGAAGTTGATCAGGAACTCTTCGGCCATGAGCGCGGCTATTTGCGTTCCGAAATTTGCACGTAGAGTCGGGCCAGTTGCATCTTCACGCGTTCGGAGGCGCGCACGTAGTCGCCGTGGTCGAGCATGCGCAGCGCTTCGCCCTTCTTGCCTTGCTGGGCGGTTGTGAGCACATGGCCGGCGCAGGTGTGGAAGTGCGCGTGCATCGCCTTCATGTCGCCGAAGGTCTGGATCGCACCGTAGCTCTCGCCACCGCTGCCGTGGATCCACTTGCCGAGCGGGCACTGATCGTCGCGCGAGACCACCTCGACCTTGAGGTCCTCCTGGCTGGTGCCGTTGATGTAGTTCTCCAGGCGCGTCTTCCATTTCATGTGGGCGTCGATCGCCGTCATGAAGTTGAGTCCGCCGATTTCAGCGGTCTGCGCTTCCGCCGCGGTGGGTACCACGCCGTTGGCCGCGGCCGGAGTTCCCGGGCCGCCAGCCAGTTTCTTGAACCAGTCTATCAGCCCCATGCTTTTCTCCCCCTCGCCATGTCAGACCGGATAGCCGAATATTCTCAGCAGCAAGGCAGTTTCGCACAAGGGCAGGCCGACGATGCCCGAGTGCGAGCCGCGTATTTCCTCGATGAATATTGCCGCGCGACCCTGGATGCCGTAGGCGCCCGCCTTGTCCAGGGGTTCGCCGGTCAGCGCGTAACGACGGATCTCGTCGGCGTCGAGCGGGCGGAAGCGCACTTCGCTGATGCTGGTGCGCTGCTCGACGCGCTCACCGTGGGCGATGGCCACGCAGGTGAGCACGCGGTGCGTGCGCCCCGACAGCCTGGCGAGGATGGCCATGGCCTCCTGTTCGTCCTGCGGCTTGCCGACGACCTCGCCATCCACGTCGAGCGTGGTGTCGGCGGCCAGCACCGGCCGTGGCGCCAGGCGGCGCACGCCGACCAGCCGCGCGCCGTGGCTGGCCTTGGCCATCGCCACGCGGCGCACATAGTCGTCGGGCGTCTCGCCGGCGCGGGTGTCCTCATTGGTCTCCGGGTCTTCGCGCGTGCCGGCGCGGAACAGCATCAGGTCGAAATGCACGCCGATCTGCGCCAGCAGCTCGCGCCGGCGCGGACTCTTCGATGCCAAGTAGATTCGCGGTTCGAGGTGAGTCATTCGCGGTGATAAGGGTGGCCCTTCAGCACGCTCGCCGCGCGGTAGAGCGCCTCGGCGAGGATCACGCGCACCAGCGCGTGCGGCAGTGTCAGGCTGGAAAGCCGCATCATAGCGCGGGCGTCGGATTTCAGGCCGGGGTCGAGGCCGTCGGGGCCGCCGACGAGGAAGGCGACGTCCTCGCCCGCGCCCGACCACTGAGCGAGGCTGTCGGCCAGAGCCTGGGTGGTCGGGTCGTGGCCGTGCTCGTCGAGCGCGACGAGGTGGCAGCGTTCGGGCAGCGCCCCGCGCAGACGCACCGCCTCGGCGGCCATCATCGCCGCCGCGGTCTTGCCCGTGGTGCGCGGCTCGGCCTTGACCTCGCGCAGCTCGAGCGGCCATTCGCGCGGCATGCGCCGGGCATAGTCATCGAAGCCGGCATCGACCCAGCCCGGCATGCGGGTGCCGACGGCGGCGACGATCAGCTTCAGGGAGTCTTCCTCGTCGTGCGGGGCCGCGCCGGGGCAGGTGCTTTGGGGGACGCGGCCGCTTCATCCGTCGTCCAGCCAGCGCCAACTTTTGCCGCGCGTTTCGGCGCGGCCTGCCAGAGTTCCTCGAGATTGTAGTAGCTGCGTACCGCCGGCAGCATCGCATGGACGATGATGTCGCCGAGATCGACCAGTACCCATTCGCCGCTGCCCTCGCCCTCGACGCCATGGACTTCGCCGCCGGCCTCCTTGACCTTGTCCTGGACGTTGCGCGCGAGTGCCCGCGTCTGGCGGTTGGAAGTGCCGGTGACGACCACGATGCGGTCGAACAGCGCGGTGAGCTTCGTGGTGTTGAGTACCTCGATGTCCTCGCCCTTGATGTCTTCGAGGGCTGATACGGTGATTTTCTGGAGTTTGCGGATGTCCATTTCAGGTTCCGTAGAGGTGATGATTGCGAATGTAATCGAGAATTCCGGGCGGCAGCCAGCCGCCGGGGTCCTGGCCGGCTTTGATCATGGAACGGGTGGCGGTGGCGGAAACGGTGCCGGCGACGAGGGTAAAGGCGCGCAGGGCACCGGCGGGCGCGGTGATCGCGCCGTTCTGACGGTGCCGGAACTCGTCGGCAAGTTCCGGCGCCATCGCCGCCGGATCGAGCGCGAAGCCCGGCCGCGTGGCGACGGCCAGATGGGCGAGCCCGAACAGCTCGCGCCAGCGGTGCCATAACGGCAAGCCGAGGAAGGCGTCGGCGCCGAGCAGCAGCACCAGCGGCTTTGTCGCGCCGAGGCTTTGGCGCAGGCGCGCGAGCGTGGGCACGGTGTAGCTCGGCGTGTCGCTCCGCACCTCGGTGGCGTCGAGCTCGAAGGCGGGATGGCCGGCGATGGCGAGCTCCACCATGGCGAGGCGGTCGGCGCCGGGCGCCAGCGGAGCGTCGCGGTGGCGCGGCTGCCCGGCGGGAATCCACAGGATTTTTTCGAGGGCCAGCTGCGCGCGCGCGGTTTGGGCCAGCGCGAGGTGGGCGCTGTGCACCGGGTCGAAGGTGCCGCCCAGCACTCCGAGCGGCGCTTCAGGCATCGGATGGCGGCGTGACTTCGGACTCGACGGCGTGGAACACGTCGCGGTAGGAAAGATAGACGCTGGCCATCAGCACCGGCGCCATGACGAAGACCAGCAGCATGCGCAGCGCCACGGAGAAGACGTTGAGCAGGGTGGGCGAGAGGCTGCCGGCGACGAGCAGGATCAGGCCGGGAATGACGACGCCGACCACGGCAATGGCGAGGCCATAGACGGCAAAGGCGCGCCAGTTGCGCAGTGAGGCGATGAAGCTGAAGAACACCGACTTCAGCGCCGGCACGCCGTCCCAGGCGGTGAGCAGTGGCGCGAACCAGAAGGCCGTCAGCACCGGCGCGGCGATAAGCAGCAGCCGCGCCAGCATGCCGAGCATCTCGGCCGGGTCGGCGTCTTCGAGGCTGGCGAGACTCTGCGGCCCGCCTTCGATCAGGACGCTGATGGAGAGGACGGCGACCGAGGCGAGGAGGTGCAGGCCGCCCAGGCGCAGCAGGCCGATGCGGTTCGCCGCCAGGCCGTGCAGCAGCGCGACCTGGGTGACTGGCCGGCCCTGTTCCAGCGCGCGCACGCCGCTGGCGACGATGGCGGTGATCGTCGGCAGCGCCAGCGGCAGCAGGAAGGGACCGATGAAGGGCAGCAGGTTGAGGAAGAGAACGGCGAAGAGATAGGCGAAGGTCAGTGCCGTCAGCAGCGGCGGGTTGCGGCGGAACAGCTGGAGTCCGGCGATAAGCCAGAGGACGCCGTGGCGGGCGGGGAGCTGCCGGGCCTGCATTATTCAGGAATCAGGTCGGCAGCGGCTTGCCGTCATTGAGCGCGAGCCAGCCCTTGACGATGCGGTAAATGACCCACACCGCCGTGGCGCAGAGTATCGCCCAGCCGATGAGGACGATCAGGGTGATGCCGCCGATGACGCCGCCGAGCAGGGCGAACCAGAAGGTGCGGATCTGCCAGCGGAAATGCGATTCAAGCCAGGTGCCGCGCGCGTCGTCGCGCTTGACGTAGGCCAGCACGATGGCGACGATGGCCGAGACGCCGACGAAGAAGGCCAGCGCCTGCAGCGCGTAGCCGGCAAGGACGACGTTCTTCAGCTTGCGCAGGGCTTCTTCGTCGGGTGGCAGGACGTCGGTGTTCAAAGGGCGACCGTCAGAAGGTGCCGATGACCCACATCGGCACGCGGTTGCCGGAATCGAAGGATTCGCGGCGCGTCATCATGCCGTCGCCCTTCTCGTCGATCAGGTAGTAGGCGGCGCCGCCGGGCGGTGTCACCTTGAGCATGTAGAGCTTGCCCTTCAGGCGGAATTCCTCGACCTTGTCCTGGCCGCGCTTGATGATGGTGACCTGCGGTTCCAGCGACGGGTCGAGCAGCCCCGGTGGCGGGGGCGGCGCCTCGGGCAGCGGCTGCAGGTCGGCGGGGCGGGTCTGCGCCAGCGCGGCGAAGGCGACGGGCAGCAACAGGGCGGAGAGCAGAAAGCGGAACGGGCGGCGCATGGCGGGATTCCTCGAAGGACGCGTCGATTCTATCAAAGGTATCAGAGATTCAAGAGCAGCTCGTGTTCCACCGGCAGGCGGTCGAAACCGCGCGTCTGGTAGTGCTCGAAGATCGCCGCGACAACTTCCTCCGGCGTGTCGATGACCTGCAGCAGGTCCATGTCCTCGGGGCCGATCATGCCCTCGCCGACCAGCCGGTCGCGGAACCAGTCGAGCAGGCCGCCCCAGAAGGCGCTGCCGACGAGGATCAGCGGGATGCGCGGCGTCTTGGCGGTCTGGATCAGCGTCAGTGCCTCGAGCAGCTCGTCGACCGTGCCGAAGCCGCCGGGCATCACGACGTAGGCGGAGGCGATCTTGACGAACATGTACTTACGGGCGAAGAAGTGGCGGAAGGTCTGCGAGATGTCCTGGTAGGGGTTGGCCTTCTGCTCGTGCGGCAGCTGGATGTTGAGGCCGATGGCCGCGCCCTTGCCGTGGTAGGCGCCCTTGTTGGCCGCCTCCATCACGCCCGGGCCGCCGCCGGAGACCACGGAGAAGCCGGCGTCGGACAAGAGCCGCGCGATCTTCTCGGTGAGGTGGTAATACTCCGACTCCGGCGCTACCCGCGCGCTGCCGAAGATCGACACCGCCGGCCGCACCGAGGACAGGCGCTCGGTGGCCTCGACGAACTCTGACATAATGCCGAAGATGCGCCACGCCTCGCGGGCGGTGGCCGAAGGCTGCGCCAGCCAGGGGTCGGCGAGATTCGGCAACTTGTTTTTCGCGCTCATTCTTTCTCCATGCCCACGCTACTGCTCGTCGACGGCTCGTCGTACCTCTACCGCGCCTTTCACGCCCTGCCCGACCTGCGCAGTCCGGCTAACGATCCGACCGGCGCGGTCTATGGCGTGATCAGCATGCTGCGCCGCCTTGAGGCCGACTATAAATCAGATTACCGCGCGGTGGTGTTCGACGCCAGGGGCAAGACCTTCCGCGACGACTGGTACCCCGAGTACAAGGCCCACCGGCCGCCGATGCCCGAGGAACTGGCGGCGCAGACCGCGCCGCTGCACGAATGCGTGCAGGCGCTGGGCTGGCCGCTGCTGATGATAGACGGCGTCGAGGCCGACGACGTCATCGGCACCCTGGCGCGGGCCGCCGCGGCGCAGGGAATCGAGACGGTGATCTCGACCGGCGACAAGGATCTGGCTCAACTGGTCGATCCGCATGTGCGCCTGGTGAACACCATGACCAACGAGACGCTCGACGAAGCCGGCGTGCTGGCCAAGTTCGGCGTGGCCCCGGATCGCATCGTCGATTACCTCGCGCTGGTCGGCGATACCGTCGACGGCGTGCCCGGTGTGGCCAAGGTCGGCCCCAAGACCGCCGTGAAGTGGCTGGAAGAATACGGCTCGCTCGACGGCGTCGTCGCCAATGCCGAGAAGATCGGCGGCAAGGTCGGCGAAAACCTGCGCGCCCATCTCGGCTTCCTGCCGCTGGGCAGGAAGCTCGTCACCGTCGCCTGCGACGTAGCGCTGCCGCAGGGCGTGACCGACCTCGCGCCGCGGGTGCCCGACCGCGCCAAGCTGGCCGAACTGTTCTCGCGGCTGGGGTTCAAGACCTGGCTGCGCGAAGTGGAGGGCGGCACCGCCGACAACGCGACCGACGTTGCCGTCCCGCCAGCGCCGACTTTTTTGGCTGAGCCCGACCGCAGCGGCTACGCGAACATCCTGACCTGGGCGCAGTTCGACGCCTGGCTGGCGAAGATCGAAACCGCGCAATTGGTTGCGCTCGACACCGAGACCACCGCCCTCGACCCCATGCAGGCGCGACTGGTCGGCATCTCCTTCGCCATCGCTCCCGCTCATTTGGCAACTGAGGCCGCCTACCTGCCGCTGGGCCACGCCTACACCGGCGCGCCGGAGCAGCTGCCGCTCACCGAAGCGCTGGCGAAGCTCAAGCCCTGGCTCGAGTCCTCCACGCACGGCAAGGTCGGCCAGCACCTCAAGTACGACCGCCACGTCCTTGCCAACCACGACATCGAATTGCGCGGCATCGTGGACGACACCCTGCTCGAGTCCTACGTGCTGGAATCCGACAAGTCGCACGACCTCGGCGCGCTGGCCGCCCGCCACGCCGGCCTGTCGACCATCAGCTACGACGATGTCACCGGCAAGGGTGCCTCGCGCATCTCCTTCACCCAGGTCGCCGTCGAGCGCGCGGCCGAGTATGCGGCCGAGGACGCCGACGTTACGCTGCGCGTGCATCAGGCGCTGGCGCCGCGATTGGCGGCCGAAGAGAAGCTCGAACGCCTCTACCGCGACATCGAGCTGCCGGTGGCGGAGGTGCTCTACCGCATGGAGCGCCACGGCATGCTGATCGACAGCGCCTCGCTGACGCGGCAGAGCGGGGAGCTCGGCCGCCGCATGCTGGAGATCGAGGCGCGCGCGTATGAAGCGGCGGGCCAGCCCTTCAACCTCAACTCGCCCAAGCAGCTCGGCGAGATCCTGTTCGAGCGCCAGGGCCTGCCGGTGATCAAGCGCACGCCGACCAAGGCGCCGTCGACCGACGAGGAAGTGCTGGAGCAGCTTGCCCTCGACTACCCGCTGCCGCGGCTGATCCTCGACTACCGCAGCGTCGCCAAGCTCAAGAACACCTACACCGACAAGCTGCCGAAGATGGTGAATGCCGCCACCGGCCGCGTCCATACCAGCTTCTCGCAGGCGGTGGCGGTGACGGGGCGGCTCGCATCGTCCGAACCCAACCTGCAGAACATTCCCGTGCGCACCGCCGAGGGCCGCCGCATCCGCTCGGCCTTCATCGCGCCGCCCGGTTGCCGTATCGCCAGCGCCGACTATTCGCAGGTCGAGCTCAGGATCATGGCGCACCTGTCGAACGACTCCCGCCTGCTCGAGGCCTTCGCCCGCGGCGAGGATGTGCATCGCGCCACCGCCGCCGAGATCTTCGGCGTCACGCCGCTCGAGGTCGGCCCCGACCAGCGCCGCGCCGCCAAGGTCATCAACTTCGGCCTGATCTACGGCATGTCCGCCTTCGGCCTCGCCCGCGAACTCGGCCTCGAGCGCGCGGCAGCCGCGTCCTACATGGAGCGCTACTTCGCGCGCTACCCCGGCGTGGCGAAATACATGGAAGAGACGCGCCAGCTCGCCAGGGAAAAGGGCTACGTCGAAACGGTCTTCGGCCGTCGCCTGTGGCTGCCCGAAATCAGGTCATCCAACGTCGGCCGCCGCCAGGGCGCCGAGCGCGCCGCCATCAACGCGCCGATGCAGGGCACCGCCGCCGACCTCATCAAGCTGGCGATGATCGCGGTGCAAGGCTGGCTCGACGTGGCGCGCATGCAATCGAAACTGATTTTGCAGGTACACGACGAACTGGTGCTCGAAGTCCCCGACGCCGAAATCGCCGCCGTGCGGCACGAACTGCCGAAGCTGATGGGCGGCGTGGCGAAACTCGCGGTGCCGCTCGTCGTTGACGTGGGAGTCGGCGCTAACTGGGAGGAAGCCCACTGAAGGAAGGTACCCCCCCCGCTTGCTGACACAGCGGCCGGCCATTCTCGACCGGGTACTGCATGCGGCGCACAAGCTACTGCTCGCCGGGGAATCATTGCGCAAACCGGCGCACGCTCAATGCCGCGGCCAGTCTTCGATTGCCTGGATGTCGCGCGCATGATGAAGCACGCGCGCCACCACGATCCCCGCCTCATTCGAAAAGTAGAACAGTAGGTAAGGGGTGGACGTGGGCCAGCTTCTGATGTCCTCGGCAATGAACAGCCAGGCTTCCAGTAGAGATCGTTCTCGGCGCTCTGCGTATAGAGCGCAGACTGGCCATCAGCCCTGTCCCTGGGCTGAGCGGATTTCCCGCCCGCGGCGCTTGATCTCTTCGATATCCAGCGGACGAACCCGCCCGGCGGCCATATCGGCCATGCCGACCCCGATGTCCGCCTTGAGCGCCGCGAGGTTGGCGGCTTGAACACCCTGATAGGCCTCGAACAGGCGCAGCGCCTCGCGGATCACCTCGCTGGCCGAGCTGTAGAGGCCGGACTCGACGTGCTGACGCACACGATTTTCCAGTTCGGGGGGAAGCGAAACGTTCATGGACATGGCGCATCTCCGACAGCAATGGCAGTGTTTGCCATTATATGCCATGACTATCAAAATGAGATAACTTCAGCGCGCCATTCTACCCAGCAAGCGCCCCTGTCTGCGGGCTGGCCGATACAGGAGCGTGCTCCGTGCCGATCAGTCGCATCGCAGCGGAAACCATTGTGGAGGGATCGATATCGCCAATCGCAAAAGTCGGAGAACGAATAACTTCGTGTTTCACCGCCCATGGGTACCAGTGGGCAAGCTTGAACGGAGAGTTTTCAAAGAGGCCTGCTGTTGGCAAGCCAAGCGCGGCGGCGACGTGCATGGCCCCGCCGTCGGCGCCGACGAAGGCGTCGCAGCAGGCGAGACCCGCCATGAGATCGTCGAGCGTGGCCGTGGGGCAGGGGATGATCCCGAGTCCTGCGCAGCCTGCCATGATCTGCTGCGCCTTGGCATCGTCGCCGGGGTGGCGCGGATCGTTTTCGGGTCCGGGCGACCAGAACAGCGCCAGCCGCGCTTGCGGCCACGCTGTGCGCAGGTCGTGGAGGAAGGCAATCCACTTTTCGGCCGCCAGTTGCCGCGTCGCCTCGCGCGCGCTGACATGAACGGCGAGAGTCGGCGTGTCGCCAGCGCCGACTTTTTGCCGCCATGCCGCCACTCGCGCCGGATCGGGGAACATCCTGAGCGGCCCCGGTGCGGCGGCGATGCCGAGCGATGCCAGCAGTTGCCAGACCGATTCGACCTCGTGCAGCGCCGCGTTGTCGGGAACCGGCGGGGATTCCGTCAGCCCCCGCGGTCGCTCGCCGGCAGGCGCGAAGCCGATCACCCGCGGAATGCCCAACAGGCGCACGAACGCCAGGCCATGGCGATCGAAGCCCGAGCGCGCCAGAACCGCCACGTCGAAGCGCTCCCGCCGCAGGCGGCGGATCAGCGCCAGCCGCGCCAGCAGCGGCCCCAGTGCTGAGGTGCCCGGCGCGCGATGCTTGAACTTGGTATAGACATGCACCGCATCGAGATCGGGATTACGGGCCAGCACTTCGGCGTTGTAGGAATTGACGAGGGCCGCGATGCGCGCGCCCGGCAGCGCGGCGCGCAGCGCCGCGAACAGCGGCGTGGTGCACACCAGGTCGCCGATGTTGTCGCGGCGGACGACCAATATTCGTACATCTGGCCTACGCATTGCTGGTTCCGCTATTGCGCAATGCGACTAGACAGCCTGCGAGGGTGACGGAAATATTTGCGAGCATGCCCACCCAGTGTCCATTTGTTATGTTTGAGAAAGCGTAAGCCGAAAGGCCTATGAGTGCGACAAGGGCAAACGATCTCGTGTCGGAACGTGTTTGGCGCAGAATTACAAGTCCTTGGTGGGCCACGAGGCTCCAAAAAATCAAGACAAGGCCAAATCCAACCAATCCAATCTCAAATACAACCTGAAGGAAATAGTTATGGGGATTTGCCTTGCCATAGGATTGAAGTACCTCAGGCGGAAAAAGCTTCAGTAGATTGTTCTTCTCCTGCTCCCAACGACTGACATATCCTCCGTCTCGAATAGCCCAAGCCAGCTTTTTCCAACCGTAGCCATAACCAGTCAATAGTCTGTCCTGGCTAACATCCCATACGGCCGCCCACAGCATATTGCGCTCATTTTTGACATACGTTTTCGTCTGGAAGAGTGACGCGTACCTAGCCGTTTGCGGCCCAAACGCCGTCGTTTCCAACGACACGCCAACTACGACCACCAAAATCAAAAGCACTGCAACCAGCTTCCATAATCGCTTTGCAATGAGCAACAAAAAAATACTCAGTGCAACAACGAGTAGTGGCGTCCGGGAACCATACATGATGATCAACCCGAATGCGGCCAGGACCGACAGCCACCCTGCAACCCGAACGATAGGATGTTGTGGCCTCCAAATAAGCCAACCCAGCAACAACGGGAGGCAAATTCCCGCCGTAGCAGGGTACCCGCCCCACAGGGCATCGTGGCTGCGACCGGGGAGGTGGGGAACTTCTCGGTTATCAAGCCAATAATTGCCCAGCCAACCAAATGACGCAAATGTAACTAGGACATAGCCGAAAGTGATCGACGTAAGCGCAGCCCAAGCATTTTCGGAGTTTTTCACGAACCGCAGTGCTGCGGCGAAGAGCACAATCTGAATGAGCATTTCCTTTCGCAAGGCATCAATACTATCCAGGGGGTAGGGCCCAAAAAGCGAAACGGCAACCGCCCATACCAGCAATAAGATGCCGACCTTGGTGGGAGCCGCAAGATGCTCATGCGTCCATCGCATGTGCGTCCAGCGTCCAAAGACCAATACTCCGATAAGCCCTAATAGCAGCAGCAGCTTAATCGCGCCATATCGATTAAATGGCTGAAGAAATAGCAGCCCTAGCCAAAGAAAGTAACCGGCTTGCTCGTGACTACCCCGCCACAAAGACGGACGAATTTCTTGATTGGGCATCTGGTTTCTCGCGTATTAGTCAGTCATGGCATCGCTAATGAACAAAGGAGCAAGGCAACACGATCCATCACGTTTCTATGCGTGCAAGCAACTGCAGGGCCGCCGCCGAAATCTCGTCGACCGTGACGTCGACGATGCAGGCCCGTGTGCCGATCGCGCAGTTGTAGGGGGCGTGAAAATAGTGCGAGCACGGCACGCAGGGTAGTGGCCGGCGCAGGATGCGGGCATTCGAGTTGAGCGGCCGCGCGTCTTCCATGTCGGCCGGCCCCGCTACCGAAACCAGCGGGATCGGGAGGGCATCGGCCATGTAGGTGAGCCCCGAGTCTACGCCGATGAAGAGCGTGAGGCGGGCGAGCAGCGCCGGCATCGCCGCGAGTTCGAGCCGGCCGCAGGTGTCGATGACGCGCGCGGCGACGGCGACGGGCAGGTCCGCGATCAGTGTCTGCGACGCTTCCCGGTCAGCGTCGGCGCCAAGCAGCACAAAAGTCGCGGCGGGGCGTGCCGCCGCCAGACGCCCGACCACGGCGGCGAGCTTGGCGGTCCCCAGTTCCTTCATCTTGTTGCCGGCGCTGACGGCGATGCCGATGTACTGTCCACCCTCGGGCAGGCAGGCCGCTGCCGCGGCTGCGGCGCCGGGGCCGGCGAACGCCTCCTTGGCGAGGCTGCCCGGCGCGATGCCCAAGGGCCGCGCCAAGTCGAGCATGGTTTCGATGACCAGGCGGCCCTGGGTGTGGGGCACGGCGCACGACCACAGGCGCGCCGCCAGGCGCGAGGTGCGCCCGCCGAAGTTCGGTGCGATCCCGACGCGCAGCGGAATGCCGGCCCACAGCGCGAGCGTCGGCCAGGTAGCGCCGCCGTTGCAGCAGAGCACGGCATCAAAGCCATCGCGGCGCAGCCGCGCCGCCAGCCGCAATTTGGCTTTGAGGCCGCGCCAGTCGCGGCTGGCGATGATCCGCACCTCGTCGATGCGGGGGTTGGCGCGCAGCAGGGGGGCGGTGAGCGGCGCGGCCATGACGACGATGTGCGCTGCCGGCAGGCCGGCGCGCAGTTCGCGCAGCAGCGGCGTCGTGCTGATGACGTCGCCGATCTTGGCGACCTGGACCACCAGCACCCGCGCCGGCGGGGTTGCCGGCCGGCGGGCAAGCAGCCGCAGCAGCGGCGCCAGCAGCAGGGTGAGCAGCGTCTGGATCATGCGCTTGTGCCATGCGTCGTGCCGCCGACCGCGTCGGCCAGCACGGCCTCGACGCCGGCGACATAGCGTTCGATGGAAAAGTCGGCCAGCACGCGCTGCCGCCCGCGCGCGCCGAGTTCGGCGCGCAGCGCCGGGGCAGCGGCGAGTTTCGCCAGATGCGCCGCCAGCGCGGCGATGTCGGCATGATCGTAGAGATAGCCGGTTTCGTTCTCGACCACCAGCTCGCGCGCGCCGACCACGCGCGCCGCGATCACCGGCTTGCCCAGCAGCATGGCCTCGAGGATTACCCGCGGCAGGCCTTCCTTGCTCGAGGCGAGCACGAACACGTCCATCGCGGCGAGCCACGGCAGCGGCTGCTGCTGGAAGCCGGCGAAATGCACGCGGCCGGCCAGGCCGAGGGATTCCGCCAGCGCCGCGAGCGGACCGGCTTCCGGCCCCTCGCCAACTATCACCACATGGAACGCCTGGCCGGCCCGCGCCACGGCACGGAGCAGATCGTCGACCGATTTGCGCTTGACCAACTGGCCGACGGTGCCGACCACCAGAGTGCCGGGCGGCACGCCGGGCAGCGGCAGCGGGGCGGGAAGCACTTGCTTGCCGTCGATGGCGTTGTGTACGACGACAAGCCTGTCCGCCGCGATACCCTGCCCGCGCAGCGAGTCGGCTACTCCGTTCGAAACGCAAATCACGGCGCGGGCGACACGATTGGTCGCGGCGATCTCGACGGCGTTGAGCGTGGCGTCAATACGGCAATGCTGAACCACCGGCACGCCGGCGGCTTCGCCGGCGAGGTAGCCTTCGAGATTGGATGATGGCTGGTTGTTGAGATAGAGCAGGTCGTAGCCGCCGCTTTTCAACAGGGCGGCAATCGCGCGCGCGCGGGGGACGATGCGCCAGCGGCGTTCGATGGCGAACACGGCGGCGGCGCGCAGGCGGCGGTTCCAGCCGAGCAGGCCGCGCGCCAGTTCCTTGGCGAGCTTCGCCCACGGCGGCTGGCGGCGGCCCGGCAGACGGACGAAGGGAATGCCGATGGTGGCCATTTCATTCGAGATCGACGAGTCCCGGCCGCGGCCGTAGTCGTGATAGAAGCAGGTGGTGATGTCGAAACGGCTGCGGTCGATGCGACGCAGCAGCTCGATCAGGCTGTTGGTGCCGCCGCCCCATTCGTTGCCGGTGTCGAGGACGAGAACGCGCATCAGCCTGCCTTTCGCGCCAGCACGCCCGTGACGGCGGCGATCACTTCGTCGACCTCGATACGCGCAATGCAACGCGCGTCATCGGACTTGGTGCGGATGGCGAGATCGGGGCAGGGGCGATGGATCACGACATGCCGCTCGTGGTCGTAGGGCGGCCCGGAGGTAGCGGGATCGGAAACCGCGAACAGGCAGACGGCCGGAACTTCCAGGGCGAAGGCGACGTGCATGGTGCCGGTGTCGCCGGTGACCAGGCAGGCACAGGAGGCGACGAGAGCGGGCAGGCACTCGATGGGCAGTTCGCCGGCGGTGACGATGGTTGCCGTGCCGCCGATGCCGCGGGCGATGCCGTCGAGGTAAGCGCGTTCGGCGGGCGAACCGGTGAGCACGACGCCGATGTCGGGATGGGCCAGCCGCAGGCGCCGACCGAGGTCGACGAATTTCCCGGCTGGCCACATGCGGCTGGCGGCCGATGCGCCGCATTGCATGGCGACGCGGCGTCCTGGCGCGAAATCCGCGGCCAGGAAGAAGGCCTCCACCCGTTCGCTCGCGCCGGGCACCTCCGGCAGCCGCATGCGGGCGCCTTCGACGGCGGCGCCGGCCAGCGCCGCCGTGCGCAGCCGCTGGTCGAGCCCGTGACCGAGCTCTCCCACCGTGACGGTCGTGGCGCGGTTGGCGAGCAGGAAGCGAAATGGATTGCGGGCGTTGGGCAGCTTGAATATCCAGCGCGCGCCGGCGAGGTAGGCCAGCGGCGTCGCCTGCGGCTCGTTGCCGTGAAGGATCACGGCGATGTCCGGCCGGTATCCGCGTAGCCGTATGGCCAGATCAAGAAAGCCGTGCCAGCCGCTGCGCGCTGGCACGGCTTCATCGATTTCCGCGCAGTGGCGGAAGAGCTGCAGGCTGGACTCATGGATTACAGCGACGAAGCGGGCGGTGGGGAAGCGCTGGCGCAGCGGGCCGAAGGCGGCGGTCGACATGACGGTATCGCCGAGCGCGGTCGACGAAACGAGCAGCACGCAGCGAACCTCCGCCGCGCGTAGCAAGTGCGAGTCGTCATCGCGCCAATCGAGCGACTTAATGGCGCGCAACGACCAGCGGAGCGCAGCTTCGAAGGGCCGGATGCGCACGTTCAATCCGGATGCAAGCGAGTGTACAGATTGCTCAGCCACGGTCGTCGATAAATCGTCAATCGCCTGCTCAGCCAGGCGGCCGGCATGTCCTTGACCACGATCCGCGGAATTTCCTCCTGAGGTGTGGCGGGAAGGCAGGCGCCGCGCCGCACTGTGTAGAGGTGCGTGAACCCAATCCGGCGGGCCACTGCGCGGTAGGCGTCGTCGTAGTAACCCTGCGGCCAGCACAAGTGGGAGCTGGCGTCGCCAAGCCGCTCACGTAGCGTGGCACGGGAATATTCCAGATCTTCCGCGAGACGTTGGGCGCGCGTGGCGGCATCTGGTTCAATCCGGTCCCAGCGGGCATGGGTATGAGTATGCGAATGAAACTCGAAACTGCCAGCAGCACGCATGGCCTCGACTTCGCTCCAGCGCAGCATGACATCATCGCACCTGCCCTCCTGCATGGCTTGTACGCAGTCGCGATGGGATGGTGTGGGTGCCGTATCGCCAGCGCCGACTTTTCCGGGGGAGGCGTGCTGCCGCGCCGGGCCCTCGCCAATCCGGCCGGTGATGATGAAGATGACGCCACGGAGGCCGTACTCGGCCATGACCGGGTGCGCATGTACCCAGTTGTCGAGGTAGCCGTCATCGAAGGTGATGACGACGCTTCTTTCCGGCAGTGCTTCGCCGGCGAGGAAGCGGGCGAGGGCGTCGAGGCCGATGGTGTGCCAGCCGCGCGTCGCCAGATGACGCATCTGGGCGCGAAAGTTTTCCGACGTCATAGTCACTAGCCCCGGTGCCGGGCTGACATGGTGATACATGAGGACGGGCACGGCTAGCGCGTTGTTCATCGCCATGTGCTCAAACGGTGCCATCCAGGGTGTCGTCGTAGATTCGTTCGAGTCTCTGCACGACATTGCGCGGATGGAAGTCTTGGATGCGCTCGAAGGCCCGCGTGATCAGTGCATCGGCTTCAGCAGTGCCTATCATGTCGATAGCCCGCAGGATTCCTTGGTGGAGAGAGTCGACATTTTGTGGCGCGACTGTGATGGCGCAATTGTCGTCAGTAAATTCCGCCAGAGCACCACTAGTCGACACCAGCAACAAACGCTTCAGGTACATGGCCTCCTGCGCGATGAGCCCGAATGGCTCGTAGTGCGAAGGCATGAGCGTTACGTCTGCCTGTTCGACCCACTTGAAGTAATCGGCGGCACTCAGGGGGCCCACAATCTCGACGCCTGGAATATCGATCGGCCGCCACTTTTCCAACTTCGCTCCGGCGAGGATCAGTTGCGCGCGACCGTGGGGCAGTCGAGCGAAGGCGGCAAGTAGTTCTTCCAGACCCTTGATGGGGTTGCCTCCACCGCCGTAAAGCAGTGTCACCGGTGCCGATGGCACGGGCTGCGTCTTGGGCGAAAACGGGCCCAGCGCCATGATCTCCAGTGACAGCGGGTTGCCAAGCAGACGATAGGGCTTGTCGATATGCATTGCGCCCCAGAAATAATCAAGCGAGGCCTGGCTGAGAAATACCAACGTACAGGGAGAGTGCGGTTGCACCGGTTGCATGAAGTGCCTGTGGTAATGCGCCACGATGCCTGGTCGATAGGAGAGGCGACTAACCACCGCGTCGATCTGCTCCTGCAGGTTGTGAAAATGCAATATGTCGGGTCTGTTCTCGTTAACAATGCGGATCAGGCTCGAATAGGTAAAGGCGCCCAATCCAAGCAGCTTGTTGCACAGCTTGTTGCGCCAGCGGTCCTCGATGAAAGGATAGGTCATGACGCCATGGTGTTCGAAGGAGGTCAGGTCGAACCCCTTTCGGTCGACGCTGTGGCCGCTGACGCAGCAGGCAATTTGGTGCCGATAGGTTTTGCCATGAGATGCGAAGGCGGTAATGACCTTCTCGACTGAACCCGCGCTGTTGCGAATATCAGCCCAAAAATGGATATGCATCACGGTCTTCATGTGGAACCCATAAGATGTTGATACACGGCCAGAATGCCATTCACCATGGCCTCGCGCGAGAAGTGCGTCGCGACCTTTTGCCGTGCGGCTTCGCCCATGCGCTGGCGCATCGCCGGGTCGGCCAGCAGCTCGACGATGGCATTGGCCAGGGCCGGCGGATTATTCACCGGCACCAGTTTCCCCGTCTCGCCAGCGCCGACTATTTCGGGCACGCCGTCGACATTGCTGCCGATGGCGGCCAGCCCCAGGGCGCCGGCTTCGACGAAGGCGGTGCCGAGCGCCTCCTGGTGCGTGGGCAGCACGAAGAGGTCGAGCGATTGCAGCACATTGACGACGTCGCGGCGCAGGCCGAGCAGGTGGACGCTGCCGCCCAAGCCGAGCTCGGCGATGCGGCGCTCGAGGTTCTCGCGCTGCGGCCCGTCGCCGGCGAAGACGAAGTGGGCGGCGGGGAAACGCGCCAGCACGGCGGGCATCGCTTCGAGCAGCTCGGCGTGGCCCTTCTTGCGGCGCAGTATCGCCACGGTGCCGACCAGCGGCGCTTCAGCAGGCAGCCCAAGCTCGGCGCGCAGCGTGCCGCCGTCGGATGCCGCGACGTAGCGCGTGAGGTCTATACCGGTGGGCACGGCGGTGATGCGGTCGCGCGGCACGCCGGCTGATTCAAGGTAGCGCGCCACGTGGGCGCTGACCGTCACCACGTGGTCGGGCAGCACGCTGTAGGTGAAGCGCGATGTGATCGGCAGCGCCAGGTGGCGGGTGCGCACGATGCGCGGCCGGCGCGGCAGAGTGCGTGCAGCCATGCCGGCGAGCTGGGTGTCGCGGCTGCTGTGGGTGTTGACGATGTCGGCGCGAGAGTCGCGAACGAAGCGGCGCAGCCGCAGGATGGCCGGAATATCGAGCACGTTGCGCATCGGCGTCTCGAACACCGCGAAGCCGGCTTCGCGGGCGCGGGCGCCGAGTTTGGCGCCGGGCTGGCAGGCGAGCAGCGCCGTGTGGCCGAGTTCGCGCAGGCCGAGCATCTCGTTGAGCGTGCGGTTTTCCTGGCCGCCCCAGCCGAGGGAAGACTCGGTGTGCAGGACCGTCAGACTCACGCGGCTTCCTCGACCGCGCGCTGCAGCCGGTAGAGCCGGCTGTAGATGCCGCCATGCCCGATCAGCTCGGCGTGGGGGCCGACTTCGACGATGCGGCCCTTGTCGAGCACGACGATGCGATCGGCGTGCTCGATGGTGGACAGGCGATGCGCGATCACCAGCGTGGTGCGGTTTTCCATCAGCCGCTCCAGCGCGGCCTGCACCTGGCGCTCGGACTCGGAGTCGAGCGCGGAGGTGGCTTCGTCGAGCACGAGAATGGGCGCGTTCTTGAGCAGCGCGCGGGCGATGGCGAGGCGCTGGCGCTGGCCGCCGGAGAGCTTGACGCCGCGCTCGCCGACCAGGGTCTCATAGCCCTGGGGCATGGCCATGATGAAGTCGTGGGCGTGGGCGTCGCGGGCGGCGACCTCGATCTGCTCGCGCGTGGTGCCCCCCATGCCGCCGTAGGCGATGTTGGCGGCGACGGTGTCGTTGAACAGCACCACGTCCTGCGACACCAGCGCGATGTTGCCGCGCAGGCAGGCCAGGGTCAGCGATTCGATCGGGGCGCCGTCGATGAGGATGCCGCCGTCTTCGCCTGCGTTGAGGGTGTCGGCGTGATAGAAGCGCGGCAGCAGGTTGGCCAGCGTGGTCTTGCCGCTGCCGGAGGAGCCGACGAGCGCGACGGTCTCGCCCGGCGCGATGTCCAGGTGGATGTCCGCCACGGCGGGCCGCTCGGTGCCGGGATAGGTGAAGGTGACGTGGTCGAAGGTCACGGCGCCCTTCGCACGTTCGCAGGACGACGTGCCGCGATCATCCTCGGGCACCTGGTCGAGCAGGGCGAAGACGCTCTCGGCCGCGGCGAGGCCGCGCTGCAGCGGGGCATTGACGTCGGTGAGGCGCTTCAGCGGCGCCAGCAGCATCAGCATGGCGGTGATGAAGGAGACGAAGCCGCCGACGGTGGTCTCCGCGCTTTGCCCCTGCAGCAGCGCGATGTAGATGACCACGGCCACCGCGATGGCGGTGAAGAACTGAACGATGGGTACGGTGGCGGCGGCGGCGATGGCCTGGCGCATGTTCTGGCTGCGGAAGCGCTGGTTGGCCTCGACGAAGCGCGCCGTTTCATAGGCCTGGCCGCCGAAGATCTTGACCACCTTGTGGCCGCTGATGGTTTCCTCGAGGATGCGGGTGATGTCGCCGATGGCGTGCATGCTCGCCCGGCTGGCCGAGCGCAGGCGCTTGCTGAACAGTTGCACCACGATGGCGATCAGCGGCGTGACGGCCAGCGCCACCAGCGTCAGTTTCCAGTTGAGATAGAGCAGCCACGACAGCAGGGCGACGATGGCCAGCGAATCGCGCACGGCAACCGTCAGCACCGAGGTCGCGGCGCCGGTGACGTTGTTCACGTCGTTGGTCACCTTGGATATCAGGAGCCCCGTGCTCTGGTTGTCGTAGGTGCGCGTCGGCAACTGCAGCAGGCGCGCGAACATGACGTTGCGCAGGTCGAAGACGAGGCGGTTGGTCAGCCACGACATGGTGTAGTCGGTGACGAAGCTCAGCACGCCGCGCAGCAGGAATATGCCGATCACCGCCAGCGGCGCCAGCCAGAGGTTGTCGCGCGGCTTGCCCGAGAAGCCCTTGTCGAGCAGCGTTTTCATTAACGCCGGGAACAGCGGCTCGGACGCGGCGAGCAACACCATGCCGACGATGCCCAGCGCGAAGGCTTTCCAGTAGGGTTTGACGTAGCCCATCAGGCGTACGTACATCTGGAAGCTGCCGAGGGGGGTGCCGGGAGTCGTCATCGTGGAAAAGCTTGGCGCCGCCATGGGCGCGAAGCACCGGATTATAGCGGGGCGGCTTAAGCGGTCTGCCCGAGCAGGCGGCGGTAGAGATCGAGCAGGGACGACGCGGTGGCCTCGAGCGTCAGCGGCTCGGCGGCGGCGCGGGCCGCGGCGCGCTGCTGCGGCGTCGGCCCGGCTTTGATCAGCGGGGCGAGGCACGCGGCGAGCGCCGCGGCGTCGTTCGGCGCGCAGACGGCGCCGCAAGGTTCACCCTTGCCGTCCCGCACCAGCTCGGCCGCGCCGCAACTCGTGGTGGTCACCAGCGGCAAACCGCAGGCCAGCGCTTCGAGCGCGGCGTTGGGGAAGGGATCGTAAAGCGTCGGCAGGCAGAAGAGGTCGGCGGCGCCGTAGAACGGCCGCACGTCGGGCTGCGGGCCGAAGAAGCGCACGCGGTCCGCCACGCCGAGCCGGGCGGCGCGGCGCTCCATCGCCGCCTGCGCCTTGTCGCGGCCGACGACCCACAACTGTGCGTCGGGCAGTTGTGTCAGCGCGTCGAGCAGTGTCGCCACGCCCTTGCGCTCGAAACCGGAACCGACGAAGAGGATGATTTTCGCCGTGTCGCCAGCGCCGTCCGAATGGATACCGCTACGCATAACTTTTTCGCGAAAAATGGCGCGATGCTCCTCGCGCAGGCCGGGGTGAAAGTGCGCGGTGTCCACGCCGTTGTAGATCAGCGCGAGCTTCTCCGCGGCCACGCCGAAGCGGCGGGCGATGTCGTCCCTCACCATGCGCGAATTGCAGATCACGGCTTTCAGATCCGGGTGGCGGAACATCGCGGCCTCGGTGGCCAGCGTGTAGCGGTGCCACGCCGACAGCGCGGTGGCGAGTCGCGACGCGCCGCCGCGCGCCGCGTCCCGCAGTTCCAGCCAGGTCGCATGGACGCCGTCGCCGGCGCGGTAGACATGGCAGCCGGGGATGCGCTCGTGCGACTGGACGAGGTCGAAGCGTCGTGCGGCGATGATGTCCTGGATCGCCCGGGCGAAACCGGCGTCGCGCGCCTTGCGCCCGCCGAGCCGGGAATACGGCGGATCGACGATCTCGACGGGAAAGCGCGCCTCGCCGCCATCCCACTCGCGGCAGAGCAGCGTGACCTCGGTGCCCTGCGCCGCGAGCGCGCCCAGCGCGCGATCGACGAAGCGCTCGGCTCCGCCGAATGGCGTGTACCGCTGGCGAACGACGGCGAGTTTCAAGCCAGCAACTCGTTGCAGGCGCCCAGCACCTGCTCGACCGGCAGCGTCGTCAGGCACTCGCTGACCTTGCCGCCGCCGCAGCCGTCGAGCCCGCAGGGCCGGCAGGAAAAGTCGGCGCTGACGACACGGTGCGCGACATTCCACGGCCCCCATTCCTTGTCGCCCGAGGGGCCGAACAGCGCCACCGTCGGCGTGCCCATGGCGGCGGCGATGTGCATGGGCGCCGAGTCGACGCCGACGAACAGTCGCGCCTTTGCGGTCAGGGCAGCGAGATCCCTGAGCGAGAGCTGGCCCGAAAGATCGAGCGGAGCCGTCTTGCTGGCGGACAGCACGGCGGCGATCAGGGCCTGCTCCTTCTCGTCCGGCGCGGCGGTGAGCACGATGCGCCAGCCTTTTTCGTGCAGCGCGTCGGCGAGCGCCGCGACCTTCTCCGCCGGCCAGCACTTGAACAGCCAGCGCGAGGCGGGGTGCAGGTGGATGAATTTCCCCGCATCGAGTCCGTGTTCGCGCAGCAGTGAGCCGATACGCACCTCGGCTGCCGCGCCCGGCACCATCACGACGCGCTTGTCGGTTGCCTCGGGCTGGATGCCGATGCGGCGCAATGCATCGAGGTTGGATTCCACCGTGTGGCGCAGCGGATGGTTGGAGCGCGGATAGAAGTGGCTGAAGCTCGCGCGCCAGAAATTGCTTTTCTGCTTCGGCGCCACCGACCAGCGCGGGGCGAGCAACCGCGTCAGCCAGGCGCCGCGCTTGTGTTCGGTGAGGTGCACCACCAGGTCGTAGCCGCGCGCGCGCAGCCGCGACAGCAGCAGCCACTCGGCGCCCGCCTGCCCGAGCGGGCCGAGCCGCTTCCAGTCTCGGTCGATGCTGTGCAGCTGCGATATGGCCGGGTGGTCGGCCAGCATCGGCGCGGTGTCGGCATAGACCAGCGCGTCCACCTCGCAGCCCGGCGCGGCGCGCTTGAGCGTGGCGAACACCGGGGACGTCAGCAGCACGTCGCCGTGGTGGCGCAGCTTGATCACCAGCGCGCGGCGGACCTGTTCGAGGGGGACGGCGTCTTCAACCATGGGGTCTATTTTGCCCGATTGTGCCAGACGAGGCGGCCATCCTCGATCAGCGTGGCCGTGCCGTATTCGAAATGCATCGAGAACCATGCGTCGGCGGCGACGCCGGCGAGCTCGGCGGCGCAGAGCTTCATCACGCCGGCGTGGGCGACCAGCACCGCGTCCTCGACGAGATCGTCGAGGAAGTCGCGCACTCGCTCCCGCAGGTCGGCCACCGCTTCGCCGCCCGGCGGCGTGAAGTGCAGCGGATCGGCAGCCCAGGCGTCGAGCGCGGCGCGGTCGATGGCATCCCATGACTGCATTTCCCAGGCGCCGAAATCGAGTTCGAGCAGACGCTCGTCGAAGCGCGGCGCCGGGTGCAGCAGTTCTGCCAGCCGGCGGCAGCGCCCGAGCGGGCTCGAAAACAGCGGGGCGTCCTTGGGCAGCAGCGGCCGCAGCGCCTGGGCACAAGCGAGCGGATCGGCCGCCAGCGCCAGGTCGGTGCGACCGTAGCAGGTGCCCGCGGCCACGTCCGGCATGGGGTGTCTTACCAGGTACAGGCGCACAGAATTCCCAGATAGAACGCGAGCTCGGCCAGTTGCTGCGTCGCGCCGAGACAGTCGCCGGTATAGCCGCCGATGCGTTTGACGAAGTAGCGTGCGGCGAGCACTGTAACGACGGCCGTCAGCGCCAGCGCGACGGCGGCATTTGCGGCAGGCAGCAGCAGGCAGGGGGCAAGCCCGAAGACCGCCGCCAGCGCGAGTTCGCCCTTGCCCATGCGCGTGGCCAACGGTTTCGATTTCGACGAGTCGTCGTCGCGGGCGTAGTCGAGCGCATGGATCAGCGTGGTCGAAGCGAAGCGCGAAACGCTGTGTCCGGCGATGAGCATCGCCAGAAAAGTCGGCGTGACCGAAGGGAATCCCTGTGGGACCGGCGACACGGCGAGCAGGCTCAGCGCCTCGAACTTCGCCAGCAACACCAGCCCGATGCCGATCGCCCCGTAGCTGCCGATACGCGAATCCTTCATGATCAGTAGCACCTGTTCCTTCGTCCAGCCGCCGCCGAAGCCGTCGATGCTGTCGGCCAGGCCGTCCTCGTGGAAGGCGCCGGTGGCCAGCAGCGTCGCCGCCATGCCGGCGAGGACGGCCAGCGGCGCCGGCCATAGCCGTAGCGCCGCCAGCGTGACGGCCGCGCCGATGACGCCGACGATGACGCCGACCAGCGGGAAGTAGCGCGCGGCGTGGTTCAGTTGTTCGGACGAATGCCCGACCCAGCGCGGCACCGGCAGCCGCGTGAAGAAGCGCAGCGCGGCGAAGAAGTATTCGACTTCCCTCTTGATCACAATTTCTCGGACACCCCGGCCGACTCGAAGCTCGCCATCTCGTTGAGGAAGGCGCGGGCCGCGCGCACCAGGGGCCAGGCCAGCGCGGCACCCGTGCCTTCGCCGAGCCGCATGTCGAGCGCGATCAGCGGCGACGCGCCGATCGCGGCCAACTGCGTGCGGTGGCCCGCCTCGGCCGAAACGTGGCAGAACACCGCGTAGTCGAGGAAGGCCGCCGCCAGCCGCGCCGCCGCCAGCGCCGCCGCGCCGCAGATGAAGCCATCGACCAGCACCAGCATGCGCTGCCGCGCCGCCGCCAGCATCGCACCGGCCATCATGACAATTTCAAATCCGCCGAACTGCGCCAGCACCGCCAGCGCATCGTCGCGCGGCCCGGTGTAACGATCCAGCGCCTGCGCCAGCAGTTGGCGCTTCCGCGCCAGCCCGGCGTCGTCGAGCCCCGTGCCGCGGCCGACGCAGTCGTCGAGCGATGCGTTGGTCAGGCAATGCGTGATCAGCGAGGCCGAGGCGGTGTTGCCGATGCCCATTTCGCCGAAGCCGATCGCTTCGCAGCCGCCGGCCGCGAGCCTGCCCACGATCTCGGCGCCCCGGGCCAGCGCCGCGTCGCGCTGTTCCGGCGTCATCGCCGCGCCTTCGAGATAGTTCGCCGTGCCGCCGGCGGAAACTTTCGCATCGACGAGGTTATCGCGCCCCCCGAAGTCGTGCGCCACGCCGGCATCGACCACGGTGAGGCCGATGCCGCTGGCCCGGGCGAAGACATTGATCGCCGCGCCGCCGGCGAGAAAGTTCTCCACCATCTGCCAGGTCACGTCCTGGGGAAAGGCTGAGATGCCGGCCCGGGCGGCGCCGTGGTCGCCGGCGAAAACGACGATGTGCGGCTGGTTCAGGGTCGGCGCGAGCGAGCCGCGCACCAGGCCGATTTGCAGCGCAAGCTCTTCGAGCCGGCCGAGGCTGCCGGGCGGCTTGGTCTTGTTGTCGATCTTGCGGCGCAGGGCCGCTTCGAGACTGCGGTCGACAGGCGCGACCGCGAATACAGGGGAGGGGGAATGCATCCGATTCATCCTTTCAAAAGCGCGCGACCCGTGCCACGGGCTTTGCTGAAAGAATCCGGCAGGTCTTCTGGCTCCCGGATCGTCCGAACCGTCGCGCCTTCCCGCGGTTTCCCGCAGTGGCCGCCTTGCGGCGAGCGACGTTCGTCCCCGGTTACAGCGGCGGGCCCGCTGCCGATTTGCACGGCATTCCCTTGACCGAATCGGCGCCGATTATAGCTGCGCGCTAAACTCTCCCCATGATCGAACTCGTCATCGGCGGCGCCCGTTCGGGCAAGAGCGCTTTCGCGGAAAGGCGGGCGGATGCGTCCGGCCTGCGCGTCGTCTACGTCGCCACGGCGCAGGCGCGGGACACCGAAATGGAGCGGCGCGTCGCCCACCATCGCGCGCGCCGGCCGGCGGCGTGGCGCAGCATCGAGGCGCCGCTGCGTCTGGCCGAAACGCTGCGTGGCCTCGCGACGCCCGACACCTGCCTGCTGGTCGACTGCCTGACGCTGTGGCTGTCCAACCTCTTCTTCGCCGGCGCCGCCGCGCGGCAGGCCGAAGCGGGCGAGGCCATCGCCTGCCCGCTGCTCGCCGCCGAGACGCAAGACCTGCTCGATGCCCTGCCAGCGCTGCCGGGCCGCATCATCCTCGTAGCCAACGAGGTCGGCTGGGGCATCGTGCCCATGCATCCCGTCTCGCGGCTGTTCGCCGATGAGCAGGGGCGGCTGAATCAGCGCGTCGCGGCGGTTAGCGACCGCGTTACGCTGGTGGCGGCCGGGTTGCCGCTGGAACTCAAATCCAGCGACTGAGCACTCTCCAGTCGAGCGCCGCCTCGACGGCATCGGCCAGGCGGTCGATGTCGGCCTCGCGCCGCGCGGCGAAATCGACGGGGGCGATGTCTTTCGCGCCGGCCCAGGCGAGCAGCGCGGCGAGCGCGGCGGGGGTGTCGAACAGGCCGTGGCAGTAGCTGCCGAGTATCCGGTTGTCGTCCGATAGGGCGCCCTCGGCGCGGCTCATTTCGCCATCGTCGTCGAGGCGCACGGCGGGGCGCGCCAGCGCGGGGCCGCTGGTGACGCCCATGTGGATTTCGTAGCCTTGCATCGGCGTGTCGCCAGTCTCACGGGGATTCCCTGCGGTCACGCCGACCATTAAGCGGCCGGTCACGTTGCGCAACTGCTTTTCCGCTTCCAGCGTGGTTTCGCAGTCGAGGAAGCCGAGGCCCGCGATTGTGCCGGCGCTGCCCTCGATGCCCGCCGGGTCGTGCAGGCGGCGGCCGAGCATCTGGTAGCCGCCGCACAGGCCGACGACCTTGCCGCCGTAGCGCAGGTGGCGTTGCAGGTAGGGCTCCCACCCTTGCCGGCGCAGCCAGGCGAGATCGGCGGCGACGCTCTTCGAGCCGGGCAACACCACGAGGTCGGCGGGCGGCGGCGTCTGGCCCGGCCCGATCCAGCGGAAGTCGACCTCGGGGTGCAGGCGCAGCGGGTCGAGGTCGGTGTGGTTGGAGATGCGGGGGAATACCGGCGCGACGACGGTGAGCTTCGTTTCGCCGGCGCGCTCCATGTGGTGTTCGAGCGCGTCCTCGGCGTCGAGGAACAGGCCGTGCAGATAGGGCAGCACGCCGAGAACGGGCTTGCCCGTGTGCTGTTCCAGCCAGTCCAGGCCCGGCTGGAGCAGGCCGATGTCGCCGCGAAAGCGGTTGATGACGAGGCCCTGGGTGCGCGCCCGTTCGCTCGGCGACAGCAGGGCGAGCGTGCCGGAAAGATGGGCGAGCACGCCGCCGCGGTCGATGTCGCCGACGAGGATCACCGGGATGTCCACCGCCTCGGCGAAGCCCATGTTGGCGATGTCGCGGTCGCGCAGATTCACCTCGGCCGGGCTGCCGGCGCCCTCGACGAGCACGCAGTCGAACTCGGCGGTGAGCCGCGTCCACGATTCGAGCACGGCGGCCATCGCGGTGGTCTTGTAGTCGTGGTAGGCGCGGGCATCGAGATCGGCGATGGCGTGGCCGTGGATGATGACCTGGGCGCGCTTGTCGGTGTTGGGCTTGAGCAGCACAGGGTTGAAGTCGATGCGCGGCGGGAGCCCCGCCGCCCGCGCCTGCAGCGCCTGGGCGCGGCCGATCTCGCCGCCGTCGGCGGTGACCGCCGAATTGAGCGCCATGTTCTGCGGCTTGAAGGGGGCGACGCGCACGCCGCGGCGGTGCAGGATGCGGCACAGCGCGGCGACCAGCGTGGTCTTGCCGGCGTCGGAGGTGCAGCCCTGCACCATGAGGGCCCGCCCGCGGGCGATCCCTCCCGGCAAGGGTGGGCGCCCCTTCCCGTCCTCCCCCGCCGGGCGGGGGAGGCGACTATCCAGTCCCGCCTTGTCGGCGGGAGGGGGGCGGTCTTCGCTCACCGGTAGAATCGCGCTTTTTCCATCGCCCGATTATCCCATGGCTCCTTCGCTGACCCTGGCCGCCGCCGCGATCGTTGGCGTGCTGCTCGACAGGCTGCTGGGCGAGCTGCGGCGCTTCCACCCACTGGTCGGCTTCGGCCGGCTGGCCGGGGTGGCGGAACGCGCGCTGCGTCGCGGCGCGCCGGGTCATGCCATTGGCAATCGGCTGCGGGGCCTGCTGGCGTGGGGGCTGCTGGTTGCGCCCTTCGTGGTGCTGGCGTGGCTGGCGGAAAGCATGAGCTCCCTCGGCTGGATGGCGGATGCGCTGCTGTTGTGGCTGGCGCTGGGCGGGCGCAGCCTGGCCGAGCATGCGCAAGCCGTGGCCGCGCCGCTGAGCACTGGCGACCTCGCCGCAGCGCGCGAGCGGGTCGGCCTGATCGTCTCGCGCGACACCATGCAGCTCGACGCGGATGGCGTCGCCACCGCCACGGTCGAGTCGGTGCTGGAAAACGGCAACGACGCCGTTTTCGGCACGCTGTTCTGGTTCTTCGTTTTCGGTGGCGCCGGCGCCGTGCTCTACCGGCTGGCCAACACGCTGGACGCGATGTGGGGCTACCGGGACGAGCGCCGCATTTATTTCGGCTGGGCGGCGGCGCGCCTCGACGATCTGCTCAACTTCATTCCGGCGCGGCTGACGGCGCTCACCTATGCGCTGCTCGGGCGCGCCGGCAATATCGGCAGTGCGTTCGCCTGCTGGCGCGCCCAGGCCGGCGCGTGGCCCAGCCCCAATGCCGGGCCGGTGATGGCGGCCGGCGCCGGCGCGCTGGGCGTGCAGCTCGGCGGCCCGGCGGTCTATCACGGCCGGGTCGAGGAGCGGCCCTACCTCGGCGCCGGGCCGTCCCAAGCCGAGGTACGCCCCCCCGTGGGGGGCAGCGAGCCGGGTTTGCGAGCGTGGGGGGCCAATAATCTCGGCGCCGGCGACACGCCGACCGCCGCCGACATCGG
Organism: Sulfurisoma sp.; assembly: GCA_030691075.1. GTDB lineage: Bacteria > Pseudomonadota > Gammaproteobacteria > Burkholderiales > Rhodocyclaceae > Sulfurisoma. The sequence goes on along the minus strand of JAUYFI010000185.1, from coordinate 36,254 downwards.
GCGCGCGGTGGCGCTGGTGCAGCGCGGCCAGTGGCTGTGGCTGGCGTTGTTTGCGGCCGGGAGCCTGGCAATTGCTTGAGCACGGCGGCAGGCTGCGGGAGGCCGCGCGGCGCTGGGGCATTCCGCTCGCCGACTGGCTCGACCTGTCGACCGGCATCGCGCCCGAGCCCTACCCGGTGCCGCCGCCGCCGGCCGTCATCTGGCAGCGGCTGCCCGAGGACGAGGACGGGCTCGAGGCCGCCGCGGGCGCGTATTACGGCACGCACGGCACGACGCGGCTGCTCGCGCTGCCCGGCTCGCAGGCAGCGATCCAGGCGCTGCCGCGCTTGCTTGGCGGCATGAATGTCGCCGTCATCGAACCGGGCTACGGCGAATATGCCGCCGCCGCGCGGGCCGCCGGCCATGCGGTTCAGCCCTTCGCCGCCGCCGGACTCGAAGCCGCCTGTGCGATGGCCGACCTGGCGATCCTCGGCAACCCCAACAACCCGGACGGTGTGCGCTTCACGCGCGATCGCCTGCTCGGCGCCGCCAGGCTGCTCGCGGGGCGCTGCGGCTGGCTGGTGGTCGACGAGGCCTTTATCGACGCGGAACCGGCGGAGTCGCTGGCCGACCTGGCCGGAACGGGCGCGGCGGAAAACATCGTCGTGTTGCGCTCGCTGGGCAAGTTCTTCGGGCTGGCCGGCGCGCGCGTCGGCTTCGTCATCGCCGCGCCGACATTGCTCGAGCGTCTGCGCGAGGCCATCGGCCCTTGGGCGGTGGCGCATCCGGCCCGCTGGGCCGCGCGCCACGCGCTGGCCGATGGCGCCTGGCAGGCGGCGCAGCGCGAACGGTTGCGCGCGGGCTCGGCGCGCCTCGGGCGCCTGCTGCGCGAGGCCGGGCTGGGCGACACGATGGGAACGGCGCTGTTCCGCTGCGCCGTCACGCCGCAGGCCGTCGCGCTGCACGAGGCGCTGGCGCGCCGGGGCGTGCTGGTGCGCCGCTTCGACGACCCCGCGGCGCTGCGCTTCGGCTTGCCCGCTACTGAAAACGACTGGTTGCGGCTCGCCGCCGCCCTGAAGGAGATTGCATGCGCCGCCTGATGCTCGCCCTGATGCTCGCCAGCGGATTGAATGCCCATGCCGAGATCGTCGTGCGCGACGACACCGGCGAGACCGTGCGTCTCGCGGCGCCGGCGCGGCGCATCGTCAGCCTGGCACCGCATGTCACCGAGACGCTCTACGCCGCGGGCGCCGGCGCGCGGCTGGTCGGTGCCGTCGACTACAGCGACTACCCGGAGGCGGCGAAGACGCTGCCGCGCGTCGGCGGCTACTCGCGCCTCGACCTCGAGGCCATCGCGCGGCTTGCGCCCGATCTGGTGATCGGCTTTGCCAGCGGCAATGCGCCGGCGCACATCGCCCGGCTCAGGGCGCTGGGCATTCCGGTCTATCTCTCGCAGCCCAACCGCATCGAGGACGTGGCGCACAACCTCGAACACTTTGGCGAACTGGCCGGCAGCGCCGCGACGGCGCGCGCGGCGGCAGCGGCTTTCCGTGGTCGCCTGCAGGCGCTGCGCGACAAGTACGCCGGACGGCCGCAGGTGCGCACCTTCTACCAGATGTGGAAGCAGCCGCTGATGACGGTCGGCGGCGAGCAGGTGATCTCCGATGCCATCCGCCTCTGCGGCGGCGACAACGTGTTCGGCCAGCTCAAGTCGCTGGCGCCGACGGTGACCGTCGAGGCGGTGATCGCCGCCGATCCCGAAGCCATCGTCGCCAGCGGCATGGACGCGTCGCGCCCCGAGTGGCTCGACGACTGGCGGCGCTGGAAGCACCTGGCCGCGGTGAAGCGCGACAACCTGTTCTTCGTGCCGCCCGACCTGATCCAGCGCCACACGCCGCGCATCATCGACGGCACCGAGCGCCTCTGCGCCCACCTCGAAACCGCGCGCGGCCGGCGGCCGGTCGGCGCGGTGGGGAAATAGAACCCTAAAAAGTCGGCGCTGGCGAGACGGCGTCTACCATTCGACGCCGGGCATCGCCTTCACTCCAGACTGGAAGGCGTGCTTGAGCGGCGTCATGTCGGTGACGGTGTCGGCGGCGGCGACGAGTGCCAAAGGCGCGCCGCGGCCGGTGACGACGAGATGCTGCGTGGGCGGCCGCGCCTTGAAGCCGGCGAGCACTGCGTCGATTTCAAGCCAGCGGTACTTGAGGGTGTAGGTGAATTCGTCGAGGATGACGATATCCTGCGCCGGGTCGGCCAGGGCCTGCAGCGCCATGTCCCAGGCGGCGCGCGCGGCGGCGGCATCGCGCGCGGCGTCCTGCGTCTCCCAGGTGAAGCCTTCGCCCATCACATGCCAGGTGACGCCCGGCTGCTGGCGGAAGAAGGCCTCCTCGCCAGTGTCGGAACGGCTCTTGACGAACTGGATCACCGTGGCCGTCATGCCGTGGCCGAGGGCGCGGGCGAGCAGGCCGAAGGCGGCCGAGGACTTGCCCTTGCCGTTGCCGGTATTGATGAGGAAGATGCCGCGCTCAACGCTGGCCGTGGCGATCTTTTCATCGACGAACGTCTTCTTGCGCTGCATGCGTGTCGCGTGGCCCATGTCTATTCCGGAACGAACAGCGGACGATCGAACGGCGGCACGCTGACGCGCCGCAGCGGATGGCCGTAGAGCTCGGTGAGGCTGTCCTCGTTCAGCACCTCGGCGACGGGACCCTCGACATGGCGGCCGTCGCCGAACAGCAGCAGGGCGCGGTCGCAGAAGCGCTGCGCGAAATTGGGGTCGTGCAGCACCATCGCGACGGCCGCGCCTTCGCCGGCACGGGCGGTGAGCACGCCAAGCGCGGCGATCTGGTGGTTGAGGTCGAGATGGGCCAGCGGCTCGTCGAGCAGGTAGAGCCGCGGTTGCTGCGCCAGCAGGGTGGCGAGGGCCGCGCGCTGCCGCTCGCCGCCCGACAGCGTCTGCACCTCGCGCTCTTCCATGCCGGCCAGGCCCATGGCTTTGATCGCAGCGCGGGCGATGTCGGCGTCCCCGGCCGATTCCCACGCCCAGCGGCCGAGGTGCGGATGGCGGCCGGTGAGCACGGTTTCCAGCACCGTGCTGGCGAAGGGATCGCTGCGGTCCTGGCCGAGCCAGCCGCGCCGGCGGGCGGCCTCGCGCAGGCCCAGTTCCTCGTAGCGCTGGCCGGTGAGGCGAATGACGCCGGCATCGGCCTCGCGCAGCCCGGCCAGCGTGGCGAGCAGCGTGGACTTGCCGGCACCGTTGCGGCCGAGGATGGCCAGGCGTTCGCCGGCCGCCAGACTCAGGTCAAGGCCGTCACAGACCCGATGCGGGCCGATGCTGACATCGAGCTGCCGGGCTTCGAGGATCATGACCAGGCTTCCGCCGGGCCGTCCCGAGGAAGCATGCGCGGCTTGCCCCCTTTGGGGGTGGGGGGCAGCGTCCGCAGGGGATGCCGTCCCCGGCTGCGCCGGGAACATAAGCCGGTTCTGCGAGCGTGGGGGGGCATTTATTTGCGACCGAGGAGGAACAGGAACATCGGCACGCCGATCAGTGCCGTCAGCACGCCGACCGGCAGTTGCACCGGCGCGACGATGGTGCGCGCCAGCGTGTCGGCCAGCACCAGCAGGCTGCCGCCGGCGAGCGCGGCGGCGGGCAGCAGCAGGCGCTGGTCGTTGCCGATGCCCAGCCGCACGAGGTGGGGCACGATCAGGCCGACGAAGCCGATGGAACCGGCGGTGGTCACGGCCACCGCCGTCGCCAGCGAGGCGACGACATAGACCACCCGCCGCAGCAGGGTGACGCGCACACCCAGTGCCAGCGCCTGCTCCGCGCCGCGCGCCAGCAGGTTGAGCTCGCGGGCGAAGGGCAGCGCGACGAGCAGCGCAGCCGCGAGCGTGGCGAGCGCGCCCCAGGTCTGCGAAGCTTCGCCGGCCTGCGAGAGGTCGCCCATCAGCCAGAACAGCATGCCGCGCAACTGGTGCTCGGGCGCGACGGACAGCATCAGCGCCACCAGCGCGCCTGCGCCTGCGGCGACGACGACGCCGGTGAGCAGCAGCCGCGTCTGCGTCCAGCTGCCGTCGCCGTGGGCCAGCCCGAACACCAGCAACATCGCCGCCAGCGCGCCGGCGAAGGAAAAGCCGGCGATGCCGAGCCCGGCCAGGCCCAGCAGCATGGCGCTCAGGGCGCCGACGCCGGCGCCGCCCGAAACGCCGAGGATGTAGGGGTCGGCCAGCGGATTGCGCAGCAGTACCTGCATCAGCGCGCCGGCCAGCGCCAGCAGCGCGCCGCAGGCAAAGCCGGCCAGCGCCCGCGGCAGGCGCAGGCCGTGCACCACGGCGGCGGCGGCGTTGTCCTGCCCGAGCATGGCTTGGATCACATCGCCGAACGCCAGCGGCACGCTGCCTGCCGTCAACGCCGTCGCCAGGCTCGCCGCCGCCAGCAACAGCAGCAGGGCGAGCACCAGCAGGGCGCGACGGCGGGAGGGCATGCGGGCAGTTTAGCCGACCGCCGGGCCGCCCCAAGGGCGGCGGCGCCCACCCGTGGGGGGCAGCGAACCCAAGTGAGCGTGGGGGGGCATTGCTTACTTCGGCGCGTAGCGCAGGCCGACGAAGATGCTGCGCCCCGCCACGCCGTAGTCGGGCGCCGTCGCCGTCGTGCCGCCCTTGACCAGCAGGTAGTTCCTGTCGCCGACGTTGTCGAGGCGCGCGAACAGCACGACATCGCGGCCGATTTCCCGCTCGATGAACAGGTTGAGCAGCCCGTAGCCGCCGAGATCAACGCGGTTGGCGACGTCCTCGTAGCGCCTGCCGCGAATGGAGATTTCACTGCCTGCGCGCCAGCCGCCGCCGCGCCAGGACAAGGCGGCCTGGGCGGATTCGCGGCTGCGGTAGCGCAGCGTCTTGTCGTCGACCGCATTGCGGGCGTCGAGCCAGTCGATGCTGGCCGTGCCGTGCCACGCCCCCCAGCGGTGTTCGCCCGCCAACGTCGCGCCCTCGATGCGGGCACGGGCCACGTTGCTTGGCAGCCAGACGAAGGAATTGGGGGCGATTGGTGCCCATTCGATCAAGTCGCGCACGTCGTTGCGATAGAGCGTGAGGGAGACCCGGGCGAGTCCTTGCGTGTAGGCCAGCGCCAGTTCGCGGTTCGTCGCCGTTTCGGGCATGAGCAGGGGATTGCCGGCGCCGGGCCAGTAGAGGTCGTTGAAGCTCGGCGCCTTGTAGGCGGTGCCGGCCGCGGCCGAGAGTTGCCAGGCGGGCGTGAAGCGGTAGCCGTAGGCGACGCTGCCGGTGGTCTTGCGGCCGAACTGCGAGTTGTCGTCGCCGCGCAGACTCATTTGCCAGCGGTGGGAGCCGGCCTCGGCGCGCCAGCCGGCCAGCAGGCCCAGGGTGCTGCGGCCGGTGCGCGCGTAGAGGGTGGTACTGGTGACGCGTTCATCGTTGCTTTCCACCGCCAGCAGGGCGTTGCCGAGCGGCAGGCGAACGTCGTTCTGCCAGCCGATTTGCCGCTGCTCGGTCTGGAATCGGTCCGTCAGTACATCGCTCTTGCGGTGCCGCGAATCGTTGGTGCCGCTGCCGACGCGCAGGGTGCTGGTCCAGCGTTCGCCGATGCGGTTGCGCAGCCAGGCGTTGGTGGCCTCGTTGACCTGGTTGTAACGGTGGTCGTAGCCGGCCTGGATCGGCGGCATTGACCACGCATCGGCATAGTCGAAACGGGAGGTGCCCGAGACATGCAGCAGGCTGGCGCCCACGGCATGGCCTGGCGCCAGTTGCAGTTCGACGCGTCCGCTGGCGCGGTCGGTGCGGTAACCGTCGTGGTCGGCGTTGTAGGCGGTGGCTTTCGGGTTGGTAATGGCGTTGTAGCCGTCGCTGCGTTCGCTGCCGAGGGACAAGGCATACGACCATTGCGCGTTGCTGCCGGAAAGGCCCGCGCCCGCGCGTTGCGTGCCGCGGGAGCCGGCACCGAGCTCGCCGTCGAAGCGCAGCGGGCCTTCGCCCCGGCGCGTGAATATCTGGATCACGCCGCCGATGGCATCGGCGCCGTAGAGCACCGATGCCGGGCCGCGCAGGATCTCGATGCGGTCGATGTCGGCCAGCGGCAGCTGGGACAGATCGGCCGAGCCGAGGGTCGAGGAACCGATGCGGATGCCGTCAACCAGCACCACGGTATGCGAGTCGGCGTTGCCGCGCAGATAGACGCTGGCCGCGCCGCCGCCGCGGGTGACGACCTGCACCCCGGGCTGGCGTGCCAGGACCTCGGGCAGGGTCGAATGGCCGGATGCCTCGATCTCCGCGCGGCCGATCAGCGTGATATCGGCCAGCGTTGCGTCGAGACGGGTGGGCTGACGCGTGGCGGTAACGACGATGGCCGCTTCGTCCTGCGCGGCATGGGCGGAAAAAACGTGTGACAGCGCCAATGCGATGGCGGCGCCCTTGAAGGTGCGATGCATGATGACTCCCTGACGGCTGCGTCCCCGCAAGCCGGTGGTTGGCGGACAAGAGAAACGCGCAGGGAGAATGCTCGGGAGCTTTGACAAGCGCCGAACGCCACTTCCCCGCAGCGCTTCCAACGTTTGTCCGTGGCCGGTCTCCGGGCTCGGAAGTCTTGATCCGTCGCCTTCCCGGGAGAATTTCCCAGTGGCATCGTGACGAATCCACACTTCCTTACCGTTGCGGGGGCAGCACAGGTATTGAACCTGTTTCCCGTTTCACCCTTTGGCCGTGTTTGCACGGGCCGTCCGGGCACCGCGGACAGGCGCTCAGTATAGCAATGCGATGGCAAGGGTTTCGGGCCTTTATCACCAATGCTCGGATTTACCTTAACTCAACTCGCTTACTTCTTGACTAGAAGGGAATTTTCCACGAAACTTCCGCTGATGGATGGCGATGTCACCGCTCTCGAAACCAAGCTCGACCAATTTCTCGCGCACTGTCAGCGGCTGCGCGAGGAGAATCACGCGCTGCGCGAGCGCGTCGCCGGGCTCGAGGGCGACAAGCTGATGCTGACCGACAAGATACAGAGCGCGCGCGTGCGGCTGGAGGCACTGATGGAGCGCCTGCCCGAGCAATGAACTCGACCCTCGACATCAAGCTGCTGGGCAAGGAGTATCGCGTCGCCTGCACGCCCGAGGAGCGCGAGTCGCTCGCCGCCGCCGTGCAGCTGCTCGACGAACGGATGAGCGAAATGGCGGCGAAGAGCAAGAGCACGGGCGAGCGCCTGGCGGTGATGACGGCGCTCAACCTGACCCACGAAATGCTCGCGCAAAAAAATCCGCATTCCGGCGTTGACAGATCGGAACTAAAGCGGAGAATCGGCGCCATGGAAGCGCGCCTGGACGAGGCCTTGGCCCAACAGGAGAAGTTGTTCTAGCCGCGACAAAATCGCGGCCCGCGCCCGCGAATCCCCTGCGGTGTTCGACAAGGTCGTAGACTCCTTGAACCAATGTCCACGCGACACGGTCGCTGCCCAACGACGCCGCTGTTGTGAGTGCTTCCTCGTGAAGCGCACCTGATGCGGCAGGAACGCGACCTCCCTGAACCCAGGTTCAGGATGCCGGCCTGACGGCACAGGCGGGGGGCCTCAAAGTCGCTGTGTCCGCCCGGACGCAGCGCGGAAAGCGCGGAACACCGGTTACGGTTTCCGCGCTTTCTTTTCCCCCTTTTTCGACGGTGTATCCAGCTTTTCCGAAAAAGTCGGCGCTGGCGCGACGGCGATTTTTTCCTCGATCGCGGCCAGTGTCGCGCGCGAGGTCGCCAGCAGCGGGCCGCCGAGTTCGACCGCGCGTCGCGCCGGTTCCAGCGCATCGCGCCATTGGCCCATGTCGGCCAGCGTCTGTGCCAGGTTGTTGAAGGCGGCGGCCTCCGTGGGCCTGGACAGCGTGGCGCGGCGGAAGGCGCTTTCCGCTTCAACGAGCCGGCCCCCGGCATAGTGAGTGTTGCCCAGGCCCATCAGCGCGATGAAGCTTTCCGGCCAGCGCGCCAGCATGGCCGCGTAGGCCTCGCCGGCCTCGGTGACGCGGCCGAGGCGTTCGGTGGCGGCGACCGCGGCGCCATAGCGCACCTCGTGCGCCGTCGCCGGCAGGCGACCGGGCGGCATGGCGACCATCGCCCAGTACTTGCCGTCGCGCCAGAAGAAGTCGAAGGCGGTGAAGGGCATGTGCTTGCGCGCGCGCGAGCCCGAGCGCAGCAGGATTTCCTTTTTCTCGAGGTCGTAGCCGACCACCACCGCGTAGTGCCACAGCGGCATCATGCGGATGCTGGTGTTCTGCAGCACGATCACCGGGTTGCCGGCGGCGACTTCGCTCAGCACATCGGGCAGGCTCGCCGCCAGCTCGTAGGCAATGCGGCCGTGCCGGCGCGTGCTCGCGAGAATTTCGACCTGCAGGCTGCCCTGCCGCGCCGGCAGATAGACCTGCTCAATCAGCGCTTCGGGCGTGGCATTGGCGCCGCTTGCCTGCAACACCATGGCCAGCGCCGCTGGCCCGCACTGGTAGTCATCTTGCGCGAAGAAGGGGACATCGACCAGTTCGACCACGGGCGGCAGATTGAGGCGGCCGCTCGCCAGCGAATCGCGCAGATTGTCGACTTGCGGCAGGCTGCCGCAGCCGCCCAGGGAAAGCGCGACCGCCAAAACAAGAAGGCCCGCGAAAACGCGGGCCTTCAAGAGGAGCCAGGATTGCCCGATCAACGGTAGTAGAAGTAATACACCGCCCAGATGATCAGGCCGAGGGTTACGGCAACGGCCCAACCGCTGGCGGCACCGGCCGGCTGCGACTGAATCTGGCCGGCGAGGCGGGAGACTTCCTCGTCGGTCATGGCGGCAACGCGATCCTTGGCGGTGTCGGGAGAAACGCCCATGGTCTGCAACTGCGACTGGACATCGGCGCGGGCGAGATAACCATTGACCACGCCACGCGCATCGACCTGCTGCGCGGCGGCTGTGGCGACTTGATCGGTGGTGATCATGCCGGCCTGGCTGGAAAACGGCACGGCGAGCATGCAGACGATCAGGAGGCGGCTGATGAGTTTCATGAACGAACCTTGCATGACATGCTCCCTTCTGTGTGGAATGGACGGGCAACCACGACGGCGCCCGCATGGTCGAACTCTAGTGCGACTGGCGCGCCGGGTCAAGCGCATTCCCCGGTAATATTGATGCCGGACAATTTCGATGAACGGCGATTTTCCATGCGTTACTGGCTGATGAAGACCGAACCCTCCGTCGTCGGCATCGACGACGTGCTGGCCATGCCCGATCAAAGCGTGGATTGGTGGGGCGTGCGCAACTATCAGGCGCGCAATTTCATGCGCGACCAGATGGCGGTCGGCGACAAGGTGTTCTTCTACCACTCGAACTGCAAGGAGCCGGGCATCGCCGGGCTGGCCGAGGTGGCGCAGAAGGCCTACCCGGACCGCACGCAGTTCGATCCGGCGAGCCACTATTACGATCCGAAAGCCTCGTCCGAGAACCCGCGCTGGGTCAATGTCGACGTGCGGGTGACGAAAAAAACACGGCTGATCTCTCTCGCCGAACTGCGCGCCCATCCGGAACTGGCCCACATGCGCGTCCTGGCGCGCGGCAACCGGCTGTCGATCACGCCGGTCGATCCGGCGGATTGGGATTTCATCGTCGGGCAGCTGCTCAAGTGACGACCTGGCTGCTCGGTTACATCGTGCTCGGCGCGGTCGCGGGATTTTTCGCCGGCCTGCTCGGCGTCGGCGGCGGCGCCATCATGGTGCCGGTGCTGGCGCTGATGTTCGCGGCGCAGGGTTTCCCGCGGGAGCACCTGATGCACCTCGCGCTGGGCACCTCGATGGCAACGATCATCTTCACCTCGATTTCCAGCCTGCGCGCGCATCACGCCCACGGCGCCGTGATCTGGCCCATCGTGCGCGCCATCGCGCCGGGCATCGTCGTCGGCACGCTGGCTGGTGCCCACGTGGCGGCGGCGGTGCCGACCCGGCCGCTGGCGATTTTCTTCGCCGTCTTCATCGGCTATGTGGCGGTGCAGATGATCCTCAACGTCAAGCCCCAGCCCTCGCGCAATCTGCCGGGCGCGGCGGGGATGTTCGGGGTCGGCGCCGGCATCGGCGGCATCTCGGCACTGGCGGCCATCGGTGGTGGCTCGCTGTCGGTGCCGTTCATGACCTGGTGCAACGTCAGGATGCACCATGCCATCGGCACCTCGGCCGCCATCGGCCTGCCGATCGCGCTGGCCGGCACGGCCGGCTATATGATCAGCGGCTTTGCCGCGACCGGCCTGCCGGACGGCAGCTTCGGTTTCATCTACCTGCCGGCGCTGGCCGGCACGGTGGTGGCGAGCATGCTGGTCGCGCCGCTGGGCGCCAGGGCGGCGCACCGGTTGCCGGTGGCCACCCTGAAGAAAGTTTTCGCGCTGGTGCTGATCCTGCTGCTGGCCAAGATGTTGCAGGGCCTTTTCGGCTAGGGTTTCAGATAGGCGAAGCGCTCCTGCGCCTGTAGCCGCGAGACTTCCGCCACGCCGGAGGGAACGATCTTCGCTTCCGGATGCACCCCCTTGGGGTCGAGGTTGCGGCTTTTCAGAGTGAAGTTGCAGACACGGAACTCGACGCCCTTGCCCGACAGCTCGTCGACCATCGCATCGTAGGGATTGCCGTTTTTGTCCTTGGCGCCTTCGAGCAGGAAGTTGATGCCACCGGCGTGGGTAACGACGACGATCTTCGCGCCCGGGTCGACCGACAGGTGGTTGCGGATGTTGCGCAGAGCATTGGACGCCTGCTCCAGGCCCTCGTTGACGTGATAGACGACCTTGACCGCTTCGGCGGCAAGGCAGGCGGTGGCGGCGACGGCAAGGCAGGCGGCCACCAGGCTTCGGCGAATGATCCCGTTCATGTTGTTCTCTCCGTTGGAGGCGCGGGGCGCCCCATGCGCTTATGACGCACGGGGAGGAGAATCTATTCCCGGCAGCCCGGACAGAAGTTCGGCGAAACTTTCGATCGCGGGGTAAGGGGCGGTGTCCTTGTCGGGGAGGCGGGTGTCGGGACGACGCACGGCGCGCAGGTGGCGGATGCCATAGGCACGGGCGGAATCGAGCACGGGCAGGCTATCGTCGACCAGCAGCGTGCGCGCCGGATCGAAAGGCTCGATCTCGCGCAGGCGCTGCCAGAACAGCGTGTCTTCCTTGGCCAACCCGAGTTCGTGCGAGGTGACGATGGCGTCGAAATGCGGCTTGAGGCCGGTCTTCGCCATCTTGAGCGTGACGCTCTTGTGGTGGGCGTTGGTGGCAAGCACGATGCGGCGGCCGCTGGCGCGCACGGCGGCGAGGAAATCGACGACGCTGGGATGCACGGCGATGAGGTGGGCGACCTCTTCCTTCAGCGCCATGATGTCGAGTTCCAGTTCCGTTTCCCAGAAGTCGACCGAATACCACTCCAGTGTGCCGGCGCGGGCGTGGTAACGCGCCATCAGTTCCTCGCGCCCGGCCGCCTGGGACAGGCCGCGCGCCTCGGCGTAGCGCAGCGGCACATGCGCCTGCCAGAAGTGGTTGTCGAAGTGCAGGTCGAGCAGCGTGCCGTCCATGTCGAGCAGCACGGTGTCGATCAGGGTCCAGTCGAGCATCGCGTTTTCTTTCGGGTCGTGCGAAAGGGCGCCAGCATAGCGGAAGTCGCCGCCCGCCCGCGGCTTGTCCAGCATCGCCCCGGTCAGGGCCGCAGGTAGGCCCAGCCCCGTTGCTGGCGCTTCATCAGTTCGGCATAGCCGGTGGTGGTGACGGTCACGCCCTCGACGAGGTCGTCCTTTCCCACCTTCCGCGCCTTCATCGAGTTGCCGCAGGCGACGAATTCCACGCCCGTCGCGAGGGCCTCCCGCACCCCGTTGGCGGTGAGCGAGTCGGCGGCGAGCATGCCGAGGCCGGGGCCGATGACGACGACCGCGATCGCCGCGCTGCCCTTGCCAAGTTCGGCCTGGATGTTTCGGATGTTGCCGAGCACCGTGTTCCATTTCTTCGAGTCATCCTCGTTGATCTGGATGACGATGCGGTTTTTCGTGACGGTCGCCGTCTTGCCGGCGCCGACTTTCGCGATCCTGTCGGCCGCCAGGGTCGGCAGGGGCGCGCAGCCGAGCAGCGCGACGAGCACGAGCGCAAGCATCTTGTCGGTCATGGGTTCCTCCTTGGCTTCTTGGTGTCCGGTGAAGCGCGGCGGCCGGAATGAAGACGGGGCGAGACCTGATTACTTAAGCTTCTTGATGCCCAGCAGGTTCATCACGTACTTCTCATACACCGGATCGGTGTTGCCCTTCCTGATCTTGCGGAGGAAGTACTTCTCGAAGGCGATCTTGGCCAAGTGCACCCACTTGCCTTGCGAGAACCAGTTCACGTTGCGCGGCGGGATCTGCGGCAGGGCGACGAAGGCGGCGCCGTTGTCGCCGAAGTCGGCGAGACAGATGGCGTTCCACGTCGCGTTCTGGTCGGGCTCCTTGCCGTCGAGCACGTTGCGGATGTTGTGCACCGAGGCGGTCACCATCGACTCGATCATGAAACCGGTCTTGGGCGTGCCGGTGGGCACCGGGGTCACCTCGACTGGCGGGATGGCGACGCAGACGCCGACCGAGTAGATGTTGTGGAACTTCGGGTTGCGCTGGAACTGGTCGGCGAGGATGAAGCCACGCGGATTGGTTAGGCCCTCGATGCCGAAGACGGCGTCGATGCCCTTGAATGCCGGCAGCATCATCGAGTACTTGAAGTCGAGGGTGTGCTCCTTCTTTATCGTGCCGTCGTCGTTGTGCTCGGCGACGAACATCTTGCCGGCCTCGACCCGGGTGACCTTGGCGTTGCAGATCCACTTGATGTGGCGGTGGCGCATCACCGACTCGATCATGCCCTTGGAGTCACCAACGCCGCCGAGGCCGAGATGGCCGATGTAGGGTTCGGCGGTGACGAAGGTCATCGGTACCTTGCTGCGAAGGCGGTGCTTGCGCAGATCGGTATCCATGATCATGGCGAACTCGTAGGCCGGGCCATAGCAGGAGGCGCCCTGCACCGCGCCGACCACGATGTGACCGGGATCCTTGCAGAAGTCGTCCCAGGCTTTGGCGGCCTCGACGGCGTGATCGACCTCGCAGATCGAGTGGGTGTGCTTGCCAGGACCGAGACCCTCGACTTCGTCGAAGGCGAGCTTGGGCCCGGTGGCGATGATCAGGAAATCGTAATCGACCGTGCTGCCGTCGTCGAGCTCGATCTGGTTCTTGTCGGCATGCAGCTTTTTGGCCGCTCTGGCGATGAACTTGATGCCTTTCTTTTCCAGGCAGGGGCCGACATCGACGGTGATGTCCTCCTTCTTGCGCCAGTTGACGGCGACCCAGGGGTTCGACGGCGTGAACTGGAAATAGGGGTGATTGGAAATGACGCTGACGCTGTCCTGCGGTCGCGCCTTTTCCTTCATTTCGTAGGCGGCGGCCATGCCGCCGACGCCGGCGCCGAGTATGACGATGTGGGCCATGCTTTCTTTTCTCCTTCGCGGGTTGGGTCGGCCGAACCTTGAATATGCGGTTCATCGCTTCCAGCCCGGACTGTACCATCTGCCGCGGTTCCTCCGAGTCAGGTCTTGCCTTCATAATTATGGCTGTCAGCCGCTTGTCAAGCATGCGCTGCACAATTGAACAACGCGTTCGCCCCTGGAGTCGGCCATGAACCAGAAACCCAAGTCCTATCCCGATTTTCCCGCCGCCTCGCTCGGGGACTGGGCCAGGGCCGCCGCCGAATCCGCGCCGGACGGCGACGCGGCCCGGCTCGACTGGATCACCCCGGAAGGCCTGACGGTCAAGGCGCTCTACACGGCCGCCGACACCGCCGGCCTGCCCCACGCCGACACCCTGCCGGGCTTCGAGCCCTTCCTGCGCGGGCCGCGGGCGACCATGTACGCGGCGCGGCCCTGGACCATCCGCCAGTACGCGGGATTTTCCACCGCCGAGGAATCCAACGCCTTCTACCGCAAGGCGCTTTCTTCGGGCGCTCAGGGTGTATCCGTGGCCTTCGACCTCGCCACCCATCGCGGCTACGACTCCGATCATCCGCGCGTGGTCGGCGACGTCGGCAAGGCCGGCGTGGCCATCGATTCGGTCGAGGACATGAAGATACTGTTCGATGGCATTCCGCTCGACCAGGTCAGCGTGTCGATGACCATGAACGGCGCCGTGCTGCCGGTGCTGGCCGGCTACGTCGTCGCCGCCGAGGAACAGGGCGTGGCGCAGGACAAGCTCGCCGGGACCATCCAGAACGACATCCTCAAGGAGTTCATGGTCCGCAACACTTACATCTACCCGCCCGAGCCGTCGATGCGCATCGTCGCCGACATCATCGGCTACACGGCTTTGAGGATGCCGAAGTTCAACTCGATCTCGATCTCCGGCTACCACATCCAGGAAGCCGGTGCGACGCAGGCGCTGGAGCTGGCGCTCACGCTGGCCGACGGCATGGAGTATGTGCGCACGGCGATGAAGACCGGTCTCGACGTCGACGCCTTCGCCGGGCGGCTGTCGTTCTTCTTCGGCATCGGCATGAACTTCTACCTCGAGGTCGCCAAGCTGCGCGCCGCGCGCCTGTTGTGGTGGCGCATCATGAAGCAGTTCGGCGCGCAAAACCCCAAGTCGCTGATGCTGCGCACCCACTGCCAGACCTCGGGCTGGTCGCTGACCGAGCAGGACCCCTACAACAATGTCGTGCGCACCACGATCGAGGCCATGGCCGCGGTGTTCGGCGGGACGCAGTCGCTTCACACCAATGCCTTCGACGAAGCCATCGCGCTGCCGACCGAGTTCTCGGCGCGCATCGCGCGCAACACCCAGATCCTGATCCAGGAAGAGACCCATATCGCCAATGTGATCGACCCCTGGGCCGGCAGCTACATGATGGAGAAGCTCACCCAGGACATGGCGGACATGGCCTGGGACACCATCGAGGAAGTCGAGAAGATGGGCGGCATGACCCACGCGGTCGAATCCGGCTGGGCCAAGCTGCGGATCGAGAAGTGCGCGGCCGAGAAGCAGGCGCGCATCGACTCGGGCCAGGACGTGATCGTCGGCGTGAACAAGTACCGCCTCAAGGACGAGGCGCCGGTGGAAACGCTGGATATCGACAACCACGCCGTGCGCGAGGCGCAGATCGCGCGCCTCGCCCAGGTACGCGCCGCGCGCGACGCCGCCGCCGTGCAGGTGGCGCTCGACGCGCTGACGAATGCGGCGCGGGACGGCAGTGGTAACCTGCTCGATCTCGCCATCGGGGCCACGCGAGCGCGCGCGACCGGCGGCGAGATTTCGGACGCGCTGGAAAAGGTCTGGGGCCGCCACCGCGCCACCCACCAGACCGTTTCCGGCGTCTATGGCGCCATGCTCGGACAGGACGAAAAGATGCGCGACGAGATCGAAGCCCTGCGCAACCAGATCGAAACCTTTGCCGCCGCCGAAGGCCGCCGCCCGCGCCTGTTGGTTGCCAAGCTCGGCCAGGACGGCCACGACCGCGGCGCCAAGGTCGTTGCCACCGCCTTCGCCGACCTCGGCTTCGACGTCGATATCGGCCCACTGTTCCAGACCCCCGAGGAAGCCGCGCGCCAGGCGATCGAGAACGACGTGCATGCCATCGGCGTGTCCACGCTCGCGGCCGGCCACAAGACGCTGGTGCCGCAGTTGATCGAGGCGTTGAAGGCGCAAGGCGCGACCGACATCGTCGTCTTCGTCGGCGGCGTCATCCCGGCGCAGGACTACGACTTCCTGCGCCACCTGGGCGTGGCCGGCATCTTCGGTCCGGGCACGCCGATTCCGCGGGCCGCGCACGACGTGCTGCGCGCCGTGCGCGCGGCGCATCTGCCGCACAGCGCATGAATGGCGCTCAAGGAACCCGGACGATCTGTTGCGGTAGTCGTACTTTTGTATTACAGTATGACTGGTCAGTCTTCGCGGGAGCACATCATGGCTTTGTCCGTTCGTCTCGATCCCCTGCTCGAGGGCCGCGTGGAACAGGAAGCGCGGCGTCTGGGCATCACCAAATCGGAATTCGTCAAGGATGCGCTGGAGCGCGTGCTGGGCCTGAAAAGCCCAGCGGCGATTTATCGTCAAGTGATCGATCAGGAGGCGTACAGGGTAATGGAGCCGACGACCGACCTGTCCGAAAACGCCGGCGAACGCGTGAAGGCCCTACTGCGTGAGAAACATTCTTCTTGATTCCGGGCCGCTGATCGCGTTGTTCGCATCGACCGATCGTCATCACGCGCGCTATCGCGAAATCGTGCTGGCGGCGGATCGCGACGGACTGCGTTTCGTGACCACCTGGCCCTGCATCGTCGAGGCATCCTATCTGCTCTCGCCCGAGCCTCGCTTTGCAATGCTCAATTTCATTCGTCAGGGCGGTGCCCAGATCTACCCCTTCGATGTCAGTCATCTCGATGACATTCTGGTCTGGATGCGGCGCTATACCGAAGCCGGCAAGCGCGAAATGGATCTGGCCGATGCCTCGCTCTACTGGCTGGCCAGCGAGACCGGCATCACCGAAATCATGACCGTCGACCGCAACGACTTCGAGCGTTACCGCCTGCCGGACGGGCGGGGGTTCGAGATCGTTTGAAGGATTCGAGGAGAGGAAGCATGCTGGAAAAATCGTGGAAGGATGCCATCGCGACGGTGGCGCGAATCGTCGCGTGAACCTGCTACCCGACGAGAATCTCTCGCTCCGCATGACAGCCTCCGACGCGGCGCTCGTCGACGACGTGCTGTCCGGCCAGCGCCGCGCGCTGGCCAAGGCCATCACCCTGATCGAGTCGACGCGTCCCGACCACCAGGCGCGGGCGCAAGCGCTGCTTGCCGCCTTGCTGCCGCGGACCGGAAAGGCAATTCGCGTTGGCATCTCGGGCGTGCCGGGCGCGGGCAAGTCGACCTTCATCGAGGCGCTCGGCCTGTTTCTCATCGAACAGGGCAAGCGCGTCGCGGTGCTTGCGGTCGATCCGTCCTCGACGATCTCGGGCGGCTCCATCCTCGGCGACAAGACGCGCATGGAACGCCTGTCGCAGCGCGAAGAGGCCTTCATCCGCCCCAGCCCCTCATCGGGCTCGCTCGGCGGCGTCGCCGAGAAGACGCGCGAGGCGCTGCTGCTGTGCGAGGCCAGCGGCTTCGACGTGGTAATCGTCGAGACCGTCGGCGTCGGCCAGTCTGAAACCGCCGTGGCCGGCATGACCGACGTCTTCGTGCTCTTGCAGTTGCCCAATGCCGGCGACGATCTGCAGGCCATCAAGAAGGGCATCGTCGAGCTGGCCGACATCGTCGTCTTCAACAAGGCCGACATCGATCCGCTCGCCGCCGAGATGGCGGCGGCGCAGATGCGCACGGCGCTGACCCTGCTGCGGCCCGCTTCGGAACACTGGCAGCCGCCGGTGCTCCAGGCCAGCGCCGCGAAGGGCGAGGGCATCGCCGAATTCTGGCAGAGCATCGAGGCCCACCGCGCCGCGCTCGAAACGGCCGGCGAACTCACGGTGAAACGCCGGCACCAGACGGTGGCCTGGATGTGGCAACTGATCGACTCGGGCCTGCGCGCGCGCTTCCGCGATCACCCCGGTGTGCGCGAGGCGCTGCCGCAACTGCTGGATGCCGTCGAGGCCGGCACGGCGACCCCGGCCGCGGCCGCGCAGCAACTGCTCGACTTGCCCGGGCATGCCTACGACAACGTGAAGTTCGATTGAGGGAATCCAGCGATGCACGAAATCATTCAGCAACTCGACGACAAGCGCGAACAGGCCCGCCTCGGCGGCGGGCAAAAACGCATCGACGCGCAGCACAAGAAGGGCAAGCTCACCGCGCGCGAGCGCATCGAGCTGCTGCTCGACGACAGCACCTTCGAAGAGTGGGACATGTTCAAGGAACACCGCTGCGTCGATTTCGGCATGGCCGACAACAAGGTGCCCTCCGACGGCGTCGTCACCGGCTACGGCACCATCAACGGCCGCATGGTGTTCGTCTTCTCGCAGGACTTCACGGTGTTCGGCGGCGCGCTGTCCGAGGCCCATGCCGAGAAGATCTGCAAGATCATGGACAAGGCGATGCAGGTCGGCGCCCCGGTGATCGGCCTCAACGACTCGGGCGGCGCGCGCATCCAGGAAGGCGTTGCGGCGCTCGGCGGCTATGCCGACGTGTTCCAGCGCAACGTGCTGGCCAGCGGCGTGATCCCGCAGATCTCCATGATCATGGGCCCGTGCGCCGGCGGCGCGGTGTATTCGCCGGCGATGACCGACTTCATCTTCATGGTCAAGGACACCTCCTACATGTTCGTCACCGGCCCCGAAGTGGTGAAGACCGTGACCCACGAGGAGGTGACGGCCGAGGAACTCGGCGGCGCGACGACGCACACCACCAAGTCCGGCGTCGCCGATCTCGCCTTCGAGAACGACGTCGATGCCTTGCTGATGCTGCGCCGCTTCTTCAACTACCTGCCGCTGAACAACCGGGACAAGGCGCCGATCCGGCCAACCTCCGATCCGGCCGAGCGCCTCGACTATTCGCTCGACACCCTGGTGCCGGACAATCCGAACAAGCCCTACGACATCAAGGAACTCATCATCAAGACGGTCGACGACGTCGACTTCTTCGAGCTGCAGCCCGACCATGCCAGGAACATCGTCATCGGCTTCGGCCGCATGGAAGGCCAGACCGTCGGCATCGTCGCCAACCAGCCGCTGGTGCTGGCCGGCTGCCTCGACATCAAGTCCGCGATCAAGGCGGCGCGTTTCGTCCGCTTCTGCGACGCCTACAACATCCCCATCGTCACTTTCGTCGACGTGCCGGGCTTCATGCCGGGCACGGCGCAGGAATACGCCGGCATCATCAAGCACGGCGCCAAGCTGCTCTATGCCTACGCCGAGTGCACGGCGCCCAAGGTGACGCTGATCACCCGCAAGGCCTACGGTGGTGCCTACGACGTGATGAGTTCAAAGCACCTGCGCGGCGACGTGAATTTCGCCTGGCCGAGCGCGGAGATTGCGGTGATGGGGCCCAAGGGCGCGGTGGAAATCATTTTCCGCGAAGAAAAGAACGACCCGGAGCGCATTGCGGCGCGTGAGGCGGAGTACCGCGAGAAGTTCGCCAACCCCTTCATCGCCGGCAAGCGCGGTTTCATCGACGACGTGATCATGCCGAGCGAAACGCGCAAGCGCATCTGTCGCTCGCTGGCCATGCTGCGCGACAAGCAGCTGGAAAACCCGTGGCGCAAGCACGGCAACATTCCGCTGTGATCGCGCGCCCTCACCCCCTGCCCCTCTCCCGCTGATGCGGGAGAGGGGAGTAGTCGGCGCTCGGCGGTGTTCCCTCGCCTGCCTCAGCGGGAGAGGGTGGCGCGCAGCGCCGGGTGAGGGCAGCGGGCTCGTTTGCGGCGCAGTTCCATGACATGTTCGAGAACATACTGATTGCAGGAGACCTGGCTTGTTCAACAAGATACTGATCGCAAACCGTGACGACTCGCAGCGCGCGCCCTCACCCCCTGCTCCTCTCCCGCTGATGCGGGAGAGGGGAGTAGTCGGCGCTCGGCGGTGTTCCCTCGCCTGCCTCAGCGGGAGAGGGTGGCGCGCAGCGCCGGGTGAGGGCAGCGAGCTCTTTTGCCGTCCAGTTCCATGACATGTTCAAGAACATACTGATCGTAGGAGACCTTCCGTGTTTAAAAAGATACTGATCGCAAATCGCGGCGAGATTGCGTGCCGCGTCATCCGCACGGCACGCCGCATGGGTATCGCCACGGTGGCCGTGTATTCCGAAGCCGACCGCGCCGCGCTGCATGTGGAGCTGGCCGACGAAGCCGTGTGCATTGGTCCGGCGGCGGCGCGCGAGTCCTATCTGGTGATCGACAAGATCATCGCCGCCTGCAAGGCGACCGGCGCCGAGGCGGTGCACCCGGGCTACGGTTTCCTGTCGGAGAACGAAGCCTTCTGTGCTGCGCTGGAACGCGAGGGCATTGTGTTCATCGGACCGAAGGCGCACGCCATCGGCGCCATGGGCGACAAGATCGCGTCGAAGAAGCTGGCGAAAGAGGCCGGCGTGACCACCATTCCGGGCTGGAATGACCCGATCGAAAGCCCGGAGCGCGCGGTCGAGATCGCGCGCGGCATCGGCTATCCGGTCATGATCAAGGCCAGTGCCGGCGGTGGCGGCAAGGGTTTGCGGGTGGCGTTCAACGATGCCGAGGCGCATGAAGGTTTCGCCTCCTGCGTCAATGAGGCGAAGAATGCCTTCAACGACGATCGCGTGTTCATCGAGAAATTCGTCGAAGAGCCGCGCCACATCGAAATCCAGGTGCTGGGCGATGGCCACGGCAACGTGGTGTATCTGAACGAGCGCGAGTGTTCGATCCAGCGTCGTCATCAGAAGGTGATCGAAGAGGCGCCGTCGCCGTTCATCGATCCGGACACCCGGCGCGCGATGGGCGAACAGGCGGTGCGGCTGGCCAAGGCGGTGCAGTACCAGTCTGCCGGTACGGTCGAGTTCGTGGTCGGGCGCGACAAGTCGTTCTACTTCCTCGAAATGAACACCCGGCTCCAGGTCGAGCACCCGGTGACCGAACTGATCACCGGCCTGGATCTGGTCGAACAGATGATCCGCGTGGCGGCGGGCGAAAAGCTCGCTTTCACACAGGCCGACGTGAAGCTCGAAGGCTGGGCGATGGAAGCGCGCATCTGCGCCGAAGACCCGGCGCGCGGTTTTCTGCCGTCGGTCGGTCGGCTGATCCGCTACCGTCCGCCGGTCGCCAGCGACCGCGTGCGCGTCGACACCGGCGTGTTCGAAGGCGGCGAAGTGTCGATGCATTACGATTCGATGATCGCCAAGCAGATCTGCTACGGCGCCACCCGTGCCGAAGCGATCGCGCAGCTGCGCGACGCGCTCGACGCGTTCTGCATCCGCGGCCCGAACCACAACATCGCCTTCGTGTCGGCGGTGCTCGGTCACCCGCGCTTCGCCTCCGGCGACTTCACGACCGCCTTCATCGCCGAAGAGTATCCACACGGTTACGATCCGGCGACCGCCGCGTACGAGGACGAGGCGTTGCTGGTGGCGGTGGCTGCCACGGTGCACCAGCGCTACATCGAACGCGCGTCGCGCATCGTCGGACAGTTGCCCGGACACGAATTCCGCATCAGCCCGGATGCGGTGGTGCGCCTGCGCGGCGTTGAACACCGGGTGCATATCGAAAACGACGGCGACCACCACGCGGTGCTGATCGACGGCGTGCGCCACCGAATGGTGAGCGACTGGCGCGTGTCCGAACCGGTGTATCGCGGCGAGATCGATGGCCGCCCGTTCACGCTGCAGGTCGAGCGCGTCGGCCTGCGCTACCGGCTGCAGCACCGCGGCGCGCGCGTTGACGCCGAAGTGATGAGCGAGCGCGCCGCCGAATTGCTCCAGCGCATGCCGGTCAAGGCCGCCCCCGATCTGTCGCGCTTCCTGCTGTCGCCGATGCCGGGCCTGCTGCGCGAAGTCGCGGTGAAGCCGGGCCAGGCGGTCAAGGCCGGCGAACGGCTGGCGGTGATCGAGGCGATGAAGATGGAAAACATCCTGCGCGCCGAACGCGACGGCGTGATCGGCAAGGTATCGGCGCAGCAGGGCGAAAGCCTGACGGTGGACCAGATCATTCTGGAATTCGCAGCCGACTGAGCCATGGCTGCGGCAGCAGTGCCGCAGCCATGGCTCAAGTCCGCGGCTCCGGGTGTCGTTAAACTTTACTGCCTCCCATTTCTGGCGTAACGACACTTCCGGACCCATGAATTTCCGACACTTCAGCCCCGCCCGGCCGCGGGTGGCAACCGGCCGTTCGCGCGTCGGCGGGGTACGCTGACATGCGCGCCCGGATCATGCTGGTGGAAGACCAGCCCGAGATTCGCCAGTTGATACGCATGACCCTCGAGTTCGGTGATTTCGAGCTGGCCGAGGCGCCGGATGCGGATGCCGGCTGGACGCTGTTGCAGCAATGCCCACCCGACCTGATCCTGCTCGACGTGATGATGCCGGGCTCGATGGACGGTCTCGAGTTGTGCCGCAGAGTGCGCCAGCATGCGGCGTTGCACGCAATTCCAGTCATCCTGCTCACCGCACGCAGCCAGCAGCGCGACATCGAGATCGGCTTCGAAGCCGGTGCAAATGCCTACCTGACCAAGCCCTTCAGCCCGATGGAACTGCTGGACCGCATCGCCGGGTTGTTGAATCCGCCTGACGCGAAATGAACCTGTACGACCGGGTGTCTGCCGAAACGTCCGGCGCATCCGGCAACGCCGTGCCGCCCTTGGCGCGCGCGCTGCGCGATCCGTCGCTGCTCGCCTGGCCGGCGCTGGCGCTCGGCATGCTGGTCACGCTGGTGATCACCTTTCTGCTGTGGGACAGGCTGGCCCAGGCCACGGCCGAGCGCTTCGACAACGAGGTCGACAAGGTGGTCGCCCAGATCAGCCTGCGCATGGAGGCGCACGAGAACATCCTGCGGGCGGCGGCCGGCCTGATCCAGGCCAGCGACGAGGTGACGCGCGCGGACTGGTACAACTACGTAAATCAACTGGGGCTGGAGCGCAACTTTCCCGGCGTGCTCGGAGTGGGGTTGTCGCTGCGCGTTCCGGCGGCACAACTGGCTGCTCATGAAGAGACGATCCGGCTCAATGACATGCCGGCCTATGCGGTCTGGCCGAAGCACGAGCGCGACGAGTACCACAGCGTCGTGTTTCTCGAGCCGCTGGATGCGCGCAACTTCAAGGCCATCGGCTACGACATGTATTCCGAGCCGGTGCGGGCCACCGCGATGCGGCGCGCGCGCGATACCGGCAACGTGGCGCTGTCCGGGCGGGTGACGCTGGTGCAGGAGGGAAAGGGGTCGATACAGCCGGGCTTCCTGCTGTACTACCCGCTGTACGCGCGCGACGAGCAGGCCGACACGCCGGCCGAACGCGGCCGCGCACTTCTTGGCTTTATCTACAGTCCATTCCGTGCGCACGATCTGTTTGGCGACATCCTGCTCGGCTTCGCCGACAAGGTGGTCGTGATGATCCACGACGGACGGGGCGTATCGCCCGCCACGCTGCTGTACAGCAGCGCCAACGACAAGCCGGTTTCGTCGCTCGAAGCGGTGCGCGAGATCGAGCTGGCGGGGCATGCGTGGACGGTGCGCCTGCGCGCACCGGCTGATTTCAGCGCCGACCACCTCGTGCTCTGGCTGGTTCCGCTGATGGGTGCCGGCCTGAGCGCGCTGCTCTTTTACCTGCTGCGCCTGCTGGCGACGACGGCGCGTGCCAATCGCAGCGCGCACGCGATGACGCAGGCGCTGACCCTCAGCGAATCCCGTCTGGTGACATTGCTCGATACCGCTGCCGACGGCATCGTCACCACCGACGAATCCGGCATGGTGCTGACCGTCAATCGTTCGGCCGCCGAAATGTTCGAGATCGGCATCGATGCAGTGATCGGGCTGCCGCTGGCGCGCCTGCTGCCGATGTTCGATGCCGCATGGTTTGCCGGCCAGGCGGACCCGCACTCGATCGGGCTGCGCTGGCGCTTCCGGCAGGACGTGCAGGGCGTACGACGCTCGCGACGTTTTCCGGTCACCGTGTCGGCCAGCCGCTTCAACCTGCACGGGCGACCGGTGTATTCGCTGCTGATGCGCGATATCACCGAACAGGTGGAGGCGCAGACGCGCATGCGTCTGCACGACCGCGCGCTCGAATCGTCGAGCGAGGCGGTGATCATCCGCGACGTTCAGCGCGGCGGTTACCCGGTGGTGTATGTGAATGCGGCGTTCGAACGACTGACCGCCCGTGTGGCCGACGAAGTGATCGGCCGCACCTTCACCCTGGCGTCGGGAGAACAGAACCCGGAGCACGTGCTGGATGAAATGCGCTGGGCGATCGCTCACCAGAAGCCGTTCAGCACCACGGTCGACGTCAGGCGCGCCGACGGCCGGTCGATCTGGGTGGCGCTGTCGTCGTCTCCGGTGCGCGATAACGAAGGCCGGGTCACGCATTACGTCGACGTGTTCGGCGACGTGACCGAGCGCATCGAGTTCGAACGCAAGCTGATCCGCCGCACCAACCGGCTGCACACCGTGTTTTCGTTGTCGCCGGACGGTTTCGTCACCTTCGACGTGGCCGGCACGCTGACCAATGTGAATCCGGCGTTCCTGCGCATGACCGAACTGGCGCAGTCCGAACTGATCGGTCTCAGCGCCGCCGCATTCGACAGCCGGCTGGCCCGGCTGGCCGACCCGGACAAGCCGTGGCCGGGACTGGTACTTGATGAATCGACCGCCGAACCGCAGCGCCTGTGGCTCCGGCTGCCCGAACCGCGGGTGCTCGAGCGCAGTGCTCGCGTGGCGCCCGAGGGCCGCTCCGAGACGGTGTTGTACTTCCGCGACATCACGCAGCAGTTCGAGGTCGACCGCATGAAGAGCGAGTTCCTTAGCACCGCGGCACACGAACTGCGTACGCCGCTGGCGTCGATCCTCGGCTTTGCCGAACTGCTGATCAACCGCGAGTACGACGAGCAGGCGCGTCGGCGCATGCACACCATCATTCATCGCCAGTCGCGCGTGCTGGTCAATCTGATCAACGATCTGCTCGACCTGGCGCGCATCGAGGCACGGGCAGGGCAGGATTTCCGGTTCGAAGATCTGTCGGCGAAGGGTGTCATCAGCGCCACGCTGGAAGCGCTGACCATGCCGGACGACAGCCATACCGTGCGGCTGGACATGCCGCCGGCGGTGCCGCGCATCCGGGTCGATCACTCGAAGATGGTGCGCGCGCTCGGCAACGTCATCACCAACGCCTTCAAGTATTCACCGGGCGGCGGCGAGGTGGTGGTGACGGTGTGCGAAGCCCTGCGCAATTCGCGCCTGATGGCCGGCATGTGCGTGATCGACCGCGGCATCGGCATGACGCCGGACCAGCAGGCGCGCATCTTCGAGCGTTTCTACCGCGCCGACCCGTCGGGCAACATTCCGGGCACCGGTCTGGGCATGTCGCTGGTGAAGGAAATCATGGATCTGCATGGCGGCGAGATCGAAATCGAAAGCGCGCCGGGGCTCGGCACGACGGTGACACTGTGGCTGCCGGTGATGGACACGGCGACCACCTGATCCTCGAAGTTCTGCCATGATCCGCGCATTCATCGGAGATTGACATGCGACTGGGCGACGGGCGGGAAAGCGACAACATCGAGGACCGCCGGGGCGCACGTGGCGGCGGCATGATGGGGGGCGGCGGGCGCAAGATCGGTATCGGCACCATCGTGCTGGCGCTGGTGGCGATGTATTTCGGCGTCGATCCGTCAGTGGTGCTCAATATGGGTGCCGGCGTGCCGCAGACTTCGCAGCAGGCGCCGGTGTCACCCGGGGTGCAGTCCACCGGTCGGGCCGAAGACGATGCACTGGCGCGTTTCACCGCACAGGTGCTGGCTGACACGGAAGACACGTGGAACGAACTGTTCCGCGCCGGCGGCAAGCAGTACCGCGAACCGAAACTGGTGCTCTACACCGGCGGCACGCAGACCGCCTGCGGCACCGGGCAGGCGGCGATGGGGCCGTTCTACTGCCCGGGCGATGAGCGTGTCTATCTTGACCTCGACTTCTACCGCGATCTGCAGGCGCGCTTCGCCGCGCCAGGCGATTTTGCGCAGGCCTACGTGATTGCGCACGAAATCGGCCATCACGTGCAGCACCAGCTGGGCATTGCGGAGAAGGTGCAGGTCACGAAGCAGCGGGTCAGCGAGCGCGAAGCCAATCAGCTGCAGGTGCGCATGGAACTGCAGGCCGACTGCTTCGCCGGCATCTGGGCGCACCACGCCGACCGCTCGCGCGGCATTCTCGAGCAGGGTGATATCGAAGAGGCGCTGCGCGCCGCCTCCGCCATCGGCGACGACACGCTGCAAAAACAGGCGCAGGGCTATGTGGTGCCGGAAAGTTTCACCCACGGCAGCGCCGAACAGCGCGTGCGCTGGTTCAAGCGCGGCCTCGACAGCGGCGAAATGAAGGCCTGCGACAGCTTCGGCGCGCGGGCGCTGTAGCCGCCCCGGTGGACGCGGCCGCTGGGGTGCGGCGCGATGGTCACCGCACTGATCGCGACGGGGGCGGAGCGGGGATTTCGGCGAGCACTGCTCGCCGCCCGCAGAGCCGGCTGGCCATGCAGGGCCAGCCGTGGATCGTCGCTCCCACGGGCCGCTCCCGCCGCCGCTCAGCCGATGCTCACGACAACCTTGCCGACGTGGGCCTGGCTCTGCTGATGTGCAAGCGCCGCGCGTGCTTCGTCGAAGCCGAACACGCGGTCGATGACAGGGTGGATCTTGTGCAGTGAAATCACGCGGTTCATCGACTCGAACATTTCACGCGAGCCGACGAATACGCCGCGTACCGTCGAGGTGGTGAACAGCAGCGGCAGCGGATTGATCTCGCCGCCGGTCAGCACGCCGATTAGATGCGCCTGACCGTTCTGGCCGAGCGAAGCGATCGAGCGCTGCAACGTGCCCGGGCCGCCGACTTCGACCACGTGGTCGACGCCCACGCCGCCGGTGGCCGCGCGCACTTCCTGATCCCAGTCCGGATGGCTGCGGTAGTTGATCAGCGTGGTCGCGCCGAGCGCCTTCGCCTTTTCGAGCTTGGCATCACTCGACGACGTGGCGATCACCTCGGCGCCCGCTGCTTTCGCCAGTTGCAGTGCGAACATCGACACGCCACCGGTGCCGAGCACCAGCACGCGGTCGCCAGCGCGCAGCGGGACCGGACCTTCGAACAGCGCATTCCACGCGGTCACGGCGGCGCACGGCAGGGTTGCCGCTTCCTCGAAGCTCAGGTGAGCCGGTTTGGCCACCAGCGATTCCTGCGGGAACAGGCGGTATTCGGTCAGCACGCCGGGCGCGGTGCCGCCCAGCGTCTTGCCGAAGTAGTCAGGCTGCAGCCGACCGGCGATCCAGGTTTCGAAGAAGGTGCCGATCACGTGGTCGCCCGCGGCAAAGCGATCAACGCCCGCACCTGTCTCGACCACTTCGCCTGCGCCGTCGGACAGCGGAACCAGATCCTTGGAGTCGACGCCGGGATACAAACCCTGAAGGATGAACAGATCGCGGTAGTTCAGTGACGCTGCGCGCATCTTCACCAGCACCTGACCGGGACCGGGGCGCGGCACGGCGGCGTCGATCATCGTCAGGCTGTCGGCATTGCACTGCTCAAGATAGGCTTGGTAACGCATTCGTGTGAACCTCCGTTTGATATTTTCGTGGGCGCAGGGACCGGGCTGCTTTGCGATGGTGCCATGCCCGGGTGCGGTCAGGTGTCTCGCACACGGCCCGCCTCTATGTAGACTGACGACCTTGCCGGATTGCCTTCCGAACGCGACATGCCGAAATTCCCGTCCTGCCTGCGCCACCTGCTGCCGGCCCTGCTGCTGTTCTGCGTACCTGCTGCAAACGCCCTCGGCCCTGGCGAACTTGCGATCATCGTCAATGTATCGGATCCGGCGAGCGTCGAAGCGGCCGCCTACTATCGCCAGCAGCGCGACATTCCGGCCGCCAACGTCATCGAGGTGAGCTTTCCGCACGAGCGCGGCGCGTTGTCGCGCGAAGAGTTCGAACGTGTCCATGCCGAGGTCGGCGCGAAGCTGGCGCCCGGCATCAAGGCCTTCGCACTGGCCTGGACGCGTCCGTGGCGTGCCGGATGCATGAGCATCACTTCCGCCTTTGCCTTCGGCTACGACGAAAGCTTCTGTTCATCGACCTGCGGCCCGACGCGGCCGAGCGGCTACTTCAACAACGGCCGCAATGCGCCCGAGAACGCCGCCATGCCGCGGCCGGCCATGTTGCTGGCGGGCGAATCGGTCGAGCAGGTGAAGCGCCTGATCGACCGCGGCGTGGCCGCCGACTACAGTTATCCGAAGGGCACGGTGTATCTGGTGCGCACCGAAGACACGGCGCGCAATGTTCGCTCGCTGCTGTTCGACGAAACGATGGCTCAGGTGCGTGGCCTCCAATTCGCCAGCCCGAGGGCGGCTGAAGCGTTCGGCCAGCAGGACGTGATCGGCTACTTCACCGGCGCGGTGCGCGTGCCGGCGCTGCCGACGCTGGGCTTTCTGCCGGGCGCACCGGCCGACCACCTGACATCGGTCGGCGGCACGCTGCTCGACAATACCGCGCAGATGAGCGCACTCGAATGGCTGACGGCGGGCGCCACCGGCAGCTACGGCACGGTGATCGAACCCTGCAACCACCTGGGGAAATTCCCGCACCCGGGCATCCTGATGAGCATGTACGCGGAAGGCGACACGCTGATCGAGGCCTACTGGAAAAGCGTCGCCTGGCCGGGCGAGGGCGTGTTCATCGGCGAGCCGCTGGCGCGCCCGTTCGGCACCCGCACCGTGCGGGATGAAGCGGGCTGGTGGGTCGAGTCACATTCGGCGACCGGCCGGCGCGCAGCGATCGAAGTGGCGCCAAGCGTGGTCGGGCGCTACCGCACGGTGGGTTTCGTAACCTTGCCCGCCGGTTATGCGAGGCAGAAGCTCCCGGTGCTGTCGGCGGGTGCGGTCAGGGTCAGATGACCGGAGCGCAGGGCGGGCGATCACCGTCTGCCAGCCGGTCGAGCCGGGGCTGCAGCAGGGGTCGGATCAGGGCCATGCAGCGTCCGGTCGCGCCACGATGCGAGGCCGCAAAGGCGCGACCTTCGTCTGACATGGTTTTCAGCGATGCCGGATCCGCAAGCAACCGGCATGTGGTCGCCGCCATCTCGTCGACATCGGCTGCGCGCAGCGCGGCGCCGGCAGCGAGTGCATCTTCGGTGGCCTGGGCGAAGTTGAACGTGTGCGGTCCGATGATTACCGGACAACCTGCCGCGCAAGCCTCGATCAGGTTCTGACCGCCCAGCGGCAACCAGCTGCCGCCGATGACCGCCAGATCGGCGAGTGCGTACCAGGCGAACATTTCACCCATCGAATCGCCGAGCCACACCCGGTCGTTGTCGCCCGGCAGCGTGCCGGCACTGCGCCGTGCCAGCGTCAGGCCGCGACCGGCCACCAGGCGCGCAACCGCGTCGAAACGCTGCGGGTGCCTCGGCACCAGCGCGATCAGCACGTCATCCGGCAGGCAGGCTTCGAGCGCCGTCAGCAGCAGCGTCTCTTCGCCGTCGCGCGTGCTGGCCAGCAGTACGATGCGGCGCCGGCCCAGCGCCGCGCGCCAGCGCTCGCCGAGAGCGAGTTGATCCGGCGGCGGTGACAGGTCGAACTTGAGGTTGCCGGCGACCGTCACCGCCCGCGCGCCCAGCGCGCGCAGTCGCCCGGCGTCCGCCTCCGTCTGGGCTGCAACGCCCGACAGGCTTTGCAGCATGGCGCCGACCAGCGACGGCAGACGCGCATAGCGGTGCGCCGATCGTTCGGACAGGCGGGCATTCGCCAGCACCACCGGCACGCCGGCGCGTCGGCATTCGGCGATCAGGTTGGGCCACAGTTCCGTTTCCAGCAGGATGCCGATGGCCGGACGCCAGACGCGCAGGAAGGCCCGCTGCGACCACGGCAGATCCCACGGCAACCACGCCAGCGTCACCGCGTCGCCATACAGCGACTGTGCGGTGGCCCGACCGGTCGCCGTGGTCTGGGTCAGCAGGATGCGGGCGTCCGGCCAGCGGGCGCGCAGGGCGTCGATCAGCGTTTGCGCGGCCCGGGTTTCGCCGACCGACACGGCATGCAGCCAGATGGTGGACCGCAGGGTGACCGCACGAAAAAATCCCAGCCGTTGCATGATATTCCGGGCATACCCCGCTTCGCTGCGCGAGCGCCAGAACAGCCGCAGCAGTGCCAGCGGCAGCACCAGGATCCAGAGGGTTGAATAAAGGAAGCGCATGCGTAGGTCGGCCGCAGTTCGGGGAAGCAAGGCGCCATGTTGTCCGGGGGCTCCGAATCGTACAGCGATGCGGTGACCTGACAAGACAGTCATGCGGCAGCGGAGTGCGTCCGTTCCATCGGCCGGGATGTGTGGCCACCTTCGGCCGCCCGAACACCGGTGGTCGGCCTGGCGGCTTTGCTGCCCAGCTTCAAGCGGCGGCGCGCTGCGTTTGTCGCCAGCCTGTTAATATTCGCACGTGCTCGCAAAGTGTTTCTGCGGGCTCGTCTGTGCGTTGGTCCAGAAGCTGCACCGCGGGTAGCACGCCCGCCCCGTCAGAGGCTGGGTTCGCCTCGCCGCTCGCGTAGGCAGCGGTTTCCGCTTCTTCAGACCTTACTTATTGATGGTTCTTTTTCGATGAAGGGCAACGCGCCCGTACCCGCCGGCACGAGTGGTCGCGGCGATGCGATGCTGCGCAGTACGCTGGTCGTAGCCGGCCTTGTCCTGCTCGGCCGGGTCACGGGATTCGGCCGGGAGTGGTTGATTGCACTGCGCGCCGGCGCAACGGACAGCACCGACGTCGCAATCGTCCTCCTTACATTTCCGGATCTCATGGTCAACCTGCTGCTCAGCGGCGGGCTTGCAGCTGCCCTGGTTCCGGCCTTCAAGCGACTTGAAGGTGGCGCCGACACAGCGCTGTTCTTGCAGGCATCCCGACTCGTCGGCGGGCTGTTCCTGCTGCTTGCTCTGGTGCTGTTCGCGCTGGCTCCGCAGATGCTCGGCGTTCTCGCTCCGGGTTTGCCTGCCGCGACGCTCGCGCCTCACGGCAACGCTTTTCGTCTCATGACTGTGGCGCTGCCACTGGCCGCGCTGTCCGGCGTCGTGGTGGCGCTGCTGAATGCGAACGGGCGCTTCGCAATCGGTGCTGCGGGAACACTGGTGTTCAACCTTGCAGTCATCTCCTGCCTGCTGATGGCGGACGCTGACAAGACCGTGCTGGCCATCGCTGTTGGCGTGACAGGGGGGTGTCTGCTGCGGCTGCTGATGCAGGCATCCGAACTCAGGCACGACTGGATCGCGCCGACTGAGCGCAAAAACCTCATCGACCGGTCGTTGATCCGGCATTTTCTGGGCAGTTTCAGCTTCATCACCATTCTGGTGGCGCTGCCACCGCTTGCCCGCGCCATCTCGTCACTCGAAGAGGCGGGCGCGCTGTCCCTGTTCAACTACGCCTACAAGTTGGTCGAGTTGCCCATGGGGGTGGTGATCGGGTCGATCAGCACGGTATTGCTGCCGCGTCTTGCCGCTGACGTTGCCCACGGTACGCGTGATCGCGTGCAGGCAAACCTGGCGCTCGGCATGCGGGTGGTGATCGGCATTTCCATCGGCATCGCGATTCCCGCGGCAATATTTTCGGATACGCTCGTGCAGCTTGCCTTCTTCAAGGCATCGTTCGAGTCCGGACAGGTCGAAGCCTTGTCGGTGCTTGCGGCGATCGGTTTTGTGTCCCTTCCGTTTCAGGGCTTGCTGACCATCTATGGTTCGGCGTTCGCGGCCAGCGGCCACACGCGCCCACTGGTCGTGACGGCGGCCATCATGCTCGTCGCCGTCGCAGCCACAGCCCCGATTGCCCGCAACCTGCTGGGTCTGCCCGGGGTGATGGCCGCTTATGCCGGCGTCTATGCGCTGGGTGCCGTCCTGTTGTCGTGGCAGGCGGGCAGGCGATTCGGTCCTGGCACTGTTCCGCTCGCCTTCAGGGACGCGCCGAAGGCTCTTTTACTTCCCGCATTGATTGCGGCGGGTATCGCGCTCCTTGGCGACCGCAGCAGCGATGGTCTGCTTGCCCGCGCTGCGTGGGCCAGTGCGTCCTTCGCGGCATTTCTGGCCAGCGCCGCGATCCTCGATGGCAGACTGCGTGCATCGTTTGCAAGGTCCACGAAAAAGAGTGCCTCATGATGAAACTGATGATGATCGTCAATCGGCCCGACATTGCACGGTTCGTTGCGCAATGTGGAGTCGATCGTATTTTTGTGGATCTGGAATACCTGGGAAAGCAGGAGCGACAGGGGCATCTGGATACCTGGGTTTCGCGCCATGTTCCGGCGGATATAAGCCGGGTAAGGGATGCGATCGGCGACACCACGCTGCTGGTGCGACTCAACCCCTGGCATGCGGGTTCAAGCGAGGAGATCGAAGACGCGATTGCCCGCGGGGCAGATATCCTGATGCTCCCCATGTTTCATAAGGTGAGCGAGGTAGAGGCCTTCTGTGCTGTGGTCGGCGGTCGCTTGCCTGTCATCCCGCTGGCGGAGACAGCCGCGGCACTCGACGTATTGCCCCAGGTCGCAAGCGTGCCCGGTGTTGCGGAAGTCTTCATCGGTCTGAACGACCTGCATCTTTCGCTTGGGCTGAAATTCATGTTCGAACCGCTGGCCGAAGGTCTGCTTGATGGCGCGGCCGCGCAGCTGCGCCAGCTCGGTGTTCCGTTCGGATTCGGCGGGCTGGCGCGGGTCGGTGAAGGGCTGCTGCCCGCTGAGCGCATCATCGGAGAACACGTCCGCCTGGGTTCGAGCTCCGCCATCCTGTCGCGTACCTTTCACCGACAGGCGGCGGATGTTCAGGCCATGCAGTCCGAGATGGATTTTCCGGGGGAGCTCGCGCGACTGCGCGCGGCATTCGACGAATACAGCAAGGCGGATGACGCCACCCTCGCGGCGAATCATGCGGAAGTCGTCCGCATCGTCCGCGAAATTGCCGGCAGATAGATTTCACTGACAAGGCCTCGCGCGTGCGCGCAGGTCCTCGGCCCCCTACGGAGCAGATCGATGTGCGGAATATTCGGCTATTACGACCGGCACCACGTCCGGATGGACGATGCAAGACTGCAGGCCATGGGACGCCTGCTTCGTCACCGGGGGCCTGACGACACCGGCGTCCGCGAGCGTGACGGCATCGCCATCGGCAACCGCCGCCTCTCCATCATTGATATCGCAGGAGGCCACCAGCCATTTGTCTCGGACGACAAAACGATTGCCATTGTCCAGAACGGCGAGATATTCAATCATGTAGAGCTGGCGGCGGAGCTGTCCGGCACCCCGTTCGAGTGCCGGACCCATTCCGATACCGAAGTTTTGCTCCGCCTCTACGAGCGTGATGGCATCGACTTCCTGCACCGTCTCAATGGCATGTTCGCCATTGCGATCCACGACGCGCGAATCGATACGCTGTTCCTGATACGCGACCGCATCGGCGTGAAGCCGCTCTATATCCACGACGACGGCACGCGGCTGTGCTTCGCCTCGGAAATCAAGTCACTGCTGAGCGCCGGTGTGCCGCGGAAGATGGACCCGGTCGCACTGCACCACTACCTGACGTTCAACTACGTCCCGCCACCTCACACGCTGTTCGAAGGCATTCGCCACCTGATGCCCGGGCATCTCGCACGCATCGATCGCGCGGGCTGTACCGAATCGCGCTGGTGGTCACTGGCCGACCAGCAGGCCGAAACGCGCACGGAAGGCGACTGGATCGATGCCTTCAATGAAACGCTGGACGACGCCGTGCGGCTTCGTCTGCGGTCGGATGTACCTTTCGGCGCCTTTCTTTCCGGCGGGGTGGATTCGAGCACCGTGGTGGGCATGATGAGCCGTCACATGACCGAGCCCGTCAATACGTATGCCATCGGATTTCATGAGGAGCGATTCGACGAAAGTCCCTATGCCGCCCGGGCGGCCGAACTGTTCGGCACCCGGCACACGCTGCAGAAGGTCGATGCAGACATGCTGGACCTCTGGCCACTCGCCGTGTGGCACTGTGACCAGCCGCACGGAGATGTGTCTTTCCTGCCCACTTACCGGGTCGCCCAGCTCGCCGCACGCGAGGTGAAGGTGGTATTGACCGGCGACGGAGGCGACGAGCTTTTCGCCGGCTACGACAAGCACCGCAATTTTTTCGCCCGTCCGACGGCCGCCTCAGCGTCCGATGCCGATTTCCGGCACGCCTATCACGCGAATCTCAGCCTGTTCGACGAAGCCGCAAAGCGCACCCTTTACTCGGGCACGCTGTCCAGGCAGATCGGTGACGTCGATTCCCGCAGCGTCACCGATCCGCTGTTCGACGATGCGCGGCACATGGACCGCATCAACCAGGCGCTGTACATCGACATGCAGCTGCTGCTGTCCGGCAACAATCTGGTCAAGCCCGACAGAATGGGCATGGCGGTATCGCTTGAGGCGCGTACGCCCTTTCTCGACTACCGGATGATGGAACTTGCCTTCCGCATGCCGGGCTCACTCAAGCTGAAGGACGGCGAGACGAAGTACCTCTACAAGAAGGCCGTGAGCTCGCTGATCGGAAATGATCTGGCCTATCGCCGGAAGCAGATGTTCACGGTTCCGGTCGGCGAGTGGTTCCGCGACAGCCTGTCCGGCTTTGTCGAAGAGGTTCTGCTCGGCGAACGAACCATCGGGCGGGGATTGTTCGATCCGAAGGTGGTCCGGACATTGATCGACGAACACCGGGGCAGCAAGACCGATCGGACGCGCGAACTGCGCGCGCTGATCGCCGTCGAGCTGTGGGCGCGTACATTCATCGATCCGACCGACTTCGTTGATGTGGCGGCCCCCGACTTCCAGTCGCTGGGTCTCGATCTTCGAACGGCGCCCGTTGCCCGTTCCTGAACGGACCCTGTGCATCAACACATGAAACGTCTGATCGACATTGTTTTCGCACTGCTCCTGCTGGCGCTGATCTGGCCACTGCTCGTCGTGCTTGCGCTGATCGTGCGAACCGACTCGCCCGGCCCCGTGGTGTACCGGCAAGTCAGGGTCGGCCTTCACGGGCGCTCGTTCGGGATGTTCAAATTCCGCAGCATGGTGATCGACGCCGACCGGATCGGTGGCTATCAGACGCACCAGGGCGATCCGCGCATCACGCGTTCAGGCAGATGGTTGCGAAAGACCAGCCTGGACGAATTGCCGCAGTTGTTCAACGTACTGCTCGGCGACATGAGTTTCGTCGGGCCGCGCCCTGACGTACCTGCGCAGCGAGAACTTTATTCGGAACAGGACTGGGCATTGCGAACATCGGTGCGCCCCGGCATCACCGGGCTGGCGCAGGCAACGCTGCGGTCCGAAGCCAGGGCTGGGCAGCGGCTCGCGCTTGACCTCGAGTATGTACGCCGGCAATCGTTCTGGCTCGATCTGAAAATACTGGTGATGACCGTGCGTCAGGTGCTCGGCAAAGGCAGCTACTGATGGGCGCTCGACGGTCGCACCTTGTGCGGATGTCACCCTGGCGGAGTGATGCGCTGTGACCCCCGTCGCGACGCCGCGCATGCACGCATTCGATCTGCTGCGAGGCTGTTGTGCCATCGCAGTCGCGTGCTACCACCTGCTCACCTGGCAACACGTGGTAACCCTGGACGCGATCGGTCTGTATGCGGTCTATGTGTTCTTCGTGCTGTCCGGCGCGAGCATCACGCTGGCCTACGCGGACAAACTGCGCACGCTGGCGGATTTCCGGTCATTCATGGCGATTCGCTATCTGCGGCTGGCGCCGCTTTACATGGCGGTACTGGCGCTGGCCATGGCGTATCGGGTCGTGGCCCGGGACAACGACGCGCTGCTGCACAAGGCGCTGCAACTGCTGCCGAACATCACGATGCTGTTCGGAGTCGGCAATCCCGGCGCATCTTCGCTCGTCATTGGTGGCTGGTCGCTCGGCATAGAGTTTCTTTTCTATCTGCTGTTTCCTGCATTCCTCGTCTGCGCGTCGCTGGCCCGAGGCAAACCCTGGCTTGCTGCAGCGATGCTCGCGCTGACGCTGTTGATCCAGCAGGGTTTCGTCAACAGCGTGCTTCAGTCCGGGATGGTCCGGTTCAGCGATCACGTGTTCGCCTATACGCAGTTCGCCGCATTCATTGCCTACTTTTCCGGTGGTTGCGCCATCGGCATGTTTCTGCGCTCCAGGCCGGGGCGTCGCTGGAGTGCGTGGGCGTGGATACCTGCCATCGCGTTGCTGGTACTGCTTTTTGCCGATCACACGAGCCCGCAGGCAAGCATGCTGACCGGACTGGAGGGGGGCGGCCGTGCGATGCTGACGGTACTTGTGGTCCTCGCGTGGAGCCGACTCCCGGTAGGAGATATCATGCAGAAGTTCTCGGGCAGCCTGGGCGATGCCAGCTACGGAATCTATCTTCTGCACCCGGTCCTCTTTCACGGTTTCGCCGCACTCGGTGGAAACGGCGGTTTCCTTCCGGCGTTATCCCAGGGTGCGAACGCAGCGGTGCTCTGCGTGATGATTGTGGTGTGTTCGTTCGTGCTGTCGATCGCCTTCCATCGTCTTGTCGAAATGCGTGTGCTGCGCTGGGGCAAGGAGCGATTCGTCTTCGACCATGCCGCGCGCGGCCACACCGGCGTGCCAGCCGCGGCAACCGGACGCACGCCGGAATTCA